>PWWP01000284.1 GCA_003562075.1 Gemmatimonadota bacterium
AGCCAGCAGTGGGAAAAGCTGACCTGGGAGGTCAGCTTCGGTGGCTATCAGGAAGAGTGGGACATCATCACCCTCATTTTCGATTTCGAGGAGGGGCAGATTGGTGATGGCAGCGACAATTTCGCGTGGTACTTTGACGAGCTGGATGTGTTCGGGGCCGATCTCGATGTACCGGATACCCCAGGCGGCATGCTGCCCGTATCACTGCCTCTGACCTTTGAAGATTACAGCTTCGATTGGGAAAGAGCATTCACAGGATTCTCCGGCGGAGAGATCACCGTCGTTGAAAATCCGCATCCCCATGAAGTCAATGACAGCGACTGGGTCGGCAGGATGGTCAAGGACGGCGGGGCGTTCTGGGGCGGCGCCTTCATGCACGTGAACAGGGGGTTTGTGTTTGATGAGGACAATCACACCATCACCATGAAAGTCTGGTCCCCAAGGGAAGGTGTGCAGGTTCTGATGAAAGTCGAACAGCAGAATGGTGTGATGGATTATCAAATTGCCGAACCCACTACCACCAGCGGCGAGTGGGAGGAGATGTCCTGGGACATGAGCGGGGCTGGCTTTGAGAACCAGTGGGACCTCATCACTCTTATTTTTGATTTCGAGGAGGGACAGGTGGGGGACGGCAGCGAGGACTTCACATGGTATTTTGATGACCTCCACGTATTTGCAGGCGACGTGCCGACATCCATAGATGATCCGGGAGCCGGGGTTCCTTTGGCGCATGAGCTGCATCAGAACTATCCGAACCCGTTCAATCCAACCACAGTTATCATGTTTGATCTGCCGGTAAAGGCGGATGTCCGTCTAGATTTATTCAATGTGATGGGGCAACGCGTTGCCACTGTCGCCCAGGGCATGCATGAAGCCGGCCGGCATAGCGTGGCATTTGACGCCTCACAGCTTTCGAGTGGCGTGTATGTGTACCGACTGCAGGCGGGTCAGACCAGTCTCATCCGCAAGATGACATTGATTCAATGACAGGTGGTTCGAATGGTCTTCGTTCATCTGACGATGAAGAAGCACGAGCCACGTACAAACACACCATAACACGAAAGATCCTGATGTCTCCGATACACGTAGAAAAAATCAGTCGCTTCCCCCTGAAATAGAGGGAAAGATCTGTTGTCTGTCTTCTCTGAAATAGAAGGAAAGATTAGTTGTCTTCCCTGACGTAGAACGGGATATTGGCTGTAGCGGCGCGGTTTTCTGCTGTTACAAGATAGGTGAAAAGACGGTAGGGGCCAGGGGTTCCAGGAGCGCGAAACACGAGTGTCTCACCGTCCTTTTCCACTTCCAGACCAGGGATGGTTTCGGGACGCTCTTCGGGATCACCGCCGATCCGGATATCCGTGCTTTCCGGCAGGAACTCCCAGCGCACCTCATAGGCTTGACCATGCGGATGTGATCCCTCAACGGATGCACTGTAAGTATCGCCGGGATTCAGATAGATGTTATCGCGAGCCGATTGTCCGTCAATGGTTAAGCTGTGGATGGATGGCGCACGCTCCTCGGGCCACTCGCCGGTCCAGTTGTAATGCATGGCATCCACCACTTCGGTTATTTCACCGGTTTCAAGGAACAGTCCGAACCAGGTGGGTGTCGTTTCCTGTTTTTGACCCCAAAGGAAGGTGTAAGACCCTATGCATCTTTCAGAATCACCCAGGATGCTGTTCTGATACCGGGACCGGTACTGCTCGGATTTCTCGGTGCTGGTTGGCTCAATGGGAACATCCCAATCGGTGCGGTCCACCTGCCAGTGCCCGGTGGGTCCCCATTCGGTCACCGCATAGGGTCCGTCCCAGACGGTTTCCCGGACACGCTCAGGCAACTGGTCGAGGCCACCATAGGTATTGATGCTGAGAAAATCAATGGAATGTACTTTTTCCTTGATCAAACGGGCATTTTCTTCGCTGATCCCGGCAATAACGGTCGTGACGAGCTTGTCAGGTGCCAGCTTTTTGGCCATTTTTGCGATATCTTCAACAGCGTGCCAGACACGGGTGTTGGTATATCTCAGGTTTACTTCGTTGCCCAGCCCCCAGGTCAGCAGTGCGGGATGATCCTTGTACTGAAGGATCTTTTCACGTGCTTCCTCTTTCTGGCGTGCAACGGCTTGTTCATCGTCATAATCGAAACCATGCCGTTCGTGTCCCAGCCAGATTCCAAGCATGACGGTCAGACCCCGCTCATGTGCCTCGTCAAGTATGCGTTCAGCGTCGTTGGTAGTCCAGGTCCGGATGGAATTTCCACCCGATTCCACAAGAAGATCAAGCCGGGTGCTTCCACCAGCGCCCTTTATGAAATAGGGCTCTCCATCCCGGAAGACAGTGTAGTTGCCATCCTTGTCCTGTCCCACAGTCACCGGAACAGGTTCAGAAGAAGATCCGGGCTCATTTGAGCAGGAAGAGCCTGTCAGCAGTATTGAAAATATCAGCAGGATAGTGGGGGTTTTTCGCAAGGTAATCAGCTTCATGATTCAATTTTTTTAGTCAGTGATAGTGTACTTAAACTATCATATTGCGAATAGTAGTTGGTTAATGGAACCAGGTTAGCATAAAACCTGGCAAAAGAAATCTGGCGAACAGCACCTTACTTAACGGAACAGGCTGATGGAACCTGGCTGATGGAACCTGGCTGATGGAACCTGGCTGATGGAACGTTATGCTTCAATCAGCTTCCTGGAAATGGATTCCCTTTCCGTGATGCTGACAGGGATCAGGCTGAGGATTCCGTGCTGCTGCCCGTTTCCGGAAAAACGGTTTTTGAGTGCCTGGATGGTTG
>PWWP01000151.1 GCA_003562075.1 Gemmatimonadota bacterium
GGATCGGACTGGCCCTCCAATCCCTGGCCGGTGGCACCGAGGAGGATGAAGGCGCTCAGGGACAGCGCTCCGATCCGGAGGATCTTGCCGCGCGTTCGACCCGGCTTGCAGCCAGACCCCGGGAAGGACTGGATCTTCGTCACTCCAGCTCCACCCCTTCTCCGGCCTCGACACGACCCAGGATCCAGGCGCCCTCACCTCGGTCCCTGAGTCGGGCGACCAGCTCCGGCCCTTCGTCTGGATCCGTCACGACGATCATCCCTACGCCCATGTTGAAGACTCTGAACATCTCCTGGACATCCACGTCTCCCAGCTGGGCCAGAGCCTGGAAGAGGGCCGGCACTTGCCAGCTGTCCTTCAGGATTCGGGCGCCCAACCCCTCGGGAAGCACCCTGGGAAGATTACCGGGAATCCCACCTCCGGTGATGTGGGCCATGGCCCGGATCGAGTCCCGTTCCAGCTCGGGACCCAGAGAGGGGAGGTAGCTCCGGTGGATCCGAAGGAGGGCGGGACCCACTGTCTCCGTCGTCCCTGGGATCTTGTCCTCCACCGAGAGTCCGGCACGCTCGAAGATGATCTTGCGGGCCAGGGTATACCCGTTGGTGTGTAGCCCTGACGAGGGCAATCCCACCAGGAGGTCGCCGTCCTGCACACGGCTCCCATCCAGGATCTGTTTCCGACCCACGATCCCTACGATGAACCCGGCCAGGTCGTATTCGCCCGGCTGATAGAAGTCCGGCATCTGAGCCGTCTCACCACCCAGGAGGCTACACCGGTTCTCCTGACAGGCTCGGGCCATTCCAGCCACCACGGCTTCTATCACGCCTTCATCCATCTCTCCGGTGGCCAGATAGTCCATGAAGAAGAGTGGGCGCGCGCCCTGCACCAGGATGTCGTTGACGCAGTGGTTCACAAGGTCCTGGCCCACCGTGTCGTGGACCCCGGTACGGAAAGCCAGCTTGAGCTTGGTGCCGACCCCATCGGCGGAGGAAACCAGGACGGGGCTCTCCACGTCGTCCGGGACCTGGTAGAGCCCGCCGAAGCTTCCCAGTCCCGAGAGGGTCCAGCGATCCCGAGTTCCTTCTACCAGACTGCGGATACCCTCCTTTGCCCGATCGGCCTTCTCCAGGTCCACTCCTGCGCTCCGGTAGTCCAGTCCACCACCACCCCTGTCCTGATCAGCCATGAAGCACCTCCTCCCTGTCGATCTCATCCAGCTCGAAGTGGGTCATCCGTCGAAACTCCCGGGCCCGGCGAGCCAACTCCTGTCGGTCAGCCCGGGCCAGGCGGTCCACACTGAACTCCTCTACTGCCAGCGACCCGGTGACAGATCCCATGACCATCCCCCGACGGAGCGATTGGGGGTTGAGCGGATCGGAGGTCCGGAGCGCGCCAAGGAACCCTCCGGCGAAGGCGTCTCCAGCTCCGGTGGGGTCGTAGACTTCCTCCAGCGGGTAGCCTGGGATGAAGAAGATCTGCTGAGCCCCGTCTCCATCAAAGAGGAGAGCGCCGTGTTCGCCCTTCTTCACCACTACCCGACTGGGACCCTGTTTCCGGGCCCAGCGGGCGGCCCGGACCAGATTGGGTTCGTTGGCCAGTTGCCGGATCTCACCTTCATTCAGCATGAGGATATCCACATGGGAGAGGAGCTCCATGAGGGGCTCCCGGCTACCGGAGATCCAGTAGTTCATGGTGTCGCAGGCCACCACCCCGGGCCGGTCCACCTGCTTCAGGACTTCCAGCTGCAGGCGAGGGTCGATGTTTCCCAAAAAGAGGATCTCCGGCGACTGGAAGGCCGGGGGAATCTGGGGATGGAAGTCAGCGAACACCCCCAATTCGGTCTCCAACGTCTCCGGGGAACTCAGGTCATGGGTGTACCGCCCCGACCAACGGAAAGACTTCCCTGGACGCTGGACCACACCCGAGAGGTCAACCCCCCGGTTTTCCAGAAAGGTCAGCTTCTCCATGGGATAGTCATCCCCTACCACCCCTACCATCTGGACGGGGCCGAAAAGGGAGGCAGCAGATGAGAAATGGACCGCAGATCCGCCCACCGCCTCCTTCACCGATCCGAAGGGGGTTTCCACTCCGTCCAGGGCCACACTTCCCACTGCCAGGATGCTCATGTGTGGCCCCCTTCCCCTTCTGCGTTGCCGGGAGTCACCGACGCGGTGTTCGCCACCTGGCCGCCCTCCGCCGCCTCGGCCTCGGATCGCTCCATCCGATCCGGCGCGTGGAGGCCCAGGACGGCCAGGGCGTTGGCCAGAACGATCCGGACGGCCTGGCTCAGAGCCAGGCGGGCCGAGCGAAGCTCGCGATCGGAATGAAGAACCGCCAGCTCCGGATTCCGGCTTGGATTGCCGGCGTGATACCAGGCATTGACCTGGCCGGCGGCCTGCTCCAGGTAGTCGCAGATGAGGTGGGGCGCCCGGGCCTCTGCGGCTCGCTCCACGACCTCCGGTAACTCGCCCAGGGTCTGGATGAGCTCCCGTTCAGAACTCTCGGTGAGACGGGCCACATCCGGCTGCGGGAGGTCTTGGTCCAGCTCCTCTTCCTGTGCCTTGCGGAAGATGGAGCAGACCCGGGCGTGGGCGTATTGGGCCTTGTAGACCGGGTTCTTGTCGGACTGATCCCGAGCCCAGTCCAGGTCGAAGACCAGGTGGGCCTCCGGCTTCCGCATGAGGAAGAAGTATCGGGTCACATCCACCCCGACCTCCTCCACCAGGTCCCGGAGGGTCAGGTAGTCCCCAGCCCGCTTGGAGAACTTCA
>PWWP01000123.1 GCA_003562075.1 Gemmatimonadota bacterium
GAGCCGGGGCAATATGTCGCCCGGTTTGACGCTTCGGCACTCACAAGCGGCGTTTACCTGTACCGCATGGACGCTGCCAGCTACTCGCTGACGCGCAAAATGACTTTCGTCAAATAATGAGAATTCTCCAAATAGTAACTTGCATCATATGAACCTGGCCGCTTACGGCCCGATTAAAAAGGGGTTATATTAACTCAACCAGATCCGTTTTGCTATCTCGAAGAAGAACCAGAATGGCCAAAAAACACAAGGACTATTACGACGAGGAATGCGCCCGGTTGCTTGCCGGAAAGATCGCTGAGGTTTCTCCGGTCTTCCCGGCAGCCGACTTCGTAAAAAAGCTGAGCCGGAGGGCACACTCCAAACGGTCCTGGCCTGGAGCACCGATCCCAACGTGCACGTCCGCCGACTGGCCAGCGAGTGCCTGCGCATCCGTCTCCCATGGGCACGCAAAAGCCTGATCGCCCTGCGTTTTTTCGACACCTACAAGACCATCCTCGGCAATCTGCGCCACGATCCTGTGAAATTTGTCCAAAAATCGGTCGGCAACAACCTCAACGACCTGATGAAAGAGAGCCCATCGCATGCTCATGAGATCATCGACGCCTGGGAATGGGAATCGCCGTCAAAGGCCACGGAGTGGATTATCCGGCATGGGCTGCGCAGCCTGAGGAAGGCATAAGAAGCCCGCCTTTCCGGCATGCCACTCACGGGCAAAAAAAGCCGGTTTCTTTATCATTCGCGCCGAAAAACCCCGATTAATTTTGCTTCCGGCATACAGATGTGATACTGTTCGCCCCGTTTTCCCGATACCATAGATAGAGGAGTATGAGCGGAAAACCCACTCTGAATTGATTTCCGGGATCTGCCTTTTCCACTGACGCATCAACATAAGACATCCGGCCACGCTGATCGGTTGGTTAAGGTAAAGACTGGAGAAAGAAGCAGTGGATGTTTTTGCAAACAATCGCTAAACGGTATCCGGAGGTTCACATGAAAGGTTCAAGAGCTGTATGCACTCTTACAATCGTAGTCGTTTTCGTTATTGCAAAAGCCGCGTCGGCCCAAAGCATCACCTGGATTGGCGGGCTGTCTGATCGGGGGAGTTATCCGAATGCAATATCGGCCGATGGGCTTGTCGTTGTTGGCAACTCAAGAAATGCAACCGGCGGCAGACGCGCATTCCGGTGGGAGGAGGGTGTAATGCAGGACCTCGGAACCCTTGGAGGCGAAAGCAGTGATGCCTATGCCTTATCACAAGATGGCCGGGTCATCGTTGGATTTTCATATGATGAGGGCGGGAACGAGAGGTCGTTTCGATGGGAGGATGGGGACATGGTGGATATTGGGACCCTTGGCGGCAATGAAAGTCTTGCCTACGGTGTCTCAGCCGATGGAACTGTGATTGTTGGTGAATCCTTGACAAGCGATAATCAGGGTCGGGCATACCGCTTGACAAATGGTGTTTTTCAGGATATCGGAACGCTAAACGGGATGAGTACCGGAACAAGAGCGGTTAACGACGATGGAACCGTGATTGTGGGCTCATCAAGAATTTCAGGGTCCGTTAGTCACGCCTATCGATGGATAAACGGCAGCATGCAGGATTTGGGATCACTTAATGGTACCAGTGAAGCCCTCGGTGTATCGGGTGATGGCACTGTAGTTGTGGGTCGTTCAATGACGAGCGAAGGGGTACGGGCTTTTCGCTGGACAAGCGGCTCTGGTATGCAAAACCTGGGTGTACTGACGGATGGTAACCTCAGTCAGGCCAACGCTGCATCAGCAAATGGAATGGTTATTATCGGCTTTTCAAGAGATCATGAATCCGAAAACCGCGCTGTTCGCTGGACGGAGTCCGATGGCATAGAGTTGCTGAACCTGGTATATGAGGATCTGCTTGCAGATGGCTCGCATCTGATCGTCGCAACCGATATCACCCCGGATGGTCGTTTTATCCTCGGATACGGCCACAACGTAACCGACAATTCATTCGAAGGCTTCATTCTTGATACCGAAGAATCTACAGGAACCAGTCTGGTCGCGGAAACCGGCTTGCCGGACGGTTACACATTGGCGCAAAACTACCCGAACCCGTTCAACCCGTCCACCAATATCTCTTTCGCACTGCCCGAACGCGCCGAGGTGCGGCTTGATGTGTTCGACATCCTGGGCCGTCAGACAGCCTCCCTCATCCGCGAAGAGATGGAGCCCGGACACCACTCCGTGGTATTCGATGCCGGAGCACTGTCCAGCGGCATGTATATCTACCGCCTGCAAACCGGCTCAAAAGTGCTCAGTCGCAAGATGATCCTGGTGAAATAAGGCAAATTTTCCGGCAGGTCTTGCTTGATACCGGTTCCAGGTTTCATCCAATCACTGGTTGGACGGATAACTGATTCGTGGGGGCAATCCGTTTTGATCATAAAAAGCTATCTATTTCGTATATTACAGAAACATATTTGACGCAATAACGTTTTTCCGCAGTTCATGTCTTATCATTTTCCTCGAGGCTTCCCCAAGCTGTTGATCGGTATTTGTTCATTGCTGTATCTGAACACCCTGGCTTCAGCATTTGCACCTGATCACACCGATTCGCAGATTTTTTCAGCCCAAACTTTTGAGTCCGAAGCATCTGATGGTAACGCTTTTGCCGGTTCGGTAACTGCCGCCATAAAGGGCAATGCCGGGTACTCAGGGCAGACCGCCTCAGAAACGCCGGACGCCCCCGAATTCTCCCATCCGGCCGGCACCTTCACCGATCC
>PWWP01000089.1 GCA_003562075.1 Gemmatimonadota bacterium
CAGACTACCTCAGTCCAGCGCCACCCCATCGCCCCGGAGGACGGGGGCAATCTCGCTCAGCGCCTCTTCAAGGGTCTCCTTCCCGATGGTGAGGGGCGGGGCGAAGCGGATGACCTGGTGGTGGGTCTCCTTGGCCAGGATTCCCCGATCCATGAGGGCCTCGCAGAAGGGACGGGCCGGGCCCGAGCTCTTCTTGATGACCACTCCGATCATGAGCCCCTTCCCCCGGACGTGATCCACGTGGGGTGAATCCACGGCCCGGAGCTCATCCATGAACCAGGAGCCCAGCTCGTCCGACTTCCTGGGAAGCTCCTCGTCCAGGATCACCTTCAACGAGGCACGGCCCACGGCAGCGCCCAGGGGGTTCCCACCGAAGGTGGAGCCGTGGTCACCGGGCCGGAACACGTCCATGTACTCGCTGTCCGCGATGGCGGCGGAGACTGGGTAGACCCCTCCCCCCAGCGCCTTTCCTACGATCAGGACATCGGGCCGTACGTCCTCCCAATCACAGCAGAAGAGGCGTCCGGTCCGGCCCAGCCCCGTCTGGATCTCGTCAGCCATGAAGGCCACCTGCTCCCGGGAGCAGATTTCCCGGGTCTTTTTCAGGTAGCCATCTGGGGGCACCACGACGCCTCCCTCCCCCTGGATGGGCTCCACCAGGAATCCCACCGTGTTCTCATTCACGGCCGCTTCGAAGGCGTCCACGTCTCCGTAGGGGACCTCCCGGAAGCCGGGAGTGAAGGGACCGAAGCCCTCCTTGTACTGTCCCTCGGAGGAGAAGGAGATGATGGTGGTGGTCCGCCCGGAGAAGTTCCCCGTACAAACGATGATCTCGGCCTGGTCCGGCGCCACACCCTTCACCTGGTAGCCCCACTTCCGCACCATCTTGATGGCCGTCTCCACCGCCTCCGCGCCAGTATTCATGGGCAGAGCCTTCTCGAAACCCGAGGCCTGACACAGCTCCCGGAGGAAGGGGCCCATCTGATCGTTCTGGAAGGCCCGGGAGGTGAGGGTGATCTTCTCCATCTGCTCCCGAGCAGCGTCCAGGATGGCCGGGTGGCGATGACCCTGGTTGAGCGCCGAGTAGGCGGCCAGCATGTCCAGGTATTTCCGGCCCTCCACGTCCCAGACCCACACCCCGTCGCCCTTCTCCAGGACCACTGGGAGGGGCTTGTAGTTGTGGGCACTCCAGCGATCGGCTTCGTCCAGGAATTCGCGGGTCCGGGGGGCGGCTTCGGGGGACATCTGGTCTCCAGAGAAGGGGGTCCGGTTGGAAAGCGGTTCGGGGTAGCGGGAGCCTCCGAGGCCACCGCCAGCCCTTCCGGCAGGCTAAGTTGGCAAGGTCGCTTCCCAACCGGGAAGGATCAAGAGTGAAGGGGGGAGAGGATCCATACAAAACGGGGCCGACCCCTCTCAGGGCCGACCCCGCTCATGGGGTTCCAGCCAGCCATCCTTGCTGAAGGATCAGTGGTCCGCTGGACGTTGATTC
This sequence comes from Gemmatimonadota bacterium, assembly GCA_003562075.1. GTDB lineage: Bacteria > Gemmatimonadota > Gemmatimonadetes > Longimicrobiales > Gaopeijiaceae > PWLA01. The sequence continues at coordinate 1,490 of PWWP01000089.1, forward strand.
CTCCGCTCCAGGTCTGCTGGCCCCTCGAGGATTACTGGGTGAGGGCAGCCACCACCGAAGGTGGAACGATGACCTGGTCGATGACGTGGATGATCCCGTTGCTGGCCGAGATGTCGAACAGCCCGGCACCCACCAGGATCGCCGCATCGTACTCCCGGATCCCTGTCAGTCCGTCCTCAATGGTGGCGTTCCCCCGGACCTGAAAGGTTTCGCCCAGGAGCGTTTCCACCGTCCGGGCCCGAGGCGAACGGGCCGGGGGAACCACACTGTTGGCAGCCCGGCGCCCCTCTACCACGTGGTAGAGTAGTACATCCAGTACCACTGCCGCCGGTACATCGGTGATCTCGGTGATCTCTGCACCCAGGACGGCGCTCAGGAGGCCATAGAGATCCTGGAAGGCGTCATCGGTGGGGGCAAAAACCGTGAACTGGTCCGTGCCGGTGAGGAAAAGATCCACCAGCCCGGCGTCGAGCTCGGCGTCCACGTAGCTCAGGGCGCCCACCAGCTCGTCGAACTCCCCTTCAAAGTCAATGGCGATCTTGGCGATGGGGAGGTCACCAGGGGCCGGCGCCCGAGCCTCCTCCACGGCGTCAGGGGCGGTAATGAGGCTGTTCTCCGACTCGAAGTCGGAACAAGCCGCAAGGAGGAAGATCCCGAGAAGGGCGAAGAGTGGGGTGCGAACACGGTTCATGACGATCTCCAGAAAGGACGTGACAAAGAGAGATATGCCAGGCCTGGGAGCCGGACTCCAGGGAGACCGGCTCCTCCGGGGAGTCGTCATGAACATTCTAGCCGGTACGTACATCTATTGTCAATATTACCTGCACAACCCCATCCCTTCCGCCCTCAATCCGCCCTGTGGTGGCCCGCGCCCCCGCTGTAGCGGACTGCCGGATGGGCCTCTTCGTCCACCTCCAGCCGAAACACGTCGGGACGAGCGTAGTGGCCCACGGCATCGAACTCGAACTTCTGACGGGCGATCTCGCTCAACTCGAGGTCGGTGTGGAGGATCCCGGGCTCCCCATGGAGGGGCCCGGCCAGGCACCGCCCATCCGGACCGTAGATCACGCTTCCCCCGCGGCACATTTCCGCCGGCCAGTCGTCCAGTTCCTCGCCCACCGGAAGATCATTTGGATACCGGTCGCGGGTCACATACTGGTTGCACCCCAGCACAAAACACCGCCCTTCCACGGCAATGTGTCGCAGGGTGGCCTGCCACCGGTCCCGGGCGTCGGCGGTGGGGGCCAGGTAGATCTCCACCCCCTTCCCGTAGAGAGCCATGCGAGCCAGGGGCATGTAGTTCTCCCAGCAGATCAGCCCTCCGACCCGGCCCAGTTCCGTCTCCACTACAGGGAGGGTGCTTCCGTCGCCCTCCCCCCAGATGAGCCGCTCAGCCGCAGTGGGCTTGAGCTTCCGATGGATCGCCAGGAGGCGCCCGTCGGGGCCGAAGGTGCAGAGGGTGCAGTAGAGGGTGCTTCCCTGCCCCGGAAGGCGTTCGATCACCCCCACCGCCAGGAACACGTCGTTCTCGCGCGCGATGGCCCCCAGCGCTTCGCTCTCGGGGCCCGGTAGGGGAATGGCCGCCTGCCAGTAGCGGAGGAAGAGGTCCTTGCCGGCCTCCGTCCGTGCCCCCACCGACGTCCCGAAGCGCAGCCCCCACGGGTACCCCCCGACGAAGGCTTCTGGGAAGAGGACGAGGCGAGCGCCCCCCTCCGCCGCCTGCCGGGTCAGCCGCCCGACTTCTGCCACGGCGCCGTCGGGGTCGAAGGGAAAGGCCCGGGGCTGGACGACGGCGACGGGGACCGACTCATGGGTCCCGGAGTTCAAGGTGGATGACGCCTGGGCCATGGCGGATGGAGTTGAGGGAAAGAGAAAGCCAAGTGAGGCCAGAAGGAGAATCTCGGAACCTTCCCCCCGGTCTGCAATGGACGAGTTCGCCCTGGGGTGCCTCTTCACCGACCTCCGTCGCAGGAACTCGGCCTAGCCCTGATCGGCTCAGCTCGACCTCGCACGTCTCGCCTGCCCGTGTGGGAGGGGAGCCGATCTCCGGGTGCTCCCAAACGCCTCGGGCGGCGGCCGAACCCGAGTGGCCCTCAGCGCTCCCCCTCCCCGCTGACGACATCGCTCGGCCCCAGTTGGGCCGCGATGTAGGCGAAGTTGAAGCACATCTCGTCAAAGGACCCGAACCCACCGTACACCCGCTCAGGGGTGTGATTACGGAAGGTGCACTCCACCGATATGGACGTGCCGCCCAGTTCGTCGCGGGCAAAGATCTTGGGCTCCACGAAGGTGAAATCCCGCTGCCAGTCCAAGTCCCACCGGGGCACGGAGAGGAGGGTCTCCTTCCGTCCCGTCCGGTCCCGCAGCGTCACCGTGCCGGAGTGGCCGAAGGCGTGCATGTGGAGGTTCACCGAGTGGACCTCCAGCCCCTGGATCTCATCCTCCTCCACCTGGATCACGCGTGAGATGTAGGGGAGCAGCGCCTGCAGGTTGCTCGTCACTTCGTACGTGGCCATGCTCTCAGGCTCGATAATCATGGACTCGTTGCGCTGGGCATTGAGCCAATCGTTTCGGGTCTGGGGGAAGTGGAAGGCGGGCCGGTCCACTTCCGAGGCCACCTGAAAGTCCATGAGGGTCTCGGCGTCCGCCTGGCCAGGAGCGTCGGCGCTGTAGTAGTGCATCTGGACGATGAGGGCCGCCCCCGGCTCCACCAGAATCCCGGTGCCGTCAGGGAACTGGTGGCCGTCCATCCCGGGCGCCCAGTGGGCCAGCCAGAAGCTGTTCTGGTCCAGCTCCGTGACCCCGTCCGGATACCTGGTCTCGTAGGCCTCACGCTCGGCCCGCTGCCCCAGCCGGTCCGGGACCGCCCCCCCGAAGCACTGATATCCCATTCCATCCTCCTCGCCCTCCAGATTCCTGAACCGGTCGGCGATCTCGGGAGTGGAGGCGTAGACGACCACATGGTGCGCCACCTGCAAGTTGCCGGGGCGCGCCCGGAAGCCGGTGACGTACCCCGGCTCGTCTTCCGTCCATTCCACGACGAAGCATCGGTAGTCGTCGGGTCGGCTCTGGTCCGGCAGGTAGGAATCACCGGAGAAGATGTCCAGGCTCAGGTCGGGCTCGAATGCGGGGTGGCCGTGCTCGTGGGCGGCCAGGGCCATCTCCGGGTCAGGTCGGGGATCGCCCAGCTCGTATCCGCCGTCCCGCCACCGACGAACCGTCTCCAGGTGAGCGGGGCTCAGCGTGGGATCGCCCTGGTACTCCTGGTGCCCACCCTCGGCGATCCACGGGGGCATCATTCGCTCGAGCACCATGGCGGCCATCATATGGCGTCGCTGGTACGCCTCCTCTGGGTCCTCCATGGACCAGCCCGGGCCGTCGGCCGTATGGCAGCTCAGGCAGTTCTGGAGCAGAATGGGACGGATGTCCGAGTAGTAGTCCTGTGCGGCCGCGGGAGCCGCAGCGAACGCCAGTAGAAACGAGCAGACAACGAAACGACGGAGGTTCCGGGACATGTGGTCCCCCAGGGCGGGCAGGCGAAGGCGAAGGCGAGCGCACCACGAGCATCGATCAAATATGATGGCTTCGGGGCCCCGAGCGCAAAGTAAACTGTCAGATTGTTGTCAACCTCGGAGGGGATTCGTCGTCTGCTCAACTCCAGCTCCCCCTCCTTCGCCATCAGGTCGCCTCAGTAGGGAAGGTACTCCGCAACCAGCCTCACCAGCGCTCGACTCCCCGGCGCACCCGCACTCGGCTCCGCCAACCCCGTGCCCGCGCCCGCCACACCCGGGGCACCCGTCACCCCGGCTGCGCCGCCCACCGTCCCCGTGTCCGGCGCAGCCCCCCCCGACAGGAAGAGCTGTCGAGGGTGGTGGCTGTACTTGGCGCTGAAGGTGACCAGGAGGTCCAGGTTGCCGTCGCCGTCCAGGTCACCGGCCCAGTGGATCCGAAAATGAGGCTCGTCGCATGCGAAGAGGGCCTCGGCGGTGCCCTCGCCCTGGATCGAGAACAGGGTCTGGGACTCCTCACTCCGGAAAAGGATCACCTCGGCATCGCAGAGGTGCTCGTGGGAGGCGGCGAGCTGGACCCGGTACGACACCCCGTTCAGGGTGTAGTTGACCGCGTCCACGGTGCGGTCCGCTTCCCACACCGAGAGCGTCCGGTGCTCGCCCACCGTCACCGCGGGACCGGGGGCCAGATCGTCGATGCCCGAAAAGAGCAACCGGGAACCGGGCGGGTCGCTCGTGACCCGAAAGAGCACGTAGTCGTCGAGGCGATCGTCGGGCCAGGTCTCGATGTGCACCTGGGTGGGACGGAGCTCGACACCGTCGCCGGCGGGGTGCATGCCCAGCCACTCCCCAGCCTGGAGGGCCGTCTCCGGGGGCAGCCCGAAGTGGCTGAGTTCCCGGCCCAGCTCGTCGCCGAAGAGGATGACCGGTCGTTGGGCCTCGGCTCCCCTCGGGTCCTCCAGGCTTCCGATGCGCACCTCTTCGGTGAGCCGGAGAATGGGGCTCTCCTCCAGGTGCGGCGCGTCGGCCAGGCCCCTTGGATTGCAGGCTGCGGTGGCCACGAGGCTGCCCACGACCAGCAACCATCTCGGGTTCAACCCTCTGGTGCCGAGGGTCAGCCTCCCAGACCCTGCCCCGTCAAAGCCAGGCAGGCAAAGACCCCCGGCACCTTTGAAACCTTCTATCCACACTCACTGAAGCCGCAGACGTGGCACTTCACGCACCCTTCCTCGTAGGCCAGCTGGCCTGCACCACACTCAGGGCAGCTCCCCAGGAAGGACTGCTGCATATGGGCGGCCTGGTAGGACGCCTGGGAGGGAGAGTCAGGACTGGCCTGGGGCTTGAACGCCGGCTGGGGCGCCACCGGGAGGAGCTCCTCCTGGACACCTTCCTGCTCCTCCAGGTACCGCTCGATGGCCTGGGCAATGGCGTCCGGCGCCGAGAGGACCTTGTTGGGTCCAACTCCTACGGCCCGGTCGCAGGAGATCCCCCGGAGCTGCTCCCGGACGGCGGTGATGGGGATCCCGGACCGGAGGGCCAGGGAGGCCAGCCGGCCAATGGCCTCCGTGTCGGCCATGGCCGCCCCACCAGCCTTCCCCAGCGTGCAGAAGACCTCGAAGGGCCGTCCCGTCTGGTCTTCGTTGATGGTCACATAGAGGTCACCCAGGGGTGAGTTCATCTTGATGGTCCGGCCCCGGAGCATGGCCGGTCGCTGACGCTTGTGGCGTCGGGCCCGGGCCTCCTCGTCGTGCTCCCGGAGGCGAGCCTCCACCTCCTCCATCTCCACTCGGAGCCGATGGGCTTCCTCCCGGGCGTCGGCCAGTTGCTGCTCCAGCTCGGCCGTGGCCTCGGCCACCGCCTCCTCCGACTTTCCGGTCTTCCCCGTGGAGAGGACCTGCATGGGACGGGAGCCGTCCCGGTAGACCGTGACGCCCTTGCATCCCAGCTCGAAGGCCAGCTCATAGATCTCCCGGACCTGATCCTCGGTAGCCTCGTGCGCGAAGTTCGTGGTCTTGGAGATGGCGGAGTCGGTGTGCTCCTGGAAGGCGGCCTGCATCCGAACGTGCCACTCGGGCGCAATGTCGTGGGAGGTGACGAAGACGTCCTGCACCTCCTGGGGCACCTCATCGAAGTGGATGTGCCCCTCGGTGGCGATCCGCTCCATGAGCTCGTCGGAGTGCCACCCCTGCTCCTTGGCCATCCGGACGAAATCATCGTTCACGTCGGGCATCATGGCCCCGGCCTGGTTCCGCATGAAGGCCACGGCGAAGAGGGGCTCGATCCCCCCGGAGCACCCGGCGATGATGGAGATGGTCCCGGTGGGTGCCACCGTAGTCAGGTTGCAGTTCCGGAGGCGACGCTCGGGACGGACCCGGCTCCCGTCGGCTCGCCGTGCACAGCTCTCGTCCGGACCCCAGATGGACTCCTCCCAGGCCGGAAAGACCCCTCGGCCCTCGGCCAACCGCTCGGACGCGTTCCGGGATTCCTCGTTGATGAACTCCATCATGGTCCGTCCCAACTCCACCCCTTGGGCCGAGTTGTAGGGGACGCCCACCCGGACCAGGAGATCAGCCCAGCCCATGAGCCCCAGGCCGATCCGGCGAATGTTCTGGGCCAGGTCGGTGATCTCGGAGAGGGGGTACCGGTTGGCGTCGATGACGTTGTCCAGGAAGTGAGTGGAGACGTGGACCACGTGACGCAGGCTCTCCCAGTCGATCCGGTCCCGGACCGGTGCATCCGGGTCGGCGTCAGGCTTCACGAACTTCCCAACGTTCACGCTCCCCAGGTTGCAGACGTCGTAGGGGAGGAGGGGCTGCTCGCCGCAGTTGTGTGCCACCAGGCCATTGGCGTCGAAGGCATTCACGCCAGGCACCTGGACATCGAAGACCTCCGCCTCGCCGGCCGGCTCCACTGCGGCCACCCGGACCACGAACCGCTCCCGATTCGGGGTCCTCCGGTAGGCCGTCAGCGCCTCATCCAGCTTCCGCGCCTTGCCCTGGTGGGTGAACCCCACCCGGTCCCGGAAGGCCTGGAGGTTGTCGTTGGAAATGACCAACTCGTGCTGCGGTCGAACGGGGTACGAAGCGACGCCCCCCTTCCCGTCCGGGAGTTCCGTCTCCCCTTCGGGCCGCCGATCCCGATAGATGGTAGAGGCGATCCCGAGCCGCAGGAGCATCCGCTGCACGGCCTCCAGGGCAGGGAGGTCCGACTGGGCCAGGCGGACGCTCACGCCCTTCTCCTGGGAGCCCTGGACTGAGCCGTCAGCATCGAAGAACCCGCGCAGGAACCCGGCATGGAACTGGGACGAGGTCCGCTCCATGGCCGGCGTGATTCCCTTGCCGCGGCTCCCTGGTGTCATCCCCAGCCCCAGGGCCAGGTCCCGGATGGCCGCCGTTCCCATCCGGTATTCACCCCGTCCCGGGATGGCCGTCCACCCACCGAAGTCGGACCGGTGGGGAAGGGTCCGGGCCGCCGCCTCCGCCGCCTGCATCATCCCATGGATGGAGCCGTCCGTCCGGCTCTCTCCATTCACGACCTGGGCCTCCTGCCACACCGAGAGGACGGCCTTCTCCGACTTCAGGGTCCCATCGCCCACCAGAAGGCCCATGAGGTAGCCCTCCTCCCGGGTCTGGGCGCCCTCCCAAGCAGGCGCTTCCCGGTGATTATTCAGGACCAGGTGGTCCCCGGGCTGCAGTTCACCGGCCGGGCACCACTCCTCCTGGATCCGGCAGCGGGTGACGTCGGACGCCCGGAGGACCCGGTGATCTGCGGTCAGTCGCAGGGACTGGCCTTCCACCGTCCGGACGCGGACCAGGGGCTTGGTTCCGGTGGAGAAGAATCCCTCCGGACCGCTGGCGTGGTCTGCGCCGTTCAGACGAGCCACGAAGGGCCGACCCACCAGGTCCCCGACCTGCCGGGGGCCTCGGGCCGTGTGAACCCAGGTGTCGGCGGTGACGCACGGATTGGTGGCCTCGTAGCTGCCCAGCTTGGGGACAGGGTTGAACTCGTTGGCCCGATCGATGAAGAAGACACCGGGCTCCCCCGTCTTCCACGCACCGGCCACCACCAGGTCGAAGACCTCCCGGGCCCGCTCCTGCCCCACGACCTCACCGGTCCGGGGGCTCAGCAGATCGTACTCCTCATCCTCCCGCACCGCCTTCATGAAGGCGTCGGTGACCCCCACCGAGATGTTGAAGTTGGTGACCTGGGAGGTGTCGTCCTTACAGGTGATGAAGTCCCGGATATCCGGATGGTCCACCCGGAGGATCCCCATGTTGGCCCCGCGTCGCGTTCCGCCCTGCTTCACCACCTCGGTGGAGGCGTCGTAGAGCCGCATGAAGGAGACGGGCCCCGACGCCACCCCCATGGTGGAGCGGACGTTGTCGCCCGAGGGGCGGAGGCGGGAGAAGGAGAACCCGGTGCCCCCACCGGACTGGTGGACCAGCGCCATGGCCTTCAGCGTGTCGTAGATCCCGCTCTTCCCATTGGAGAGGGCATCGTCCACCGGAAGGACGAAACATGCCGAGAGCTGTCCCAGGGGCCGTCCCGCATTCATGAGGGTGGGAGAGTTCGGTTCGAACTCACCCCGGGTCATGAGTCCGTAGAACTCCCGGGCCAACTCCTCCACCGCCGCCTCGGAGGCTCCGTGCTTCCGGTCCTCCTCGGCGATGACCCGAGCCACCCTCCAGAACATGGTCTCGGGCTCCTCGGTGGGGTTCCCGTCCTCGTCCTTCTTCATGTAGCGGCGACCCAGGACCAGGCGGGCATTCTCGCTGAGCTGGGCTGGGGGGAGATCCTGGGGAACCTGGTCGTCGAAAAGCCGGGCTTCGTCGTGGGTGGGGTTGTCCTTCCGGGTCGACGGCATGGGGCGGTGCTCCTGGGGCGTGGCGTGGGTGTGGAAAACGTGTGGAAAGGGGGTGGAGATTCCCCGTCCCGTGGTGGAAAACCGCCAGGACCCCAGTGCTGCCGGAGGGTCCGGTTGTGGAAAAACACAGACGGCCTACACCACTAAATCTTGGTGCGACCTCCATAGTGCAACACTATATCTTGTGTGTCAAGCACTGAATCATGAAGAAATCGCCCACTCCAATCCCCCTGGAAACAAGCCCCTTTCGTTTGGTCGATGGCACCCAGGAGTTTGCCGAGGTCCTGGTGGCCAGGCCGCACATCTGGAGGTGTAAGGATGACCGGTCATTTGAAGGGAGCAAGGCGAGCCGTCCTTGCCGGTTCCAGTTGAGCGGGCCGCCCACCCTGGACTCAGAAGGACCATCCGGCCTGGAGGTAGACGCCGGGACCAGCCTCGCTTTCCAGGGGAAGGACCACTCCACCTCTCATCTGCTGATAGAGGTTGAAGAAGAGGGTCTGGAAGATGGTGATCTCCACCCCTGCCGACACTCGCTGGTCCCACTGTCGACCCTGGGTCGTGAGGCGTCCGGCCCCGCCGGCGTCCAGAAAGAGACTCCCGCCCACCCGATCCAGGTGGAGAGGAAGGGCGCCCCAACCCCTGTGGAGGTTGGCCACAGGGAACCGGAACTCACCGGACGCCGCCCACACCTGGTCTCCCCCCAGCGTGCCCCGGGGGTAGCCCCTCACCGAGAAGGTGGGATTCGTTTCGAAGACGCTGGCTCCGCCGGGCCCGTC
>PWWP01000241.1 GCA_003562075.1 Gemmatimonadota bacterium
GGGCCATTGACAATAGACCATGTTCCTGTACCGGATGCAGGCGGCACCGCCACAAGTGTACTGGAGTTAGCGTTGCACACATCATCTGCCTCAGTTATTTCTGCCGGAGAGGGAGGGGGGTCAGACACCCTCAGCGTGATCTCCTCACTATCGGAACAGGCCCCGTTCAAGATGGTGTAGCGGAATTTGTAGGTGCCCGATGAGAGGTCTGTTACAAGTGTGGTATGATTTGTCGGACTTACAATATTCGCATCCTGGTTTCCTGAGATAAGTTCCCATAAGACTGCTTCATACGGGGCAGGTTCTGCACCAGTTAGTAGCCACTCGGTACCGCACACATACACTTCGGCTTGCAAACCGGGATCGGTGATTTCTGGCCCAATGGTAACTAGCACAATGTCGAGGGTGGGGTTACAGTCACCCAATTCGATGCGCCATTCAAACAAATAATCGCCATCGGGGAATGGGCCAGACATTGCCATGCTTGCTGTGGCGTCATGCTGATTTACATTTGGACTAAAAACAACACTTGACGTTACAACTCCTATGGGTGCACCAACCAATGACCAAGTGCCCACTCCATCCACAAGAGGATCAACGGGTTGATTGCCGTCGAGTTGAATAATATCTGCATCCGTCAACAGACATTGGTCTGCTCCGGCGTGTGCGGCAACCGGACCCTCTTCATCCGAAGTAGTGATTGTAACAGTTTCCGTTGCCTGCCCGCATCCATTGATGATAGTCCAGGTAAAAATATACGTTGTATTTCCCTGCAAACCTTCTACAACAGCTTTAGGATCATTGACATCAGAAAATGTAATGCCCGGCTGATCAGGCTCAACAGACCATGTCCCAATTTCGAAGATGAATTCCGGTGGATCTGCATCAAGAAATACAGGAGTGCCTTTACAAACCGATTGGTCTTCACCTGCACTTTGAGCGGTTGGTAATTCACTGGAAACCAAAACAGACACAACATCAGTTGCGGGGTCACAGTTAGGGCCACCTGAAATAAGCCATTGAAATTTATAAAACCCGGGACTCAGGTTCTGTATGAATAAACCAGGGTCTTGAGGATTTGTGAGTGTAACTTGAACAGGCCCTTCAACTTGAGACCAGGTTCCAAATCCTTTGGAAGGTGTATTTCCGGCAAGGTTGGTTTCTTCGACAAAACAATTCAAAATTTGCAGGGTGCCTGCATTGGCTATGTTTGGTGTAAAAGAGGTTACCACCGAAATCTCTCTGAAGATTGTTGCACAAGCGATGCCTTCAGTAGTGATTCTCCTGATTTGAATCACATAGGTTCCGATTCCTGTAAGCCCTTCAACGTTTGCTTCTGTGTCTGATGTGCTTTCCCATGCAGTAGGGTAGGCCAGCCCGGGTGTATCCGGGCCGTCAATTATGCGGTATTGATTGGAGCCTGAGCCACCTGAGTTCAGGTTTATAGTGGCTGTACTTTGGTTACAACCAAGCAACAGTGGATTCGGACTTGTTATGTTCAATATGGGGGGTTCATCAAAATAATTGACCGTGATTGTCGAGTTGGTTCCACAACCCGTTGAATTGTTTTGAATGGTGTATTCAAATGTGTAAGAGAAACCAGGATTAAGGTCTGAAACAACAGTAACCGGACTATCAGGCGATTCAATTGTTGCGGCGTGTGTTCCACCAACCTGTGCCCATGTCACAGTTTCACCACTGAATTGAGGTATATTGCCCTCTAGAACCACGGTAGTAATACTTGGATCACACAGGTTGATATTGTTTCCTGCATTGGCGGTGCTAACAGAACCAAGAGGCGGTGGAACTGTTACATTTACTTCGTCAATTCCGCTGGCACAGGGGCCACTTACCGTCCATCTGAAGGTATAAGTTCCTTCTACCAGGCCTGTAACAGCGGTTGTGTTGATATTGGGATTGACAATATTGGGCACATTAGGCCCCTGCACATAGGTCCAGGTTCCAATTTGGCCACTTACATTGCAGCCACCGAAAGTTCCCTGCAAATTGGTGCTGTGGGTGGTGGAATAACAGCCGTCAAGATTCTGATCAGGTCCGGCGCTGACAACCAGAACACCACCACGATTCACAACCACCACCTCATCAAAAGTGAAGCAACCTTCATCACTGGTGATTGTCCACCTTAATGTAGAGGTTCCGCATGCATCATCTGCAAAATTAACGCTGGATGTCGGAGAGGTGGGATCAACGATAGTCACACCCTGGCCTGAAACAATAGTCCATTGTCCGCTCTCACCGGCGCCTGGTGTGTTTGCCGATAATGAACCAACGTCGTCGCCGGGGCAGGCGGTAAAACCCTCACCTGCATCAGCTTGTGTAATCTGAAGCACTGTCACGGTCACGTCCTGAAAAATTCGTGAGCCATCGCCACACCTGTCCTGTAATCTAAAAGTGTAGGTGTTTCCGGGCGCTATATTGGTGACTTCAGTGATCAGAAAGGTGGGTGACACAATGGTAACCAAAGGCCCAGCTACCTGCGTCCAAAAAGCGGTACTACCCACTGGAGGATAAGCCCCTGTGGCATTGCCATACAAAAAAACAGGTTCGTTCGGGCAAACTGTTTGTGGAATGCCTGCATTTACTGAGCAGTTTTGTCCATAAGCCTCGCCCATATCTGTCAACATTCCGGTAAAAAACAAGAATGTCAGTATGAGGGCCAAATAATATTTTTGTAGATTTTTCTGCGAGTGTAGTTCTCTTTTCATAATGTATGGTTTTGTTTCGGTCAGTTCTGTA
>PWWP01000308.1 GCA_003562075.1 Gemmatimonadota bacterium
GAGCGCATTGAGACGACGCCGTGCAGGCAGTACTCTGTGAGAGTGAGCTTCCCCCAGACAGTATGATTTCTGCGATCCGGAAGGGAGTGCCAGCTGTATCGGCGACTCTCCCACGATGGCGAGCCGTACCCCAATCAAGACGCCAACCGGCACCTTGGTGCCGTAGCCCCACACGGACATCGTATGCCCAAGCCTCCCGATCACACCTCTCGGCCTTCCGCTGTGGAGGGCTCACCCGACTCCTCCACCACCGGGAGAGCCCCACCCAACGGCGGGGATCCCTCTCTGGCACAGGCCCTGGCCCTCCTCCTCTCTCGGGATCTGGACGATCCCATGGAAGCCTTCCTGGCCCTGGCCGGGCAGGAGCTGCAGGTGAGTCGGGCATACCTCTTCCAGCTCTCCGACGATGGGGAGCGCATGAGCAACACCCACGAATGGTGCGCTCCAGGGGTCCCCCCTGAGCGGGAACAGCTCCAGGATCTCCCCACCGAGCAGTTCCGATGGTGGATGGAGCGATTGGCTGAAGGCCCGGGGATTCAGGCGGAATCGCTTGCGGACCTCCCGGCGGAAGCTGCCAATGAGAGGGAGATCCTGCAGCGCCAGGGCGTCAGTGCAGTCCTGGCCCTGCCACTGCGGGACAGCGCCGGACGACTCCGGGGCTTCATGGGCTTCGACGAGGTGGACGGACCTCGACCGTGGGCCTCGAACGCGGTAGAGACCCTGGCCCTCATCTGCGAATTCGCCAGCCGGGAGATGGAACGGCAAGCGGTACTCTCGGAGCTCCGGAGGATGCAGGACCGCCTCATGCGAACCGAATCCATTGCCCGGGTGGGCGGCTGGGAGTTCGAGCCTGACGCAGGAGAATCCTGGTGGTCCTCCCAAGCCCGCACCCTCCTCTCCATCCCTCCTCATGCACCCAACCCCACTCTCTTCGACTTCCTTCAGCGGATCCACCCCCTGGACCGGGATCGGGCACGGGAGGAAATCCTTCAGATCATGGACAACGGCCAGTCCTTTCGCTTCGCGTGTCGACTGGTCCCAGGCGAGCCTTCCGCCCAGGATCCGGTGGAGCATGTCCAGATCCAGGGTGAACTTCTCTCCGGCTCCGACGGGCGCCGGCGGGTGGTGGGGACCATCCAGGACCTTACCCTCCTCCGAACCCTGGAGCAGGAGTTGCACCAAGCCCAGCGGGTGGAGATGGTAGGTCGGATGGCCGGCGGAGTCGCCCACGACTTCAACCGACTCCTCTCCATCATCCTCACCGGTGCCGAATTCCTCCTGGACGAGGCACCGCCAGGGGCCAGGCATCGGGGGGATCTGGAACAGATTCGAGAAGCAGCCCGGGCGGGAGCAGCCTTGACTGAGAAGCTCTTGACCCTGAGCAGGGCCAACGAGCCCGCCAAGGGTCCGGTGGCGGTGAATCCGGTAATTCGGGGCCTGGAACGGCTCCTGGACCGGATCCTTCCCCCATCCCTTGAGCTGGAGGTCCAGACAGGAAGTGATGCCGGCAGGGTGGCTATGGATGGGAGTCAGTTGGAAGAGGTACTCATGGCCCTGGCTCTCAACGCTCGGGATGCCATGGAGGGGCGATCCGGGCAGATGCGCATCACGACTGAGAGCAGGGAACTGGCCGAACCGGAGCAGCTCACACCAGGCCAGTCCCTGAACGCCGGGCGCTACACCCTGATCACCGTCTCCGACGAAGGGCATGGGATGACCGCGGCAGTGCAGCGACGCATCTTCCAGCCCCACTTCAGCACCCGAGAGAACGGGGAGGGGCGGAGTTTGACCCGGACCTTCGGCATCATCCAACAGGCCGGGGGAGGGATCGGGGTGGAGAGCGAACCGAACCGGGGAAGCACCTTCCGGATCTTCCTCCCCACGGTGGCCGTGGAGGAACGGGCGGACAGCTGACGTAGCGCACCTCCCACCCACGGACGACAGCGGCCCGGATCCCATTCTCCAGGGACCCGGGCCGCATCACTTCCTGAGTATCCTCTCAGGGTCAGTCCACTGCCGCTTCCTCCGCGGCTTCCTCCGCCAGACCTGGGATCAGACCTCCAGGCTCGGAGAGCGGCAGGATCTCCTCGTCGTAGTAGGACTCGTCCACCATGAACTCGATATCCGAGTAGCGGTGGATGCCCGTTCCGGCGGGAATCAGGTGACCAATGATGATGTTCTCCTTCAGCCCCTTCAGGTCGTCCCTGGCGCCTCGAACCGCTGCGTCGGTCAGGACACGGGTGGTTTCCTGGAACGATGCCGCCGAGATGAAGCTCTCGGTGGTGAGACTGGCCTTGGTGATCCCCAGGAGGAGAGGCTCAGACCGGGCTGGCTTTCCAGCGTTCTGGAGAACGGCCTGGTTCACCTCCCGGAACTCCACTCGATCCACGTGCTCGCCTTCCAGGAGGTCGGTATCGCCTGGATCGGTGATCCGCACCTTCTGGAGCATCTGTCGGACGATGACCCCGATGTGCTTGTCGTTGATCTTCACACCCTGGAGTCGGTAGACCTCCTGGATCTCATTCAGGAGATACTCCTGAACAGCCCGTGGGCCCTTGATCCGCAGGATGTCGTGGGGGTTGATGGGACCTTCCGAGAGCCGGTCTCCGGCTCGGACATGGTCTCCTTCGTGGACACGCATGTGCTTCCCGACCGGGACCTCATAGGTCCGCTCGGGTCCGGTTTCGGGGATGATGATCACTTCCCGCTTACCCCGCTTGATGTCACCGAACCGAACGCTCCCGTCGATCTCGGTAA
>PWWP01000156.1 GCA_003562075.1 Gemmatimonadota bacterium
CGCAGCGGGATCGAGGTTCAACGGCTCACCAGTGCTACCCAGATCGGGGGCCTCCGGGATCGGGATGGGGAGGGGACGGACGCCCGAACCTTCCCTGCAGGAAGCTACGTCATCGATGCGGCCCAGCCCCGGAATCGCTTCATCCGCGCCCTCCTGGAGCCCCACATTCCCGTTCCGGAGGACTTCCTCGAGCTGGCCCGGGAGCGGGTGGATCGGGGTGAGAACCCCCGGTTCTACGATGTAACGGCGTGGTCTCTCCCCCACTACTTCAATCAGCCAGGTTTCTCCACCACCGACGGAGGAAGTCTTCCCACCGAAAGCGCCTCCAGTCTCCGCGAGCTCGAGCCCCCTCCACCCGCCCGGGCCGGGTACGCCTATCTCCTGGACGGACTCAACGCCCGCTCCCTCTCGGTGGCCACCCACCTTAGGGAAGCCGGCTACCGAGCGGCCTTCATGGCCGTCCCCACCACCATCGACGGGGAGTAGATCGCCTCGGGCACCATCGTGGTCCGGACGGGCCAGAATCCCGAGTCCCTCCACGACTCCATCCGGGAACTGGCAGACCACTACGGCGTGACGGTTCGAAGCGTGGACACGGGACGGGCGGATCCGGGGCAGCCGGCCCTGGGATCCGGAGACGTCTTTCCCATGAACACCCCCTCGGTGGCCATCGTCGCCGAGACGCCGGTGAATGGATATTCATTCGGCTTTGCCTGGCACACCCTGGATCGCCAGTACGAGATCCCCAACACCATCCTCCGAGCCGGAAGCCTGGGCGCTGCGGACCTCCGGGACTTCAACGTTCTGGTCCTCCCGGAACTCTCGCCGGGAGCCATGGCCCGCCTCGTGGGGGAGGACGGCCTGGAGAACATCCGGAGCTGGATCCGCCAGGGTGGCACACTGGTGGCCCTGGGGTCGGCGGTGGAGTTCGCCCGGGACGAGTTGGGCACTCTCTCCCTCCGGAGCTGGTACGAAACCGCCGAAGGAGAAGGTGAGACCGCCTACGAAGTCCCAGGCGCCTTCTTCCGAGGCGAGCTGAATCGGGACTACTGGCTGAGCAGCGGCGTGCCTCAGGGTCCCTTTCCCTTCCAGATCCGCTCCTCCAGGATCTACCTGGCGCCCGACCTGCCCCCGTCAGGCAGCCGACGGGTGGTGGGGACACTGGACCCGGAGGCACCTCACCTTTCCGGTCACGTCTGGCCTGAATCGCTGGAGCGCCTCCCCGGCGCAGTCTTCGCCTACGAGGAACGGCTCGGTCAGGGCCGGATCATCGCCCTGACGGAAGACGTTAATTTCCGGAGCTACTGGCGAGGCGGACAGCGCCTCTTCCTCAACGCAGTCATTCTGGGGCCCAGCGCCCCCTGAACCCAAACAAACCACTGGATGATGATCAAACTCGGGATCCTCCCCCTCATACTCGCCATGGCCCTGGTTGGCGCCACCCTCCAGGATCCAGCAGACGACCAGCCTGGACCAAGGCTGCAGCAACCGGCTCAGTCAACGGTGGACCTGCCTGCTCAACCGGGCGTGCACCCACCGGCTCGATCGGACGTGGACCCACGGGCTCGATCACAGGTAGGGTCGGACGACATTCCTTCGGAACTCCAACGGACCATCCCCATGCCGGAGGACGTGGTGGTGGCCCGCTCGACCCAGGGGGTCGCTGCCACCCTGAATGAGGACGCCACCCGAGTGGCCCTTCAGGTCCTGGAGGAGGGAGGAAACGCCATGGACGCGGCGGCTGCGGCCTGGATGGCATTGGCCGTTGTCTCGCCCAACCAGACCGGCCTGGGAGGCGGGGGCTACATCCTCTACCATGAGGCAGCCACAGGTCAGACTTCCTTCGTGGACGCAAACATTCGAGCTGGGAAGGACGCCCGTCCAGACATCTTTCTGGATGACGACGGCGAACCCATGGAGAACGAGGAAATCCGGGCCCGGGGGTTGGCGGTGGGGGTGCCCGGATTGGTTCGAGGCTTCGACGTGGCGCTGAAGCGATGGGGAACCCGGTACTTCGACGACCTGACCGGGCCCGCCATCCGACTGGCTGAAGAGGGGTGGCCGGTGGACCGGGAACTCTCCCTCCGAATCCACCAGACCCGGGAATCCCTGGGGCCGGCCGCCCGGGAGGTCTACCTGAATGATGACGAGCCCCTCTTGCCGGGAGACCTCCTGATACAGGAGGACAAGGCCCGGACCCTCCGCCTCATCCAGAACCACGGATCCAGCGCCTTCTACCAGGGTGAGATCGCTCAGGCCACGGCCAGCTTCGTCCAGGAGCTGGGAGGGTTTCTGACGGAAGAGGACTTCCATGGCTACAATGTTAGCGTGGAGCCGGCCCTCTTCTTCAGCTACGGCCACTATCAGGTGGCCACCAACCCCAACGCCGCCGGAGGCGCCACGGTCGCCACCCTTCTGGGGATCCTCGATCCCTTCGAGCTGGAACTCATGGATCCCCGGTCACCTGAACGCTACCACCTCCTCCTGGAGGCCACCCGCCTGGCCTCGGCAGGGGTGAACGAGTACTTCGCCGATCCGGAATTCGTGGATCGGCCCTGGCAGGGACTTCTCTCGCCGGGTTTCCTGGAATCCCGTCGGTCCCAGATTCGTCCTGACCGGAAGAACGAGGAGCTGGACGCCACCGACCCCTGGGACTTCCAGGTGGGCGCGCCCTTCCACACCCGGAGCCAGCATCCGGATTACAGGGAGCCGGAACCGACTTCCCCTTCGGAGGTGGGATGGTCCTGGGACGAAGGGACGGATCACTTCACCATCGTTGACCGGGAAGGAAACGTAGTGGTGGTCACCACCACCCTGGGGGTGGGCTGGGTGGGAGGTCACATGGTCCCTGGCTACGGATTCATGCTGAACGTCACCGGTGGTTACTTCGATGACGAACCGGAAGGAGCCCACGAGATCCGACCGGGGAAGCGTCCTCGGAGCTCCATGACCCCCACGATGGTCTTTCGGAACGGGGAACCTGTGCTGACCACAGGATCCCCCTCTCCGGCCGGCATGCAGCACATCCAGGTCATGCTCAACATCCTGGAGCACGGAATGGATCCGGCCAACGCCCTGGCCGAGCCCCGGGTGGCCCCTGACGACATCTGGGAAGAGGGGGTCCCGGAAGAGGCCCTCCGGCGTCTTCGAGAGATGGGACATGACATGGACGAGGAGAGCACTGATCGGGGAGCCGTGGTCCTCCTCGTCCGCCAGGGGCACGCCTGGCTGGGAGCCGCTGACCCCCGCCGAGACGGAATAGCCATGGGGGTGGCCGTTCAGGAGTAGCGTCTGGGCTCTCGGGAGCCCAGACTGTCAGGGGGAGCAGCTCAGGTTCACAGCTCAGGTCGACGATCCACGCCAGTCCACCGGGTCCATGGAGGCCAGATGTCGTCAAAGAAGCAACGACGAAGAAAGCGTAGGCAAGCCGAGGCGAAGAAGGGGAAGGAACGGATGAATCCGGCCACCTTCTTCATCCTTCTCATCGCGTTGATCCTCCTCCTCCTGGTGGGCGGTGCCCTCCTCTTCGGAGAGTCGGGAGCTGCTGGAGAGCCCCCATGGCCCGGAGCGGTCTGGTCCGAGCAGCACGGCCACTGGCACTGAGTCTGGAGACTCGATCGACCACCGAAAATAGTTGACTAAGTCAACTATTTTCGTCCCGCCCTGACCGAAGCTCCTCCCCTACCTCCCGGGTGGACGATGGGCCAACGGGTTTCATCCTCCGTTCCACCAGGATGATGACAAGGGAGAGGACCAGGGCTGAACCAACGACGAGGATGGAACCGCTCAGGGACTCCATGATGCCAGGATCAAAGATCAGGACGGCAGCCAGGGCGATCATGAGCATCCCTCCCACCAGCTTGAGGATCCGACCGTGCCTCTCCTGCATCCGGCTCGCTCGAAGGGTAACGAGCGCCATGACCAGGATGGCGATCTCCACCGAAAGGTAGACACCGATGTAGAGGCCGATGAGGCCGGCAAAAGCCATCCGATCCACCCCGGCCTCCGATACCAGCGTTGTCCAGATCATGGGGAACCCGGCCGTGCAGGGGAGTTCCACCACGGCTACCCCGGCGGCCAACCCCACGGTCAGGGTCAACACGATCCAGAGTGGACGGTCTTCCCGGAGTCCCCGACCCCGACGATAGATGCCCGGCTTGAACCGATCGGGAATGGTCAGTGACGGTCCCACCCTGAAGGCCAGGAAGTCCTTCAGGTTGATGAGTCCGAAAGCCAGGGCCAGGAGCGCCACGGCAACACGGATCCAGTCCAGGTGCGACATGATCTCCAAGGCCACCACGAGTCCCACGATGAAGGCCCCGTATATGGCGCCCGTCACCAGTAGGAAGGTGAGGCCCACAGCGGCGATCCTGGAGCGGGATCGGGTACCCAGGATCATGGCGAGAAGTACGGAGAGGACCCACAGGGAACAGGGATTGAAACCATCGACGAAGGCGATGAGCGCTGTGGCGGCAGCCATGGAACGCCCCCCTACATCCAGATCACCCAGGGGACCCAGGTCCAGGACCGTCCGGTCTGGAGTGGGGCGGGGGGAGGCTCCCCTCTCGGCCACCCGTAGAACAGACTCGATCTCCCGTGCCACGGTAGTGGAGAATCCCACCCACACCCGATCCTGGAAGATGAAGGTTGGCACGGCTGTCGCTCGCTCTCCCCGCTCTGCCATCATGGCCCGGAACAGAGCCGGCCCCTCTGGATCCCGGAGAAGATCCACCTTTCGGGCCCGGAGGTGAGGAAGATCCTCCTGGAGTTCCTCAAGCCAGCTCCCAGCCTGGCGGCAGACTGGACAGTCCTCGCGCCAGAAGTACCACAGAACCATCTCTTCCGCCGGGAGCCCTCTATCCATCATCGGGGTACTTCTGGAGATGGCCGGGGCCATACGGGATACTTCGTCCCCTTCAGGCTCAGCCGCCTGGGTCCCAACGTCCAGCGAGAGGGCGGAGGTACCTTCGGCAAGGCTTCCGACGGGGGACAGAACCAGAGCACCTAGAGTGAGGACGCAGGCAAGCATGCCAGCAAGGTTTCCAGGGGTTGCACTCTGGCCGGTCATGCGGATCTCCGGTTCTGGTCACCATCAGGTCTCCCTGACTGGGTTGCACAGCCCATGCCGCCCCTCTTACGGCGTAGGGGCCTGGTACGGCTCCTTCCCCCAGCTCCCCGACCCGGTGGTCCGCCAGATCCTGGCAGAGGCATAGCGGACCACACCCTCGTCCGAGACCTCCGATGATCGGAGCATGAGCCAGAAAAGGATCGATTCAGGGAAAGAGGGTCGTGACCAGCGCCGTGACCCCCAGGGCAAATCCGGCGATGACCACACTGACGAGTGCCGTGGCGATCGGGCCCGCTACGGAGTACCCCGCACCCAGGATCAGGGACTTTCCGAGGGTACCAGCCCAGCCGCCTCCGTAGACACGGGCCGTGGCGATCAACGTGTAGACGATGGCCCCGGTGCCCAGCAGGGAACTCAGGGTGGTCATCCAGAGATCCGAACCCGGATCCAGACCCAGAGTGAGAACCATGGGCATGAAGGCCACGAAGTAGAACGCCTGGAGATGGGCGACGAAAACCAGATGCTCCACGTAGGTCAGGTCTCGGGAACGGTCCGTCAGGTGCATGACCCAGGCCACGGCGGGGACCGCGGCCAGGAAGCCCAGGGGAAGCATCCGTTCGATGAGGGCACCGCCGTCTCCGGCCCAACCAGCAGGGTTCGGACCGCGGGTCCCGACCAGGGATGCAGCCACGAAGGCGATGGCGGTCCACAGGCACAGGTGGAGGGGGCTGCTGTAGCGGACCCGACGTCCCGCGAGCCACTCCCGGGTCAGGAACCCAGGACGGAACAGGAGGGCGACGACGGACCGGGGTACACGGCCATCCAGGCTCAGGTATGACTCCACCAGCTGGCTGAGCCAGTATCGCACGGATAGGACTTCCGGCCCCTGGCGTTGCCCGCATGAGGTGCACATGCATGACGGTCGTGCCGGTGATCCCCCTGGTCAAGCATGAGCGCTGGTAGCGCTGGGCCGTACTCACTCCCTTCTCGGTCGTCGGGGGAGCCCCGACCCGTCACAGGCCGGTCCCTTCGCTCGTTCCCTGGATGAGACCCTTCATTCGAGTCCATCCTCCGGAGGCCTGCCCAATGCCCACCACCCCGACCCGAGCCGCCCGGGTAGTCTTCGCTTTCCTGCTTAGCGCCATCCTCCTCGCTGCCGCCCTGCTCCTGCCGACGGGCCAGGCCTCCGACGATCGGGGCACGTCTGCCCAGTACCCATCCGAGGCCGCCATGGACGCTGGTGAAGCCCGAAGCGGCCCGACTCGCCCATCACCTCCGGAGGAACAGTCGCCGGAACTGGTCCGCGCAGAACGAGACCGCATTCGAGCCCATCTCCGAAGCGTGGAGCAGAATCTGGAGGCTCGGGATGTGGCTCATCTCACGGAAGAAAAGCAGGAGGCCAGGCGGCGGCAATTGCAGGTGCTCCGCGAGTACCGCCAGCGGGGACTCTTCCCCCGGAATACCGCCTTCCCAGACGCCAAGGTACCGGTCTTCGTAGATGACCGAGGCGTGCACTGCGCCGTAGGCTATCTCATGCACCGCTCCGGGGCCGATTCCATCGTCCAACGGATCTCGGAATCCCGGAATTTTGCCCGGGTGCCAGATCTGGCCGACGAGCCGGGACTCTCGGAGTGGCTGACTTCGGTAGGTTTGTCCCTGGACGAAGCAGCTCACATCCAGCCCGCCTATTGTGGCGGTGGTGGGATAGGATTCGGCCCCTGCCCGCCCCCACCCACCCAGACCGAACCTGCCGAATACCCCTTCTCGAACTACGTCCTGACGAGCGTGGGGACCGGAGCATTGAATGGGGCCATGACGGGGATCAACCTCATTGGCGTTCGTGACCATGCCTCCACACCGGGACGGGGGTGGCTGGGCATGGCATCAGGGGCAGCCGGCCTCGGGATGGGCGTCTGGGGTCTCCGGCACGGGGAATCCGCCTCCACGGCTGGATGGGTCAACGTGGCCCACGGCGCCATCGGTACCATCTCCGGGTACCTGGCTCTCCGGAGGTCCAGGGAGGAGATGCCGGGAGGGTACCCGTCCGAAGGCGCAGAAACCGAGACGGACACCGCCACCTCTCTCTCGATCTCAGTCGCCCCATCCATCGCGCCGGATCCCCGAAGTGGCGCAGGCCTCTCTGTCAGGGTTCGGTGGTAGCCCGGAGCCCATGTCCGATGAAGAACCATTGCTTGTCCGAGAGCTGAGCTTGGACGAGCGGGTCAGCTGGGTGGCCGAGAACCGGCTGACCGAGGACTGGGCCGTCAGCGGCTCATCAAGTCAAAGCCCGAGAGAAAAGGTCCGAGAGTACTTGACCAGGAGCGCACGTTCGGCGGTTCGGGGCCGCACCGGATCGTGGTCGAAACGGTTCGCATTCATCCCCTCGTTCCAGACGATGTAGAGGTCGTCGCCCTCTCGGGGGTTGTAACGGATCCGGACGTTCGCCACGGCCAGATCCAGCGTGCTGTTGTACTGGACGAAGGCCACGGCGGAGATCTCGGTGGAGAGCATCACCTCGGCCCGCAGCCGGCCCACGTGGGCCGTGAGCCGCTGGTCGCGCTCCGCAAAACCGAGGCGGTCCAGTCGGTAGCTGGCCGAGAGGCCGAGGTGCCGGCTGAGGCTCCAGGAAGGGGAGAACTCTACCGACCTGCGTCGACCATCGAAGAACTCTCCCCCCTCGAGGCGCACCGTGGCCTGGAGCAGGTCGCCGGGGGGCGTCACGTACTGAAGAACTCCCTCATAGAAGCCATACCTTCCCTGGGGTACATCCACCTCGTCCGAAAGACTGAATCCACTCTCCAGGTCTTCGCGCCGGTAGCGTGCGATGGCCATCAGCTGATGACCGCTCCGGGTGTCGACAATGGCGGACGGCTCCAGGACCCCGGTCTCCAGGGCCCCGTCCTGGCTCCGACGGAATCCCGAAGTGGTGAGGCCCACCCCGTAGCGGAAGACCGACGACCCCTCCCCCGGAGCCCACCCGTACCCAAGGCGCAGGGCGCCGCGGGCATACCCGCTCCGCTGCAGAAAGCCGAGGCCCGGCTCGAACACTTCGCCCACCCTGGAAAGATCCACGTCGTACATCGGCCCGAAAACGTCGCGGCGCTCCCAACGGGCCCTCAGCAGCGTGCGCTCGAAGGCGCCCAGGTCACCGGAGTCGGCCCCGTGGGCCTCGGCGTCATCGAAGCTCTGGGCCCAGTTCAGGATCAGGTAGTCCTGGTCGAAGAGGCGGAGCCGGGCGTCGCCCCCGTAGACCACGTTGTAGCTCCCTTCCGTCCCGATGCGGCTGGTGAGGATGGCCCCGGCGTAGGAGCCCTCGTTCAGAACCCTCCGACGCACACGAAACACTCCCTGGTTCTCCGACGGAAGGGTCTCCGACTCGGCGGTGTGCATGTTCAGAACGCCCACGTCCCAGTCCCCGATACGCCCCACCATCCGGCCGCCGCCGTAGATCCGCACCGGCCGTCCCTCGGCCAGCCCCACCCGTCTCGAGTGGAAGAGGCGTTCGTTCCCCCCCAGGGGAAACTCGAAAACCGCGGCCCGTTCCTGGAAGAAGCGCCGCTTCTCCGGAAAGAACAGCGAAAAGCGGTCCAGGTTCACCTCCTGGTCGTCGGCCTCCACCTGGGCGAAGTCGGTATTCACGCTCAGGTCCAGGGAGAAGCTGGGGCCCAGCCCGTAGTGGACATCGAGCCCTGCCTCCCTGACCCGCTCCTCCGAGCGTAGGTACTCCCGCTCCCCGGGCGACAGGTCGTGGGAATGCCCCATCCCGCCCAGCACGTAGGGGGTCACGTGGACGGCCCGCCGCTCCTGCACCTCTTCCAGGACGGCCGGACGCATCTGGGAGGCCTTGAGAAAGCTGAGCCCGCCCCACCGAGGAGAGATGGGTGGATGGGTTATCCGTTCGTTCTTTCGGGCGATGTTCCGCCAGACCGAGAGTCCCATGACCACGCGACCCTCCCCGTCGGTCTGGAAGGCCAGGCTGGAGAAGGGGACCCGGATCTCGGCCGACCAGCCGCCGTCGAAGCGGGTGGCGGCGGCATCCCAGAAGGTATCCCAGTCGAAGTTGGGCGGACCCGAGGCGTCGTCGTCAACGACACCGTCCGTACGAATGCCGGCCGGCGTGGTTCCGAAGACCAGGGTGGTCTCGCCATCGTTCAAGGTGTCCAGGTTCAGGACACACCAATCGTTGATGAAACGGCCGTCGTTGCGCCTGAGGGAGGGTGCCTGGATCCCTTCCGGATCAGAGTCCCAGGCCCGACACCCGAAGTAGAGGTATTGTCCGTCATGGCCCACGAAGAACTCGGTACGCTCCGAAGGCGCAGTGCCAAAGTCCGGTACGTGCATCCGCGGATCCAGGCGGGCTGCGTCCTCCCACGCTGCATCTTCGAGCCGGCCATCCAGAATGACCCCTCCATCCATCTTCGGCACAACAAGGGGCTCCAGGTCATCCCATCCAGACACGGGCTCCTGCCCCGACAGACCCGGGGCCGACAGCACTCCAACAGGGACCAACGTGACAAGAAGAAGCCCGCGCTGTCCCCATCGTTTCAGGCGGAGCAGGTGGTTCGGACCGAATTCCGGCGGGACCATGGATCTCTGTCTCATTGGGCCTCCTCCAGCTTGAACAAGAACCCGCCCTCAGCTCCTACGAGATAAAGGGGACAGTGGTGCATCCCATGCCGCGCCTGGACTTGCACGGATGTTCCTTGAGGACCATGACATCCAGGTCTCGTTCGAATCTCCGCTGGATCTCGGTCCGAAGGCCAGTGGGCTTCGTTCAGCCCTCCTCAGGCCGACACATTCATGCCCTCCACAAGGCCGAGCTCGCCCAGGAAACGCACCGGCGGCCAGGTTACCCCTCTCTTCCGGTCAACCGATCCGAAAGGGACGTGTGGCTACCGCCAGTAGTCGTTGGCTGCCGCCACGGTCTGGAAATGAACTGCGATCACGTGCGACGATGCAATGAGCGCATCTGCATCTGAGGCGTAACCGGGACGAAGCGAGTGCAGCACTTCCCGGTCGGGCTGGGTCTCGGTAACGCCCAGCCGGGCGAGCCGGATCGCCACCTCCATCCCCTCCTCCGGCGTATCGGTGATCAGGCTCAGTTCTGCCTTAGCGAGAGGAGGCTCCAGACCCTCTGCCACCAGGGATGGCCGAGCGATGACGGCGGTCAGGAGCAGGACGAAGCCAAGAGCCAGGCCTCCGGCGACCCGCCCAGGGTGCCAGGTCACGTCCCTCTGCTTTCCTGAGTTCATGGTTGATTCCTCCTGTCTTGCTGCGAGGGATGGGGTGGAACCGATGGCGGGTCAGGTCCATGCCGAAGGAGGATGGTCCCTGAACCGGCGGCGCGTCAGAACTTCTCGCCCTTTGCCTCACGGATGTGGCTTCCTACCGGACGGATCCGAGTCCACATGGTCCAGAACTACCGAGCGAGGCCGACGACCTGACCGAGCCCCCCCAATACCGCGATCCA
This sequence comes from Gemmatimonadota bacterium, assembly GCA_003562075.1. Classification (GTDB taxonomy): domain Bacteria; phylum Gemmatimonadota; class Gemmatimonadetes; order Longimicrobiales; family Gaopeijiaceae; genus PWLA01. The sequence continues at coordinate 10,539 of PWWP01000156.1, forward strand.
GGCCAGGAGAGAGGCATCGACCGATGCCCGGGCCAGTTCCGCCAGGAAGCGGGTGGCAGTGGAAATTACCAGGATCCAGGTCCC
>PWWP01000258.1 GCA_003562075.1 Gemmatimonadota bacterium
AGCAAAACGTAAAAGGCTCCCTTAACCACCAAAGCTGAGAGAAGCGCACTCACAGGAGCTATAGCAGAGGAATGCGCAGGAGGAAGCCAGAAGTGAAAAGGAAAGCCGGCCATTTTAATCATCAGACCAAGGGTGATTACCAGCAGGGCAAAAGTGGTTGTCGCACCGGGTTCCAGAACCTGCCCCAAAAGCCCGATATCCAGTGTGCCTGTACTTCCGTAAATAAGAGCTACCCCAAAAAGATAGGCCATTGATCCGGTAATCGCGGCCAACAGATATCGCAATCCGGCGAAGAGAGCGGATGTTTTCCCGGAAAGTACCGCCAGAGCCACCGCACAGATGCCAATGACTTCGATAGTAACAAAAAGATTAAACAGGTCGTTGGAGAGAAAGAGCCCGTTCAGTCCTGCCCACATAAAAAGCCACAAAGGCCAGAACAGGGGGAATTCACCGGATGTAGACTCCTGTGCACGAAAATACCACCACGCATAGAGGCTGATAAAAGCGCCAACCAGGGCAGTCATTCCGATAAACACTGCAGCCAGAGGATCCATTCTTAGCAGGATTCCTAATGGGGGTTCCCAACCACCCAGTATATGGATGACCGTTCCCCGCTGTGCCACCTCAGCAAATGCGATTACGGTCAATCCTGCGGTGAGCATACTGCCCATTAAGCCCAGTACGGACTTTCCTCTTTTACCGAAAAAGAGGCTCAGTGTGCCCAGTAAAATCGGCAAACCTACCAAAAGGGCAGGGAATGGTGATGTTGGCAGATAACTCATTTGTCGTTAATAAAAGATTCTTCTCCTGTTAGTTGGTAAATGCGACGGGCCAAAGCAAGGGCAAAAGCAGCGGAAGCGACCGCCACTACAATTCCTGTTATCACCAGTGCGTGGGGCACCGGATCAGCAAAAGCCTGAGCATCACGTTCGGCAAAACTGACGAAACACAGAAAGACCCCTCCACCCATAATTATAGTGGAAATGATTTTTTTAATAAAATGCCTCGTTATAAATATTCCTCCTATTCCAATAACAAAAATAACTGCGGAGGTTAAACTGTAAATCATATAGGTTTCCATACTTCTTATTATTCAATTGGTTGATTCGATTCTTTCGGTTCCTCAGTCATTTGATTTAAATTGGCAAATATAGCAGTCAGGGCTGCAGCAATGCTTATTGCCGCCAGTGTTTCTACAATCAAAATCAGAATTCCTGCATAAGCCGGAGGGTATTCAAACAGGGCACCTCCAGAGGCTATTATAAGAAAACCCAACAGGAGGAAAAAACCAAGTCCTATCGTAAGGATAAGTCGAAGCAGCCAACGGGGTATAACCGTAAAAATAGGCTTGCCTCCCAGGTAAAGCAGTATTCCGATTGCTCCCCACAAAACCGCAGCCTGAAATGCTCCTCCGGGTCCGCTTTTTCCAAAGTATAAAATAAAAGCTCCAAACAGGAATAATATCGGGGTAGAAAACAAAATCACCTGTCTGAGTAAAGGGTCATGGGTAATTGCCTGGGGCTTGCGGTAAATCTTTATTCCACCGACTGTAAAAACTGCCAAAAGCCCAAGGAGAATTACCCCAATCTCCAACCAGGTGTCATAGGCACGGAAATTTAATAACACTGCAGTTACAGGGTGCTCAACCCCTGATTCGGGAAGCATGGCCTCGGCGGCTGCTGTCAACCCTCCGCCATCGGGAATTTTCCAAATTGCTTCCAGGGATATAAAAAGAAAAAGTAACAATCCTAACACCAGGGCCAGTCTGGGCAGGAAAAGGGATTTGGGGTTCTTACTGTGAAGAGAATTGCGAACCAGTTCAAGGTCATCCCATTTTTTAGAAGATGTATCAGAAAAATCCCTTAAAGCATCAAGAAACAAAACTCCAAGAAAACCCGATGCAATAGCCGCTTCGGTAATGGCAACATCCACAGCTCCCAATCGAACCCACGCCAACGCAAGTGCCAGCCCAAAGGCAAAGAAAAGAAAGACGTTCTGGGTAAGTCGGTGTACAAGCAAGGACTGTAAAGCCAGGTAAACCGTAAGGATGGCAAGTAAGATGTCAATTATAATACTCATTCTTCCTCCTTTCTGCTACTGGGTTGATCCTTTTCTTTCTGGAAACGGGCAATCAGGTAACAGGAAGTGGAACTGGCCAGCAGAGTGAAGAACCAGATAGAGAAAATCTTTAGCGCTGCCCATGGGGATGCAATATGTAACGCCATTGCGGCAGCAATAAATCCCAGTCCTAAATTATCTGCTTTGGTGAGAGCATGAAGACGGGAAAACAAATCGGGAAAACGAAGCACACCCAAAGTTCCTGCCAGAAAAAAGAAACAACCCACCACCAAAAGAATAACAGTAATTATCTCTTTTATCATCATGGTGTTTCTCCTTTCTTTTTTTTCCACACTTTGAACAAACAAATAACCAATAAAATTGCCAGAACGTTGAAGGTAATGGCAACATTAAGCAAGGTAAGCTCCTTCAGGTAACCCGCCAGAACCAATAATATGGCCATTCCCGTAGTACCGAAAAGCTGGGTGGTAAGCAGTCGGTCTGAAACTGTAGGTCCACGCCACACACGAAACAGACCCAGGGCAATGTTGAGCAGCAGGAAGACAATAACAATGATAAAAATACTGTCCATAGAAAATATATTATTGTAAAAAGATTTGTTCTAACTATGCTGCCAAAGCAAATTTCAGGAATCAGACATCAGGATTCCAAACTATGTTTTCTTATTCTGAAA
>PWWP01000128.1 GCA_003562075.1 Gemmatimonadota bacterium
TACGGGAGTTGGCTGAAAGAGGGTTTACACCCGGAGAGGTGTGGTGGGGTGGTGATTTGGTCCAAGTGCAATACTGGCAATGTTTTGAGGGATTCGACGCCGTCCTGGCACGGGATTTGTTCCAAGGGAGGTCGATCCCGGGAGATCCGGCCCCGTCGGGTCTTCCAGCCGGTCTCCGACGGACCGGAACACGGAGGCGTTGCCGCGAGGCCGCCCTCCACCACCCAGTCGGCCGGATGGCCGAAAGGAGAGCTGTCATGAAGGAGCTGTTGAAGTCGTTCTGGACCGACGAGTCCGGACAGGGGCTCACGGAGTACGCGCTGATCATCGCGTTGGTGTCCGTGGCCCTCATCGTAGTCTTGGTCATCTTCCGCAACCAGATCGGAGCGGTCTTCGATCGGATGTCCGGGGCATTGAACGCCGCGCCGGGTGAGGGTTACTCCCCCGACTTCGACGGGTAAGGGTGGTACCCACACCGGCTTAGGTTAACTACTTAACTACCGCCAAGAGAGACCAGAAGGGTCCCTTGGTCCCTCTTGGCGGTAGCGGTCGGGTGTCGGCCTCCTCATCCCCAGACGGTGGCAAGTGAGCAAGCTCGCAATGTTGCAGTTCCTGGCTCTCTTCGGCCTTGCCTTGGGAGCGATCGTTATGGACCTCAGAGATCGACGGATTCCGAACAGGCTAACTGTGGCGGGCCTCGTGGCGGGTTTGATCACGGGAGCCCTGATGGAAGGCGGGCTTCCCCTCGCGGCAGTGGCGGGAGCCGGATTGGCCTTCCTCATCGGATTTCCCTTGGTCGCCATTGGAGCTTTTGGCGCCGGCGACGCCAAGCTCCTGGCCGCTGTGGGGACCTTTGTGGGGCCAGGGGGGCTGCTTTCGGTGCTCATCTACGGCGCTCTGGCCGGGGGTGTGTTGGCGGTCGCTAATGCGATGCGCAGAAAGGCGCTTCTGGGCGTGACAGTAAACATGAAGAACATGCTTCTCCATTGGGTCACCCTTGGTCGCCGTGGACAAGAGATCAGCCTCAAGAGTCCAGGAGCCCAGACCATACCCTACGCCCTACCCATCGCCGCCGGGGCCCTGTTGACCTGGTTCTTTCCCTTCTCGGTAGGAGGGTTGCTCTGATGGTTCGCCATCGATGTAGGCGCGCAAGCCTCAAAGAGGATTCAGGGCAGGCTCTGGTGGAATTCGCCCTGGTGGTTCCCATCTTCCTCCTTCTCCTCCTCGGTATTGTGGAGTTCGCCCGGGCCTGGAACATCTACGAGGTACTGACGGACGCCGGGCGGGAAGGGGCCCGGAACGCCGTGGTGGACAATGAGATGAACGAAGCAGACGTGATGGGCATCATCGTAGCCGCTGGCGAACGGGCCGGAATCGCGATTGATCCTGGCAACATCAGGATCCTTCCCGAGCCTCTCAGTGGAGCAACGCGGGGAGACGTGGTTACGGTGAGGATAGAATACCGCCACGAACTGCGGTGGGTGTCGGTGTTATGGAATTTTGCCACGGGTGAGCCCACCATAAACATGGTGAGCGAATTCTCTATGCGAAAAGAATGAATCGGGGTTCTCCGAATGAAAAGCACGCGCTTGCTCCTCATCCTGGCCCTGGCGGCTCTCTTCGGATTGGCGGCGGGATATTCGGCTTTGAGGTACCTCAGCGACAGGCCGACGCCCGTCGTGCCCACCGCGAGGAGGGAGATGGTTTCCGTGGTCCTGGCGGCCCAGGACCTCCCCCTGGGCACCATCCTGGAGGATGGCCACCTGAAGACGGTGGAATGGCCTGCTGGGACCGTACCCTCCGGGTTCACAGGGACCAGGGAGGAACTGGTGGGCCGGAGTCTCATCACCGATGTGCGAACGAACGAAGCCATCCTGGCCAGCAAGCTGGCGGATTCGGGGCTCCGGGGCCTCATTCCCCTGATTCCACCGGGCAAGCGAGCCGTGAGCGTGAGGGTGGATGACGTGGTGAGCGTGGCGGGGTTCGTCACGCCCCAGACCAAGGTGGACATCATCCTGGTAATGAAGCCTGAGGGGAGCAATGACACGATGAGCAAGGTCATTCTCCAGAACGTCCAGGCCCTGGCGTCGGGCCAGCAGATCCGGGAGACGGAGGACGGACAAGCCATCACCGTCAACGTGCTGACGGTCCTGGTGACACCGGAAGAAGCCGAAAAGCTGACCTTGGCGGCCCAGGAGGGGCATCTACGAATGGCGCTCCGGAACACTCTGGACCTGGAACAGGTAGAGACGGCCGGCGAACGGGCTTCCCGGCTCTTCGCGGGCGCAGGGCCGGCCCAGGCACGCCCCACGGCCCGGACCGGTGCCACCGCTCCCACCACCCAGGAGAGCATCATCGAGATCTACCGGGGAGGGGTCCGGACCCTCATCGCCTACTAGCCCACCGCTCGAACCTTCTGGAAGGAGTAAGACCTGTCCCATGACCAACAGACACCGGCAGGTGCGAGGTAGCCCCGGAGCCCAAGGCCTTGGGCCCCGTGTCGGAGCCCTCCTGGCCGCCGTTCTCTTGCTGGGAACCCCCGGCGTGGGACTGGGCCAGGACATCGTCCAGACCGCCGCGGAGAGGGTCATCACCATCTCCCGGGGCTCCACGGCCATCCTGACCCGTCCCGACAGCATCACCCGGGTCTCCATTGCCGACGAGGCCATCGCCTACCCGGTGGTGATTCCCCCCAACCAGATCCTCATCAACGCCAACGGGATAGGATCCACCAGCCTCATCGTCTGGGGA
>PWWP01000192.1 GCA_003562075.1 Gemmatimonadota bacterium
AGGGCCTCGCCCCTCCATCCCCCGGACCACGGATCGAAGGGCTTTGAGAGCGAGGCTATAGCCACTTCCTTCATCCCCCAGGAGGGGTCCCCAGCCTCCGGCCCTGAGGATCTTGCCTCTGGGAGTCCGAGCCAGGGCGATGGAGCCCGTACCGGCTGCCAGGAGAATCCCCGGGTCGGAGGGGAAGGCGTCGTCCAGGGCCACCTGGGCGTCGGTGGTCACTCGGATCCGGAGGGCAACCCCTCGGAACTCCAGTTTCTGTCGGAGCCTGGCCGCGACGCCAGGCCGACCCACGCCGGCCAACCCCAGGACCAGGGCGTCCAGGGGCAACTCGACCCCCGCGTCTCGAGACAGGGCCCGGACTTCCGCGGCAAGCGTCGCCGCCAAAGCGTCGCCCTGGCCAGGCAGGGCCAGGGCCGGCGGACCTTCCCGCCGCGCCAGGATCGTCGCCGTGCCATCTGCCAGTCCCAGGCGGAGTCGGGTCCCACCCCCGTCCGCACCCATGACCCGACGGGACTCAGGGCCTTGCTCTGCATCCGGGCCGTTCTCTCCATCCGGGCCCCTTTCTCCACTGTACATCACCCGGAAGTCTCCCTGCTTCCATCGGCGCCCATTCGACTCATCCCTGCCCCCACGCTCATGGTCACAGCGGTGCCGATGAGGACGAACCAGGGCCATCCCACCAGGTGGGGAGCGAAGATCCAGATGGCGGTCACCACCAGGATTCCAGTGCCGATACCCACCACGACCCCCCGCTGGTTCGCCCCTGGATCCATGACCGAGAGGAAGAAGGCACCCAGGAGGCCCCCGTAGACCAGGGAGGCGATGGTGAGGGCCACCTCCACGGCAGTGGAGTCCGCGCTCATGGGGATGTACAGGATGGCGACCCCGATGAGGAGGATGGCCCAGATGAGGGTGAAGACCCGGCCGGCCCGGAGGATCCGGAACTCGTCTCCTTCGGAGTCGGTCAGGGGCGCCCAGAAGTCGTAGGCCGAGGTGGAGGCCAGGGAGTTGATGGAGGAGGAAAGGGAGGACATTGCAGCGGCGAAGACGCCGGCGATGAGGAGGCCCCGGAGTCCCACCGGGATCTCATCGATGATGAAGGTGGCGAAGATGGCGTCCGGGATGTCGAAGGGCTGGCCCTGGTAGAAGGCCCAAAGGCCGATCCCCACCACCAGGAAGAGGGCGAACTGGACCGCCACGACGATCCCACTCCCAATGAGCGCCTTCTGGGAGGCCCGGAGGTTCCTGCAGGTGAGAAGACGCTGGACGATGAGCTGGTCCGTGCCGTGGGAGGCCATGGAGAGGAAGCCTCCACCCAGAAGCCCGGCCCAGAAGGTGTAGGGGATGGATGGATCCAGAGAGAAGTCCAGGACCTGGAGCTTGCCGGCGGCGGCGGCGCTCTCGAGGGCTGTGCTCCACCCTCCGGGGATGACGAGCTGGAGGACCCACAGTGCACAGATGGCCCCCAGGAGGTAGAGGCCCATCTGGACTGCATCCACCCAGACCACCGCCCGGATTCCCCCGAAGTAGGTGTAGACCAGGGTGAGGACCCCGATGACGGCGATGGAGACCGAGTATGGCCATCCTGTGATGAGGGCCAGGGGGATGGCCGTGGCAAAGAGGCGAACCGAATCGGCCAGGAGCCGGGTCACCATGAAGATCCCCGAGGTGAACCGTCGGGTCCCCGTGCCGAAGCGGGTCTCCAGGAGGGTGTAGGCAGTCGCGATGTCTCCCCGGTAGTAGGCCGGGAGCAACACTGCCGAGACCACGACCCGTCCGGCCAGGTAGCCCAGGGTGAGCTGGAGGAAGCCCAACGTCCCCAGGTAGGCCACTCCGGGAATGGAGAGGAAGGTGAGGGTGCTGGTCTCGGTGGCCACCACCGAGAGACAGACCGCCCCCCAGGGGAGGTCCCGGTTCCCCAGGAAGTAACCGCTGCCACTACGGTAGTTGCGGCCCAGCCACGCACCCCACGCCGTGATCCCCAGGAGGTAGACCAGGAGAACGGTCAGATCCAGCGGGGTGAATGCGGTCATGGACGCCGGCAATCCTCGGTCCGCTGGGTATAGGCGATGAAGGTGATCTCCCAACCCCGTTCAGTCCGGAGGAGTTGGAAGGAATTGTATCCGCAGTGGCTGAAGGTGTCGCCCCGATAGAGGTGGAAGAAGGTCCACACGTGGGCCAGGTTTCCGTCGATCTTCACCACCGGGTCGAAGTACGGTTCGTCCCAGGGTTCACCTCCCTCTCCGACCGCATCGGCGAAATTCCGGGCTGGCTGGACGGGGGGCGTGTCCGGATCCGCGCCGTCAGGGACGGCCAACGCCATCTGGGCCTGGGGATGGAGGACCGACTTCACCATGGCACCATCCCGGGCCCGCATCCCGTCGAAGAGCCGGTCCACCACCTCCAGGACCTGAGCCTCCTCCGGTGAGGCGGCCTGTCCAGCAGAGAACCCGGACGGGACCTGGGCTTGAAGGACGAAGGGGAGCGTCAGAAGTGCCAACGCACCCAGACCGGCCCTGAGGAAGGCGTGCAAGGGACCCGAGAAGGAGGTCAGGGCCAGCCGGCTTCGTCGCCTCCCTGCCGAAAAGCCGGGGGCGTGCCCCACTGGGGTGGCGGTCCGGATCGGGTGAGCCGCTGGGTGTTTCCGCTGCATGGTGACGAACCTGGGCATGGTGACAATCCTCCTGGAGTCCTGGTCTGGGCGTCTGCTTACGAACGCCCCTCTCCCGCCTCCTCAGCCGGCAA
>PWWP01000267.1 GCA_003562075.1 Gemmatimonadota bacterium
ACCATGAAGGAGGTTGGAACCAGACCCAGGTGACGCTCTCCACTTGTTTTCAGCCGTAAGGTCAGCCCACGAGTTGGGAACGGGTGGTGTAAGGCAAAGATGAGGAGCTTGACGCCGCCTGTGGATCGGTCGGGTACCAGAGCCGGGCCAAGGATCCCCTTCCCGTGGCAGCCCGTTCAGGGAGCCTTCGGGTCCTGGGGGGAAAGAATTACACCGAATGCGCCCCATCGTGGGCACACCAAGTCCCTGCGTACCTGCACCAAAAACGGAAGGCGTCGCCCGTCCGCAGCAGGAGCTCGGGGGGATCAAAGGGAAGGTTTTCCCTTACCAGAAGCGGACTACTATATAATCCGTATAACAAATCCACAGAATGGGGATCACCTCACCCACCCACCGCGGCTACCCTGGCATCTATCTTGCGACATTCTGACAGTGCCGGCGAGGCAAGGAACCAGCACCCGAGAGAATCCCATGGACGATCTCCGCCCCATGTACCGTCTCGCCTACGGACGACCGACCTCATCGGACCGCAGGGCCGGCGACAGGGCCGCCCTTCGTAGAGCCCCCAGCCCCGCTCGGGTCCTCGAAACCAAGCTGCTGACGGCCCGGAACCGGATCACCGTCGCGCTCATCGGGGACAATCGCCTCGTGCGGGAGGCCCTGACCACGTTCCTCAACCGTTCTCCAGACATTCGGGTCATCGGTGAGGGTCCCGAAGGACACCGAGCGATCCTGCAGGATATGGACCCGGATGTGGTCCTACTCAATCTGGGCCTCCAGAACGGAGACAGCCTGCGACTCGCCACGCAGGTCCTGGAGGACTTCCCCGACGCCAGGGTCATCGTGATGGACCTCCTCCCTGCCTATGAGGAGCTCTCGGACTTCGTCACGGCAGGAGTGTCTGGCTTCATCATGAAGGATGCCAGCCTGGAAGACGTCCTGGGCACGATACGCGCGGTGGAGGCGGGCTTGAAGGTACTCCCCGACCAGATGACTGCTACGCTCTTCTCCGAGATCGCCGGGGAGACGGCTACAGACGGCGGGACCCAGGGCCGGGACCCGGTGTGCTTGACTCCCCGGGAACGGGAGGTGGCCAACCGCATCGCGGAAGGGATGAGCAACAAGGCGATTGCCAAGGAGCTTCACATCTCCATCCACACGGTCAAGAGCCATCTTCGCAACATCATGGACAAGCTGACCGTCGACTCCCGACTGCAGGTCGCGAAATACGTCCACAAGATCGCGGCCCGAGGCCAACTTCCGGAGCTGGACCGCTGACCGACCCATGCCCCTCCCATCCCATCTCTTTCCGGACGAAGACGAGGCACCCGGTCCCGGTTCCATCCTCCTCCTTCAGGTTCAGTCCTCGGCCACGTAATCCAGGATATCGGTGGTGGTTACGATCCCGACGAGCTGGTGATCTCGGACCACCAGCACCCGGTGGATCTTCCGGTCCCTGAGGGTCCGGGCCAGCTTCTGCACCGACGCATCGGGGGAAAGGGTGACCGGAGCCGGTGTCATGATGGTTTCCACGTCGTAACCCTCGAAGACCTTCTGGGGAAACTCCTGGATCTGGGAACTCACGTCCACGAAACCGCCACTGGGTGTGACGTAGTAGGCGAAGAATTCTCCTTCCAGCGGGGAGTCCATGAAAGGGCTCTCTGTGGAAACCTCGGCTCGAGCCAATCCCCAACGCATGGCCTCGGGAGCTTCTCCCATCTCCCGGGCGAGCTGGACCACATCCCGGACCGAGACTACGCCCACCAGACGCTCCTGGTCATCCACGACCGGCGCACCGGTGATTCCCAGACGGTCGAAGAATTCCACCAGTTCGGCTACCGTCGCCCTGGGCGAGATGGTGGCCACGTCGGTCTGCATCAGATCGCTGACCCGGATCATTGAAACCTCGTCTTTCAGATGTATGCTTCAGCCCAGGCCTCAAAGCCCCAGGCCTCCCGGTTATCGCTTCCCTTCCTCAGCGTCCTTCCATGGCGGTCCGGCCCTGTTTTTCCAGAACTCGGGCCACGCTCCTGACCTGTCGCGCCACCACCTCCAGGGCGTCATCCAGAGCGAAGATCCCCACCAGGCCTCCTCCGTCGCCCGTCACCACCAGGCGACGCACGCCCAGCTTCTCCATACTCTCCAGAGCCTCCTCCAAGGGTGTGGACTCGTGCACCGTCCGGACGGGGCTGGACATGACCTGAGAGAGGAGGGTGTCGGTCGGATCCTTCCCGGCACCCACGATCCGGAGTGCCACATCCCGGTCGGTGAGAATCCCGACCGGCGTCCGATCATCCTCGATGACGACCAGCGAACCCACCCCGAACTCCGCCATGCGGCCCGCTCCCTCGGCCACCGTCTCTTCCGCTCCTGCAGTGGCTACGACACGACTGCACATCCGTCCCACTGACATGATCGATCCTCCCGAATCCAGAGAGTTCCTTTTCCCTCCCCGGCCAGGCCCGGAACCGGTCCGGTCTCGGAGCGCCAGGGGGCCGCCAACATCCTGGACCGCCGTTCAGGTCCAGGGTGGTCTGATGTAGCCACTTCCATGCCGTCAGGCGTTCAGGAACAGCAGGATCCCGACGGCCCGGCCGACTCGGAATGTCCCATGGGGACCGGGACGGAGGTGACGGAGTGGCCCGCTCCGGCAGATCCACCCGAGCATGCCCCCTGAATCGCAGCCGAAATTTCCTTGGTCCGAGCTCCCTCCAGATCCCCACTGAGGGCCAGAGCCACCGACCGAATCTGCTCGTATCCGGTGGCCAGGAGAAAGCCCGGCGCCCGGCCATAGCTCTTCATCCCCATGAGGAAGAATCCAGGTTCGGGGTGGGCCAACTCGGCGTACCCGTGGGCCCGTGCCGTCTCGCAGGTATGGATGTCCGGGTCGATGAGGGGAGCCAGGGCCCGAGGACACTCCAGGCGGGGATCCAGATCCAGTCTAAGCTCCCTGAGGATGGAGAAATCGGGCCGAGCACCGGTGGCCGCGACGATCCGGTCCACGGGGCCGACTCTTCGGGCCCCGTCCCAGAGCACCACTCCCCCGTCCTGCTCACGGAGCCGCTCCACGGAGAAGCGGGTAACCAACTCGACACCCCCGCTCGCCACCAGCCCCTGGACCCGGCGCTCCAGGGCATCCCGGTGGGAAAGGGCGTCGGGCGCGTCCCCCGAACCCGCCTCAGCCGGTCCGGACCCTCGCAGGAGCCAGAGAGCCCGGGTCTCCCGGGCACCTGGGTCCATGGCCTGGATCTCCAGGAGAGCATTCATTGCCGAGTGACCACTCCCAACCACCAGGATTCGCTCTCCCATCCATCCCTCCCGTTCCATCTGCCGGCGGGAAGGGATCCCGTAGGTGATCCGGTGGGCCAGGGCTGCCTCCCCCAGCGCAGGGAGACCCGAAGATCCCAACGGATTGGGGTTGTGGAAGTTGCCTGAACAGTCCAATACGACTTGAGCCTGGAGCCGGCTCAGCCGGCCTCCTTCTTCCTTTACCTGCAGAAGGAAGGGACTCCGGTCCCGGCTGTCATTCCGGGCTCGATCCCGCCCCTCCCGACTCACCCCCACCACCCTTTGCCCCAAACGGAGACCCTGGCGGATCCCGGACAACGCTGCCAGGGGTTTCAGATACCGGTCCACCAGCTCATCCCCTGTGGGGAGAGCCTCGGGCTCCGGAGCCTCCCATCCCTGGACCTCCAGGGCCGCCCGGGCCACCGGATCCACCAGGTGCTTCCAGGGGGAGAACATTCGGACATGCCCCCAGGATCGGACTCCCGCCCCCACTTCATGGCCGGCTTCAAGGAGGATGGGCTCATGCCCCTGGGCCACCAGATGGGCGGCAGCCGCCAGTCCCATGGGACCGGCACCGATCACCACGGGCGGAAGGTCTGGGGAGGAAGGATTCGTCAGTTGCTCGAAGGAGGCGCGCATGTTCCTGTGGGTTGGTCAGAGTGATGGTGGGAGCGATGGCCAGACCGCTGGTCGGATTGATGAATGCTCTCGGCCCGACCGGACAGGCGAAGGACAGCGTCGATGACGGCCCGCCGCTCCCGAAAAGAGAGGTCCTCCAGAATCGCCCGCTCCCCGGCCAGCAGATCGGCATCGATGCAGGCCCTGAGCTCCTTGCCTGACGGTGTCGCCGAGAGCTGGTAGGATCGGGCATCCTGGGGGTGGGCCTCCCGCTCCAGGTAGCCCTTCCGCTCCAGTGCCCCCACCACACGGCTGACCGTGCTCTTGTCCAGGAGGAGCCGCTGAGCCAGGCCGCCCATCGAGAGAGGCTCATGGTCCATGACCACCTCCAGGGCTCTGCACTGGGTCACGGAGACGTCGTAACAGCAGATCCGCTCCCGGTCCCGGAACTCGTAGACCTGTCGGAGGCGGGAGAGCGCCTGGTGGAGAGCACGGGCGTGTTGATAAAGATCGGCGTCCGAGCCAGCGGTCTCACCGGCGGGCAGGTCAGCGCCAACAGGAGTGTCCGGATCAGCGCTCAGATCGGATCCCTGGCTGCGAGATTCAGGTTCGATGGCCATGACGAAGGAGTCAGAAGTGGATATGGTTGCTACCCACAACTATCCCCCTTCTCGACCTGTTGGTCAAGGCAGAGATTGAATCGAGGCCCGGCGCCGGGCCTTCCTCCTTTCAGCCTCTCCCCTGGCCCCAGCCCCCCCGAATCCCCCAACCTTCCACCTGGAATGGCGCCCCCTTCGGCAACACCGGTGGCGGCATCACCAGGGACGGATCTACGGAGGGGGATCATCACAGGAGGCGGCATCACCGGAGCCGCCACCGCCCCGGGCTCAGGGAACGACCAACCCCTGGAAGGATATGGGGAGAACGCCGGTCGTGAGGCGAGCGACCCGGAGCAGCACATAAGCCAACGCGCAGGAAGTGGCCAGGGAGGCCCATGGACCTTCGACAGATCGGAACTCTCTACATGCACGAGGTGCGGTCGGCTCTTCGGGAAAAGAGCATCGTGGCCACCAGCATCATCGTACCGGTGGTCATGTACCCAGCCATGCTCTGGGCGGTCATGGCCGGCTTCTCCTTCATCCAGGGCCAGGCAGACCGGATCACCTCCGAGGTGGCCGTCATCGGGCTTCCCTCCGCCCATGCCCCCCTCCTGGATTCCCTCCAGGCCCGGGATCGGATGGAGGTCAGGATCTGGGAGGGAAGTGAGGAGGAACTCCGCCGGGAGGTGGCCCGGGGCCGGCTGGACGCGGCCCTCCTGTTGGAGCCGGCTCAAGGGGAGGGGGCCGCCTTCGCCCAGAACTTCCAGGCATCTGTCATCTATAGTCAGGCCCGGGATCGGAGCGCCGCCGCCCGAAGCCGGGTGGAAGATGTCGTGGACAGCTATCGGACCCGCTTGCTGGCCGACGTCCGGAGCGATCTGGGCATCGCCCGCCTGGCCTGGGCCGATTTTGCCGTGAACCGCTCCGACGTGGCCACCCCCGACGAGAGCACCCGCTTCCTCCTTGCCCTCCTGGTTCCCTTCCTCACGCTCATCACCGTAGCCCTGGCCGCCTTCTATCCGGCCATCGACGCCACGGCCGGAGAACGGGAGCGCTCCACCTGGGAGACCCTCATGACAACGGCCGTGCCCCGGGGGAATATAGCGGCGGCCAAGTATCTCTACGTGGCCACCTTCGGAGCCCTGGGTGGGCTCCTGAACCTGGGGGCCCTGGCCCTCTCCCTCCGCTGGATCCTCACCCCTGTAGCCGGTGATGACGTGGAGGGGCTGGTGGCCGGAGGAATCCCATTGGAAGCCATTCCCATCATCGCCATCGGGACGGCATTCCTGGGCCTCTTCGTGGCGGCGGGAATGCTGGTCTTCGCCATCTTTGCCCGGAACTTCAAGGAGGGGCAGTCCATGATCACCCCCTTCTACCTGGTGGTCATCCTCCCCGCCGTCTTCGTCCAGTCCCCGGACATCGAGTTCACCCCAGCTCTGGCCGCCCTCCCGGTGGTGAACGTGGCCCTCTTGATCCGGGACGCCCTCATGGGAAGTGTGGCCCTCCTCACTGGGGTGGTGACCCTCCTCTCCATGGCGGTTAGCGTGGCCCTGGCCGTGAGCTTTGCCCAGTGGGTCATGAGCCGGGAAGAGGTCCTCCTGGGATCGAGCCAGGGAGGCCTCTGGCGCTTCATCAAGCGAAACCTCACCTCCTCCAGGAGTCGGGCGTGAACGACAATCCGGTACGGATACAAGGGCTTTCAAAGACCTTCTACGATGAGAACCGGGGCGAGGTGCACGCAGTCCGGGACGTGGATTTGACCTGTGGGCGAGGGGAGATCGTGGGACTGCTGGGAGCCAACGGTGCCGGCAAGACCACCACGCTCCGGATGCTCTCCACCGTCCTGCAACCGTCGGCCGGGAAGGCCTGGGTCATGGGTCACGAAGTCCGAGAAGAGCCGGAGGAGGTTCGGCGCAGCCTGGGATTCTACTCGGCCTCCACGGCCCTCTACCCCAAGATCACCCCCCGAGAGACCCTCCGCTTCTTCGCTCGGGTCAACGGCTACCCCACCCGGAAGGTGGAAACACGTGTTGAGGAGCTCATCGACGCCTTCAAGCTCCACGACTTCGCCGATACCCGTGTGGAGAAACTCTCCAGCGGGATGAAGCAGAAGGTCTCCATTGCCCGGACCGTGGCCCACGATCCCCCGGTGCTCATCTTCGACGAGCCCACGGTCACGCTGGATGTCCTGAACGCCATCGAACTCCGGCAGATCATCGCCCGGCTCCGGGACGGAGGGAAAGCCATCCTCTTCTCCACACATATCATGAGCGAGGCGGAGCAGCTCTGCGACCGGATCGCCATTATCCACCACGGCCAGATCCTGGCCACCGGCACCCTGGAGGAGCTCAGGGAAACCACGGGACTCCACTACCTGGAGGATATCTTCGTCCGGTTCGCCCGGGTGGAGAGCCCGGAGGAAGCAGCCCGCCAGAACATCCGGGCGGAGAACCCAGAGGAAGGTACGCCGGCCGCAGGCGGAAGTGGACCAGGAGCCGGATGGCGGTCGGATCGTTCGGCTGAGGGGAGGGACCGGTGAGGTTGACCCCACCGGTACGGGCCATCTTCGGCCTGGAGATCCGTTCCCTCCTCCGGGATCCACGGACCGTCTTCATCTCAGTGGTTCTCCCGGTGCTCCTCCTTCCGGGCCTCCTCGTGGCCGGCAACCTGGTGACGGAACGGGAGGCGGAACGGGAGGAAGCCCGAAGCTACCGCATTGCGGTCACGGGCACCCGTGCCTCCCTGGCCGACACCCTCCTGGCCGGACTCCTGCAGAATTCGGAGGCCGATAGCCGGTTTCGGCAGGTCCAGGTGGAGAACCCCATGCGAGCGCTGGATGCCGACTCGGTGGACCTGGTGGTGGAAGGGCTGGAGCCGGCGGAGTGGGAGGCCCTCATGGATGGGGACACCGCTGAGGCCTCCGTCCCCGACGAACTGGCCGGTGCTCCGGTCATACGGATCCACTTCCACTCCAACAGGACTGCGTCCCGGGAGGGAGCGGAGACGGCCCGCCGACACCTCATGGAGACCCGTCAGGAGCGCCGGGATGCCCTCATCGTGGACGCCGGTTTCCCGGTCCATCCCCGGACTGTGGCTCAGGTGGAGGGCGTGGACGTGGCCACGGACCAGGAGGTCCAGGGCGCCCACCTGGGGCGCTTCATCACCCTCATCCTCCTGGGACTCATGGTCCTGGGCGGATCGGCGGTGGCCACCGACACCCTGGCCGGAGAGAAAGAGCGAGGCACGCTGAACACCCTCCTGACCTCGGCGGCTACCCGTAAGGAGATCGTCACAGGAAAGCTCCTGGCCGTCATGGCCATCGCCTTGACCATTGCCGTCATCCAGGTCCTGAATCTCTGGATCTTCCTGGGGCTGGAGATCATCGAGCCGCCGCCGGGGTTTGCCATCCAGGTGAGCTGGGAGATGGCGGCCGGACTCCTGCTGATCTTCCTCCCGGTGGTGGCCCTCACCGCCGGCATCCTCCTCCTGACCTCGGCCTACGCCAACAGCTACAAGGAGGCCCAACTCTACCTGACGCCGGTCCTCCTGGGGCTGGCCCTCCCGGCCCTGGCCCCCATCCTCCCGGACATCTCCCTCCAATCGGCCATCATCCTGGTCCCCCTGGCCAACCTGAGCGTGGCTGCTCGGGACCTCCTCCTGGGCGACCTGAACCTCCTGGCCCTCGCTGGCGCATGGGTGGTGACGGCAGGAGCCGCCGTCTGGGTGACGGCCCGCTCCATCCGGGCCCTCCACGACGAGGACGTGATCACAGGGGACACCTCCCAGGCCGAGTTCCTGGGCGGGCCGGCTCTCTTCCGGAAGCGGGTCCTCATCTGGTTCCTGGTCTTCTGGGCCGTAAAGGTCATGATCGACCTGAACTTGCCCTTCGACGACATCCGGATCGCCGCCCTGGTGAGTGTGGGGCTCATCTTCGGGGTCTTCCCCTTCATCCTCATCCGCCGCTTCCGGCTGGATCCAGTGAAGGCCCTGGCCCTGCGAAAGCCCCGACCCTGGGTCTGGCTGGGGGTCCTGATCGGGGTTCCCGGGGGCCTCCTTACCGCTCAGACCGTCTTCCAGCTCATGGACCGGGTCATCCCCATCCCGGTGGAGCTCCTGGAGAACTTCGGCCAGGCCCTCATGCCTGAGGCGATCCCGATCTGGCAACTCCTGATCGTCGTCGCCGTGGTTCCGGGCATCGTGGAAGAGCTCACCTTCCGGGGCGTCCTCCTCCACGGACTCCGGCGACGCTTCGGACCCGTGGGCCTGGCCCTGGTGGTGGGACTCATCTTCGGGGTCTTCCACTTCCAGATCTTCAGGATCCCGTCCACCGCCTTCCTGGGCGTAATTCTGACGGCCGTGACCCTCATGTCCGGTTCCATCTTCCCGGCCATCCTCTGGCATATCCTGAACAACGGGATCGCCGTCTACCTGGGATCCCGCGGTGTGGAATCACTGGGCGAAGGACCGGTCATGGGCGTGGCCGGATTTGCCCTCCTGGCCCTGGGACTCTGGATCATCTGGATGAGCCGGACGCCCTACCCGGACATGGGCCCGGCAGCGGGTCGACGACCCAGTGCTCCCTGATCGGGGTGTCCTGGACCTACCCGCCGGGATTCACCTTTTTGAATCCCACGTCCTCGGATCCACCTTCTTGAACCCATCCCCTCCAATCCATTCGCCATGACCGGGCTCACCTGGATCGGTATCGCCCTCTGTCTCTCCCAATCCGCCACCTTGTCGGGGCTGAACCTGGCCTGCTTCCGGGTCAGTCGCCTCCGGCTGGAGATGGAGAGCTCCCAGGGAAACAACGACGCCCAGCGACTCCTTCACCTCAGGAAGGACGCCAACCTCCTTCTGGTCACCATCCTCTGGGGGAATGTGGCGGTAAACGTCCTCCTGGCCCTCCTCTCCGGCTCGGTCATGGCCGGTGTCATGGCCTTCCTCTTCTCCACCGTGGTCATCACCATTGTGGGTGAGATCGTGCCACAGGCCTACTTCTCCAGGCACGCCCTGCGGATCGCCTCGGCCATGTCGCCCATCATCCGGATCTACCAAGCGCTCCTGTTTCCGGTGGCCAAGCCCACTGCCCTGGTCCTGGATCGCTGGCTGGGGCCCGAAGCCATCATCTACTTCGAGGAGCGGGACCTGCGAACCCTTCTCGAGATGCACGTCCATGGGGCCCATACGGAGATCGGTCGGATGGAGGGGATGGGCGCCCTCAACTTCCTGGAGCTGGACGACCTCCCCATGTCCGAGGAAGGGGAGCCGGTGGATCCCCTGGGAGTCATCCCTCTCCCCTTCGATGGACCCCGTCCTGTCTTCCCCACCATCACGCCCGACCCCTCTCATCCCCTCCTTCGACAGATCCACGACGCTCACCAGGACTGGGTGGTCCTCGTGGACGAGTCAGGGGACGCGCGGATGGTCCTGGACGCCAACGCCTTCCTCCGGGGCGCCCTCTTCGACAACGAAGACTTCAAGCCCTACAGCCACTGTCATCGGCCCATCATCGCCACCGATTCGGCCACCCCCCTGGGCCAACTGGTGCCCCGCCTGAGGGTGAAACCTGCCCACGCCGAGGACGATGTCCTGGAAGAGGACATCCTCCTGCTCTGGGGAGACGAACGGCGCATCGTCACCGGGCCCGACATCCTGGGACGCCTTCTCCGGGGGGTGGTCCGTCGGGAGGGGCCGGTGGATCCGCCTACGCCGCCGGCATCAGCGGGACAGGAAGCCGCCGGGGCCTGACCTCTGCCCCGTCCGACCGGCCGGCTGCGCTGGAGAGTTCCGGGTCAGGCCGCCGGCGTCCTCATGGTCGCTGGAATGGCCTCCGAGTCCCTGATCCGCCAGTGGCGGGGAGATGGTCCTGCTTGGGAGCCGTCAGGGGCCATCGGCCTCCAAGCAGGATCCCCCCTACTCGTCTCGTCCCGCCGGCTCCGCTCCAGCCTCCCGGAGGGCGGCCTGGGCCGCCGAGAGTCGGGTCACCGGAACCCGGAAGGGGGAGCAGCTCACGTAGTCCATCCCTGCCCCGTGGCAGAAGGCC
>PWWP01000228.1 GCA_003562075.1 Gemmatimonadota bacterium
CTGATGCTGCTGACCAGGTGATCGAGGTTGGGGATGTGCCAGACGGATGGCAAGTTTTAGACATCGGCCCCCGTTCAGTCGAGAATTTTGCTGAGATCATTGCCCAGGCTGGCACCGTGGTATGGAACGGCCCAATGGGTGTGTTTGAGTTTGAGAAGTTCGCCCAGGGTACCTTTGCCGTGGCCAAGGCTGTGGCAAACAGCGATGCCACCGGCATCATCGGTGGCGGGGATTCGATCTCGGCCATCAGGAAGTCCGGCCTGGCTGATCGGATCACGCACATCTCCACCGGCGGTGGTGCTTCATTAGAGATGCTGGAAGGCAAGGTACTGCCCGGACTGGCCGCGCTGGATGATGCGTGATTTGAGGAAAAGGTGAATGGTGAATTGTAAATGGTGAATGGTCCTTAAAAGGAGGCTACGCACTGAATGGTGAAATGACCTGATCCATTTTGGTTAGTTTGTAAGGCAGGATGCGATTTCTCCCCTGGGTCTATCAGACATGTAGGGCGGGATGCGTACTTCAACCCGCCGAAAATAGCAGATTGCTTCCTTTGAGACTGCCACGCCCCCTGTCGGGGGCTCGCAGTGACAACTTGTGGGTGTGGGGTGGCAACTCGGAACCGATGCAGCAGGTGTGATCCTCCTTATATTAACATAAGGTTGCTTTGGCAATTGATTATCTTGATTCGGCTGTGTTATCTGACCGCTATTGGTAGTGAAGGAATGTCGATGGGCTTGGTTTTTCTGATTGGTATTGTTTTTTCATTTGATTGACTATTCACTATGTACCATTCACCACTCACGGCCTCTCCTCGGGATGCGTATTTCATCCCGCCGCAAAATGAGACGGCTTCCATTCCCCTGATGGTTTGATTAATAACGGTTCTTGAATTTTTAACAGATCAACCTTTTGACCATGTTTTTTCCCAAACGCCTGGATGCGGGTGATGGCACGGCGAACCAGGAAGTGCGGCTTATCAACCTGCTTGGCAGGCTTGAAGAAATTGTCCCAGTGAGAGAGAAGAACATGCCCCGCACCGCTGTTCAGCACCGCTTCTCGATAGAAATTTTCCAGGTATGCTGCGGGTTGTGAATCCAAACCGCCGATACCCAAGACGACGGTTTCGATATCCAAGTTTTTATAAGAATTGGGCAGATACCCGGCACTGCCAAAGATCAACGTCTGATCGACCTGGATAGCCCACACCCTGCCGACAGCATAGTGCCAGAACCAGGCGGGTGTTTCCAGGGGCCTGCTGATCTGCCCGTCCATCGGCAGCAGCCAATCGATCAGGGAAGGGAAGGGCAGATGCAGGGAAGAGTGGAAGACGACGGTCAAAGCCCCAATTTGGTAACGCCTACCCGGTGTGATCTTTTGCTTGTCCAGTCCAGGGTGGTTGACCAGGTTCATGGCAGAACCGCAGCCATAGAGCACACCACTGGCCTGCCTAAGGACTTCGGCCGCATCCAGGGCGTGATCGTAATGTGTGTGAGTCAGCAGCACCCCATCCAGCCGATCGACGCCGTTTTGCTCCAGGCCGGCAGCAACAGCCCGGGGGTTGGCGCTGATTTTTCCAAACAAGTGCCATATTCGGGGACGGGTGAAATGCGGGTCGACCAAAACCGTTGTGCCGGCTTTACGGATCAGCAGGGCGTTGGTGCCCAGGTAGGTTAGGTGCATGATGATGTTTTCAATTTGATTATGTGTAGAGCTGCCCAGCAAACACGATCACCGCATCGCCGGTGATCAAGACCCGATCCCCTGCAAGCCGGAGATAGAGTTTGCCGCCGCGGGTTGAAGCCTGGTAAGCCGTAAAGGCCGTCTTGTTCAGTTTTTCAGCCCAATAGGGGGCCAGCAGGCAGTGGGCCGAACCGGTGACCGGGTCTTCGTTGATCCCCAGCTTGGGCGCAAAAAAGCGTGAGACGAAATCAAACGCGGGATCATTGCTCCAGGCGGTGATCATCACCTGCGAGGCCGGAAAATTTGTCAACAAAGCAAAGTCGGGGTTGGCCTGGCGGATGTCGTTATCATGTTCAGCTTCAAACAGGGCATAGTCCCCCGACCTCACCGCGTTCACCGGGGTAAAACCCAGGGCAAGGTCGGTGTGTTCCTCGCAAGAGACAGGATGGTAGGGGAGGGCTGGGAAATTCAGTTCAACCCTGCCGTCCACCCAGCGGGCGGGCAGGTCACCGCTGCGCGTCTTGAAGGTGAGTGGTTCGGATCGCAATGCCGGCTGCCGCTCGAAGAGCACCTTCGCGCTGGCCAGGGTGGCGTGACCGCACAGGTCGACCTCCTGTTTGGGTGTGAACCAACGCAGCCGCCAGCCGTCCCCCTCTGGGTGTAAGAACGCGGTTTCTGACAGGTTCATCTCCATGGCGACGGCCTGCATCCAGGCTGCCTCAGCCTGGTGTGGCAGCAGGCAAACGGCAGCTGGGTTGCCGGTGAAAGGCTGGTCTGTAAAGGCGTCAACCTGGTATAAGGGCAAGTCCATGGTAAACCTCCAGACAATCTAATGTGGAACGAGAGGGCATCGCACCATTGATTATACATTAACGCTGTAGGGTTTGCTGATAGCTGGTAGAGTGGGTTTTAGGGGGTAAAAGTGATACTTTGGATAGCAGGAAAGATGAGAAAAACCAATGTCCCGCCAACGCACCATCGTTAGATATCTTGTTAGGTAAAAATGAAAGGAGAGAATCACATAAACTTGGGTATAATTTAA
>PWWP01000155.1 GCA_003562075.1 Gemmatimonadota bacterium
CGACTGAATCACCGGATGCGGAGGAATCATCCATGCAGGACGCCAAATGGAGGCGACCCCCTCGCGGGCGTGGCCTGGTACTCATGGCCGGGGGTTTGGCCCTCCTGGGTCTCACCGCCTGTGATCTCGTGACGGGAACGGATCCGCCGGAAGAAGCCAGGGTGGAACTCACAGGCTCCGGTGTGGAGGCACCGGTGGAGATCATCATCTCCAACTCCTTCGTTCCCCAGGGCATGGCCGAGAACATCCTCCTGGTGGAAGCGGACACTGCCTTCGTGGAGTTGCCGTTCGAAGGGGTCTATCCCTTCGGTGAATCCCGGCAGTTCCTGGTCCAGGTCCCCTCTCCCGAGGACCATGACCCGACGCTGGCTATCCGGGTCCTCATCGACGGTCGGGAGTCCCACTTCCAGGAGCAGGTTATGGACGGAGGCCTCCTCCAGTTCCACTACACCCGCTGGTGAGTCGGTCTTTCCGGCACCCATGAAAGGTCGGTTCTGAAGGGGCCCCGGGTCACCACCCGGGGCCCCTTCGTCCGTCCTGCCACCTTATCCCCCCTGTTCACCTCTCCGAAGGCTCCATATCTTGGGCCCCGGTCCGGGGGAAGTGTGTACCCCCCCCGATTCTCCGATTCAGAACAACCAGTCCGATCCGAAGACCTGAAAGGAGGTAGGTGGTGGCAAGCCGCTCGGTGGTGTTCAGCTCCAGGGGGGGGATGCTCCTGGCCATGGTGGGAATGGCCGTGGGAACGGGGAACATCTGGCGCTTTCCCCGGATCGCCGCCACCAACGGAGGGGGATCCTTCCTGGTGGCGTGGGTCTGCTTCCTCCTCCTCTGGTCCATTCCTCTCCTCCTCCTGGAATTCGGGATGGGGAAGGGGACACGCTCCGGACCCATCGGGGCTTTTGCCAAGACCCTGGGACCCAAGTTCGGCTGGATGGGCGCCTGGGTGGCCTGGACGGCTACGGCCATCATGTTCTACTACTCGGTGGTCATGGGGTGGACCATCCAGTTCCTGGGAGCCTCGGTCATTGGCCGGGTCCCGGATACCCCACCCGGATCCTTCTGGGAAGGGTACGCGGCCTCCCCCGGCGCCCTCATCACCCACGTCATCGCCATGGGGCTGGGAGTCTTCGTGGTCTCCAAGGGGGTGAAGGGGATCGAAACGGCAGCTCGCTTCCTGATTCCGTCCCTGGTCATTCTGGTGGTGGTACTGGCCATCCGGGCCGTCACCCTCCCCGGGGCCAGCGAAGGTCTGGCCTTCCTGTTCACTCCGGACTGGAGCGCTCTGGCCTCCTACGAGATCTGGCTCCAGGCCCTGACCCAGAACGCCTGGGATACGGGAGCTGGCTGGGGGCTGGTCCTCTGTTATGCCATCTACATGCGGAGCCGGGAGGACACGGCGCTGAACGCCTTCGTCATCGGCTTCGGGAACAACACCATGTCCCTCCTGGCCGGGATCATGGTCCTCTGCACCGTGTTCGCCGTCATGCCCGGGGCCGCCTCCGAGATCGTAGGGGCCGACAACGAGGGGATCACCTTCATCTGGGTTCCACAGCTCTTCGGAACCATGCCCTTCGGTCAGTTCTTCCTGGTCATCTTCTTCCTGGCCCTGGTCTTTGCCGCATGGAGCTCGCTCATCGCCATGATCGAGCTGGCCAGCCGGGTCGTCATGGATCTGGGGCTGCCCCGGGGTCAGGCCATCGCCGTCGTGGGGATCGCCGGTCTCCTCATGGGCGTCCCGTCCGCATTGAACATGGCCTTCTTCCAGAACCAGGACTTCGTCTGGGGTGTGGGGCTCATGCTCTCAGGCTTCTTCTTTGCCATCGCCGTCCTCCGCTACGGGGTCAGCGATTGGCGGAACACCTTCATCAACACCGGGGACTCGGACATCCACATCGGGGCCTGGTGGGATTGGGCCATCCGACTCGTGGTGGTCCAGGCCGTGGTCCTGATTGGATGGTGGCTCTGGCAGGTCCGAGGGGAAGGTCTGGCCGAGAACTGGACGCCCTTCGCCACCTTCAACATCGGCACCGTGCTCTTCCAGTGGGCCGTGGTCCTCATCGTCTTCATCGCCGCCAACCGATTCCTGGTGAACCGGACCCTGGGCGACGGAGGGAGCGCCTTCCAGAAAGGGCAACCATGATCCGGGTCCCGGGCTGAGGCGAGGCGGTGGATTTCCCCGAGTTCGAGGCGGCAGCTCATCGGATGTGGGAGGAAATCCCCGACCTCTACAAGGAGGGGATCGATGGGATCGTGGTGAAGCGGGAGGCGGAGAGCCACCCGGACCATCCGGACTACTACACCCTGGGGATGTGCCTCACCGAACCCTACCCTTCCGGGTACATGGGGCCGGACACCACCCGATCCTTTCTGGCTCTCTACTACGGCTCCTTCCGAGCCATCAGCCAGCGCAATGAGGGCTTCTCCTGGGAAGAGGAGCTCTGGGAGACCATCACTCACGAGCTCCGGCATCACCTGGAATTCTTGGCGGAGGACGACGCCCTGGAGGGACTGGACTACGCTCTGGAGCAGACGTACCACCGAGGGCAGGGCGACACCTTCGATCCCTGGTACTACCAGTCGGGTCTGACGCTGGCGCCAGGGACCTTCCGGGTGGAGTACGATGTCTACATCGAGCAGCATTGGACCCGGGAGGAGTTGGCGAAGGCAGATGAGGTGGAGTTCGATTGGGACGGGCGTCGGTGGGCCATTCCCACCCCGCCAG
>PWWP01000244.1 GCA_003562075.1 Gemmatimonadota bacterium
ACGCTGGAAGTGGCTGCCCAGGCCGCCGTCCAGGGCGCCCGCCCCCTCCAGTTCAACGAATACAAGGTCGCCCTCACCAAGAACCTGGTGAAGCGCGCCATCCGGGAGGCCAGAGCGTAACGATGGATTTTCTGCGAAGTGCACGGAACCCCTGGGGCGAAGATGTCCTGGTGGGGCTGGGATGGGACCTCTTCTGGGTTGTGGTCTTCCTGGGAGCCCTTTTCATCCTGGGTCACGCCATTCTGGCCCGAAGACAGAAGGATGCAGGGGAAGCGCCCCCCAGCATCGACCCTGAACAGGCCCGGGACATTCCCGAGAAGGTGACCCGGCACAATGGAAGCGCTCGGATCAGCCACTGGGTCCTTGCCATCTCCACCCTCACCCTCTTGGCAACCGGCTTCGTGCCCATCCTGGGACTTCAATTTCCATGGGTGACGATCCACTGGATCGCAGGGATCGTTCTCACTGGGTACCTGGTCTACCACACGGTAGACACCATTCGGCGAGGAACGCTGGGGACCATGTGGCTGGGTCGGGAGGACCTTGAAAAGGGCATGAAGCAGCTGAAGGGGTTCTTCCGAAAGGAGGAGACCGATCATCCCAAGCCCGGGAAGTGGGGACCGGAGAACATCACCTTCCACCACATAACCGCGTTGGCAGGGATCGCCGTCATCGCCACCGGTCTTCTCATGATGTTCCGGGTGGACACCTGGTTCTGGCAGGCAAACCCCTACGTTCTCGGGGTCTCGGACCGACTCTGGGGTTGGGTCTACGTCCTCCACGGTCTCGCCGCCGTCGGGTTCGTGGGACTCCTCATGGCCCACATCTACTTCGCCGTCCGGCCCGACAAGTGGTGGATCAGCCGCTCCATGTTCAAGGGGTGGATCACCCGGGAAGAGTACCTGGCCCACCACGACCCCGAGCTCTGGCCCGTAGGGGAGGAGGCTGCCGCAGACCGCCGCCGCCCCGCCCCCACACCCGAGCCGGCCCCTGCCCCCACCTCCGACGCTGCTGGAGATTGATGTCCCCTCTGAACGACGACCCACAGCGCCAGCTCCTGGAGTGCATCGACACCATCGAGCGAGGCTACGAATTCTTCCTGGCCTACGCTGCCCAGGGCTACGAGGACGAGAAGAGTTCCACTCATGGGGGACAACTTCGAGAATCCCTCCAGGCCATGATCGATGCCGTGACCCGGTTGGACGGACTCCTGACCCGCCTGGAGTCGGAGGGTGACGAAGAGGACCAGACAGGTCTTCCCGCCTTCAGCCCGGTGGTGGCCAACGATGCTGCCAACTCCCTGGCGGCTCTTTCCCTGGTTGAGGCCCAACCGCGCATCAGCTCCCAGCTCATCGACAACCTGAACGCCTCCGTCCACCTGCGAGCCCTCCTGACGGATCTCTTCCTCCTGGGGGAGATCCTGGTCCCGGGAGCCGATGAGGCGCTCACCGAATCACAGGGCTGAGACGCTGAACCGGCCTCCTGCCTCCAGAGGATGAGCGACCCCGGGAGGGGATGGTCCGGCCCTCATCCTGGCCCGATCCATCCCTTGCGGGATGAATCGGAAGCCGCATCTTCACAGGCATCGCATGGGTGAACCTTTTTTCGGTACAGTCGGTGTAGGACATCCAGGTGAATGTGGGCCGCCTTCCCGGACGCAGGGCCGGAGGGGGGGACCCCATCCGGATCGAACTGCACGGAGATCAGCTCAGATGACTCGAATCAGACCGTCCGTCCTTCTCTCCTCCCTGGCCGTCCTGGTGGCAGGCGCTGCCTTTTTCGCCTCACCTGCCCTGGCCCAGTCCGGGGAGGAGCGCTCCGTCCTGGACGGGGTGTACTCTCCTGAGCAGGCCAGCTTCGGCCAGGAGGTCTACGAGGCCGAATGCGCCCTCTGTCACATGACCCAGGAGTTCACCGGACGGATCTTCCTCTTGAGCTGGTCCAACCGTTCGGTCCACGATCTCTTCCGCTCCATCCGGAGCACCATGCCCTTCGACCGCCCTGGAGGCCTGACGGACGAACAGTACACGGCCATCGTCTCCTATCTTCTCAAGCTGAACGACTTTCCCGAAGGAGACGAGGAGATGAAAGCCAGTGAGGAGGCGCTGTCCCAGATCAAGATCGAGCCGCCGCCCAACCAGTAGTACTCGAGGAATATCAGCAGGGCTCCGGAAGTCTGTTGCGATCCCGGATCCCTGCCCTGCACGCCCAGACCAGGGTTGGGTAGGGGCTGGCCCTGACGGGGATCCTCCCAGGAAACCGGATCGGATTGGATTCCACAGGTCGTCCCCCTTCTCCATAGAAATCGCTTAGGTCAATTCTGGTGGATCTGCACGAAAACAGGAGACGAACAAGACGATGAGACGCCTTTCCCTGACAGCCCCTGGCTCCTGGCTGAGCCTGGCCCTGGCGGCCCTCTTCCTCCTTCCGCTGGCCGTAGACGGGCAGGATCGAGGGACGCCTGAGGGCGAGTGGCGCTACTGGGGCGCCGATGCCTGGAGCACCCGGTACTCATCCCTGGACCAGATCGACGCTTCCAACTTCGAGGACCTGCAACTGGCTTGGACCTGGAGGGGGGACAACTTCGGCACGGAAACCGTGAACCTGACCCGAGCCACCCCCATCTACGTGGATGGCATGCTCTATACCGTCCATGGAGACACCCGCACCGCCGTAGCCATGGATCCAGCCACAGGTGAGACCCTGTGGACCTACCGGGAGCCCTTTACTCAGCGGTGGGAACGATCCCCTCGGAAGAATTACGGGAAGGGCGTGGCCTACCACGAGATTGATGGGCGAGGCGTGATCTATCACGTGACCCCTGGCTATTTCCTCCACGCCATCGACGCCAAGACCGGTAGGCCCCTGGAAGGGTTCGGCGGTCCCCTCCCGCTGGAGGGCTTCCCTGAGACGGGGGCGGTGGACATGCTGGAGGCACTGGGGTACCCCTACGATCCCGACTACGGGATCCACGATTCGGTCTCCACCGACGGGATCACCAACTCCTCACCCCCCATCGTGGTGAATGGTGTGGTGGTAGTTGGTGCCTCCATGGAACAGGGCTACTACCAGTTCCACCAGCACGACGTCCGGGGTGACATCATGGGGTTTGACGCCCGGACAGGAGAACATCTCTGGACCTTCGAGGTCATCCCACAGAGCCCTGATGACTACGGGTTCGAGACCTGGGAGAACGATGCCTGGCAGTGGGTGGGAAGCATCTCGGCCTGGGCCCCCATGTCAGCGGATCCGGAGCTTGGACTGGTCTACGTCCCCACCGATCCGCCCACGGTGGACTATTTTGGCGGTCACCACCCCGGCGACAACCTCTTCGCCACCAGCATCCTGGCCCTGGACGCCCAGACCGGGGAACGGCGCTGGCACTTCCAGACCGTTCACCACGACATCTGGAACTACGACAACCCCCACGCCCCGAATCTGGTGAACATCACGGTGGACGGAGTCGACATCCCGGCCCTGGTGCAGACCACCAAGCAGTCCTTCGCGTACACCTTCAACCGGGAGACCGGGGAACCGGTGTGGGAGATCGAGGAACGGGAGGTCCCCCAGTCCGACGTGCCCGGGGAGCACACCTCACCCACCCAGCCCTTCCCCACCCGACCGGCGGCCTACGAGATGCAGGGGCTCACGGAGGACGATCTCATCGATTTCACCCCCGAGGTCCGGGAGATGGCGCTGAACATCATCAGTGAGTACCGGATCGGTCCCCTCTTCAACCCGCCGGCCATCCCGGATGAGGAAGAAGGAATCCGGGCCTCCATCCATTGCCCTGGAGCCAACGGAGGAACCAACATTCCCGGTGGCACCGTGGTGGATCCGGTGAGTGGGATTCTCTACACCGCCTCCACAAAGGGATGCAGCGCACCTCAACTCATGCCCGGGACGGATGTGGACCCCACCTCCGACGTGGACTGGGTGAGCATTGGGCCAGGCGGGGGGCCGGGTCCGGCAGGACTCCCCCTCTGGAAGCCGCCCTTCGGCCGGATCACGGCCATCGACATGAACACCGGCGAGCACCTCTGGTGGATCCCCAACGGGGACACCCCGGACTTCGTGAAGAACCACGAGCTCCTGGAAGGGGTGGACCTTCCGAATACAGGGCAGCGGGCCCACGCCACCAAGCTGGTGACCAGCACCCTCCTGATCTCGGCTGAGGGACGGGGTGCCCGGCCCCTCTTGCACGCCATCGACAAGATGACGGGAGAGACGCTGGGGACGGTAGAGATGCCCACCACCAGCAACACGGCGCCCATGACCTACATGCACGAAGGAAAACAGTACATCGTGGTGCCGGTGGGAGGCGCTGAGATGCCGGCCGGTCTGGCGGCCTTCGCGCTGCCCTGACTCAGACAGGATCCACCGTGGATCCCCCTCCAGCGCGTTCAGGCCGGTCGGTCCCCCCCACGAGGGGCGCCAGGTACTCCCCGATCCGCTCCAGGCTCTTCCGACCCTCTACATCTCGAGGGAGCAGGGGGACCTGGACACGACGAAGTTTCCCGAAACTCCTCTCGATCCACTGGAGGTATTCCTCCTCCTGCATCCGCCGCTGGTCCAGAAAGCTGCCCAGGTCGCCCTCTGGAAGAACACGATTCACCACCATCCCCGCCACCGGGACCTTGTGCTCCCGAAGGATCTTGAGCGCCTTCTCCGACTCCAGAATGGGAAGCTTCTCGGGAATGAGAACCCACAGGAAAGCCGTCACGTCCGGGTCCAGGAGAAGGCGGCGAGCCTTCAGGAACTTTCGCCTCCGGGCCAGGAGGACCTCCCGGATCTTCCGGGAGCGGGGATCTCCCTCCTGTGTCTCATCGGGCCGGTCGATGTAGGCCAACTCATCGCCGGCACCCTCTCGGTCAGGGGCCTCCGACGAACGCCCCGTTTCCTTCCCGCCCAGGCGCTTCACGGCTTCCCCCAGGGCGTCGGATCGATCCTTGTGGCGGAGGAGTCCATCGGTCCATGCCGCCATGATCTCAGGAAGCGAGAGGAGCCGGAGGGTGTGGCCGGTAGGCGCCGTGTCGAAGATCACCAGGTCGTACGCTCCCTCCCCCTCCGAGCCCGTCTCCACCGCCCACCTCATGAGCTCGGCCATCCGATCCATGGTGGCCGCCTCCACCGCTCCCGGGGCGTGGCGGGCCAGCTTCAGTTGTCGTTCGATCTCATGGTACATGGAAGGCCGGACATAGCCCTGCATGTTCTCTCGGACCTGACGCAGGTACCGGTCCACCTCCTGATCGGGATCCAGCTCCATCCCATGGAGGTTCGGGGCCAGCTCCACAGGGTCGTCGCCCAACTTCCGGTCGAAGATATCTCCCAGGGAATGAGCCGGATCGGTGGAGACCAGAAGGCAGCGGCGACCTGCCGCGGCCAACCGGAGAGCCAACGCCGAGGCCGTCGTCGTCTTTCCCACGCCACCCTTGCCCCCGACAAAGAGGATCCGCCGATCCTTGAGATGGCTCATCTCAGCAGCACTGGAAGTGGTCAAGCGGCGACTTCTCCATTCCCATCCGAAGGTGCCAGTCGTGGAAACGTTCGTAGAGGATGGGGAGGAGCTCCAGCGTGTAGTAGCCGGCTGGATTGGGGATGCCCATGGATTCGGAAAAGACCAGGAGCATGAAGAGATCATCCTCCTCCCGCTTCGACCGGGCCAGAGCGCCCCGGTACCGACCCTCGTAGAACTCCTGCAGGAGTTCCAGGCCCCGCCGGATCCGTTCCTTCAGCTCGGCTATCTCAATGGGTGTCATGGCCTTCTGTCTCCAATAGCAAGAAAAGCTCGTCACAGAACACCCGGGGATCGGGCCAGTGACCCGTAGCGTAGACCCGGCCATTGACAATGACCGAGTTCACGGAGATCCGGGTCAATGTTCGAAGTGCCTCCCGCCACCCGACCCCGTAGCGCCGGAAGTCGCGGATCAGAATGGGGATCAGCGCCAGGAGGTTCCGGGGATCCAGCACCCGAAGCTCCACCTCCCGGCCAAAGCGCTCCCGGATGGCCAGGTAGAGGGGACCCATGGCCTCCATGATCGTCCGGCGCTGCTGAAAGACAGGCTCGCCTCGCTGAACGAGCAGATCCCCCTGGATCCGTCCACAGCACCCACTCGAACTCATCTGCTGCTCCCACTCCCGGAGGAGGAGGACGGAGGGCGGGTGTCGGCGCTGCCGGCGCCCCACCCCGCCGCCCCCGCCAGCGCGACTTTCCTGGGCCACGGTACCTCCTTCCAAAGCAGCCTCCTCACCTTAGACTCAGAATTTAACGGGCTCGGAGGATGGGGGCAGCCGCTCTGGTGCTGGACGGCATTTTCCGTCATTTTGATTATCTACATTCATATTCCCGGCCTTCCGGCCGCACCCCGTTGAAACCCCCACCGGAGTGTCGTTGTTCATGTTTGCAGTGCTACCCCTTCTGACAGCGTTGGCTCTAGCCCTTCCTTCGGCTTCATCGCCTCCTGACCCCAACCTCCACACCGACCGAGAGGGTCTGGCCCACCCGGTGGTGATCCCCCCTGTCATCGACGGGGTCCTGGACGAGGAGGTGTGGATGGAGGCCCCGACGATGGAGGGATTCATCCAGCGGGTTCCCAACGATGGCGCACCGGCCTCCGAGCCCTCTGAAGTCCGCATCCTCTTTGATCAGGACGCCATCTACGTCGGTGTATGGCTCTGGGACAGTCAGCCCGACCGGATCGTGGACGGGCCGGCGATCCGAGACTCCCGGTTGGATGATTCCGACGCCGTGGTCCTCATCTTCGACACCTTCCACGATGGCCAGAACGGGTTCGTCTTCGGCACCAATCCTTCAGGGATCGAGTACGATGGACAGGTGACCAACGAAGGGCGGGGCGGCGGTGGTGGTGGCGGGGGCGGATTCAACCTGAACTGGGACGGAGACTGGGACGTGGCGACCTCCCGGGACGAGTCGGGCTGGTACGCCGAGTTCCGGATCCCCTTCTCCACCCTTCGCTACGCCACGGCGGAAGAAGCCACCTGGGGGCTCAACGTCATGCGACGGCTTCGGCGGCTGAACGAGGAAAGCTACTGGGCTCCCATCTCCCGCCAGTACTCCCTGTACCGGCTCAGCCAGGCCGGCGTTCTCCGGGGCCTCCAGCCCCCTGCGGTCCGCCAGGCCACGGTGAGCCCCTACATCCTGCAATCGGCTCAGCGGGACTATGTGGCAGGGGACGAGTCCTTCGGATACCCCACCGAGATCGGGGGGGACGCCAAGGTCCAACTGACTCAGAGCCTGACCCTGGACCTGACCGCCAACACCGACTTTGCCCAGGTGGAGGCCGATGATCAGGAGGTGAACCTGAGCCGATTTTCCATCCGCCTCCCGGAGAAGCGACCCTTCTTCCTTGAGAACAGCGGATACTTCCAGGTGGGCACGGGCGGATCCGAACTTTTCTTCAGCCGGCGCATCGGGATCGACGGAGGACAACCGGTCCCCATTCGGGGAGGGGGACGTCTCTCAGGCCGAGCGGGGGGCTTCAACGTCGGACTCCTTCACATCCAGACCGGGGTGGATGGCCCCGTGGAGCCCGGTCAGTCCCACGGGAATGCCTACTCCGTGGCTCGAGTGGCCCGGGAACTCCCCAATCGATCCCAGATCGGGGCCTTTGTATCCGACCGGAACAGCCGGGGGCTGGATGGCGCCTACAACCGGACCTATGCGGTGGACGGGCAGGTGGGGCTGGGGGAATCTCTGACCCTCTCATCTTTCGCAGCCCGTACCGACACGCCAGGGTTGGAAGGCGATGACCACGCCTTCCATATGAATGGATCCTACACGAGCCGGGAGTGGCGGGGGATGCTCACCTACCGGGAGGTTGCTGGAGACTTCAACCCGGAGGTGGGCTTCGTGCCCCGGCGCGACTACCGGACCGGGTCCGGGTTCCTCATGCACTATGTCCGGCCCGAAAGCATCTCCTGGCTCCGGGAAATCCGTCCCCACGTCTCCTACAACACGTACCGGAGCCTGGAGACCGGCTTCGAGCAGTCGGCCCGCCTCCATGTGGACTCCCACTTCGAGTTCTCCACGGGGGCCCACTTCGAGCCGGCCTTCAACTGGGTCCGGGAGGGGTTGGTCAACCCCTTTGAGATCTCCGACGGAGTGGTGGTGGAGCCTGGGACCTACGACGGCTGGGAAGCGGCGTGGCGCTTCAATACGGATCTGAGCGCCCCCCTCTCCGTCCGGGCCCGATTGGACGCCGGCCATTTCCTCTCTGGAAACCGTCGCTCGGTGTCGGGAGAGTTGAACTACCGCCACGGCTCCCTGGCCACCCTGGGACTCCGACTGGACCACAACGAAGTGGAGTTGGCTGAGGGTGACTTCGACGTAACGCTGGCCGCCGTCCGGGCCGGGTATTTCTTCACCCCCCGGGTGTCCCTCCAGTCCCTGGTCCAGTATTCGACTCAGCAGGAGAACTGGTCCGCCAATATCCGGCTGGGCTGGCTCAACACGGCAGGGACCGGACTCTTCATCGTCTACAACGACGCCCGCGGAATCCAGACGCTGGACGGTCCCCTGCACCGGTCCCTCATCATCAAGTACAGCCGGCAGTTCCAGGTCTTCCGGGGCTGAGGGGTGGACAGACGTTTCCTCCTGCGAACCTGAAAAGCCCGACTCCCCCGGTCGCGCCAACGCCCCCTCCAGAATCCAACCTGGAGGGGGCGTTGTCATTGCCCACACCCGGGACATACCGGGGTCGAGCTCCGCAGTGGACGGCGGGGTTACACCATCGTCATCCATCTCCTCCACGGCGGATGTGCTTCTGAACGGTCCGGGGACCCACCTCGGCAGTGTAGACGTTCCCCAGGGCATCCACGGCCACCCCCTCACCGCCACTCGTTCCCGAGGTGTCCGGGTCGGGCTCCGGGTCCGGGATGAACTCCGTCACCCAGCCGTCCACCACACTCCCGATGTAGACGCCTCGCTTCCAGCCCGGGTTCCGGGTCTGGTTGGACTCGGAATCCACGGCATAGAGGATGTCGTTCTCATCGATGAACATCCCGCTGATCCGGGCAAACTGGGTCCAGGACTGGATGTGTTCCCCGTCCTGGGTGAAGATCTGAAGCTTGTTGTTGGCCCGGTCGGCCACGAGGAGCCGGCCCTGGGAATCGATGGCCAGGGCATGAGGGTCGCTGAACTGCCCGTCCCCACTTCCGGTCTCGCCCCACTCCATGAGGAAGTTCCCCTCACTGTCCAGCTTCACGATGCGGTTGTTTCCACCAGCGTCGTGGCCGTCAGCCACGAAGAGATCGCCGTTGGGCGCCACTACGATATCCGAGGGCTTGGCAAAGTGATTGGGCCCGTCTCCGGCCACCCCTCGCTCGCCCAACGTCATGAGCTTTTCACCCTCGGGGCTGAACTTGATGATGATGTGGCCCCAGCCATCGGGCTGATCGCCGAAGCCCAGGGCGTCCGTCACCCACACGTTCCCCTCCTGGTCCACGTACATCCCGTGGGGCCAGGCAAACTCACCGGCGCCGAAGCTCTGCAGGAGGTTCCCATCCAGGTCGAACTGGAGGATGGGGTCCACGTCGGGATGGGGGATACAGGTATTCTCGCCACACCGCTCGGCGATCCAGATGGACTGGCCGTCAGGGGCGGGATAGATGGCGCTCACCGCCCCCCACTCCCGATCTCCGGGGAGATTTCCCCAGGCCTCATCCACCGTCCGGTAGGGTGTGGCCTGGGCCAGAACCGGACCGGCCAGGAGGGTGAACGCCACCACCGCACCCACCACGGACATCCCAAGTCGCATTGTCTTCCTCATGATGACCCTTCTCAATAGTTCACGAAGACGATCCATCAGGATCGTCGCGGAGTCGTTCGGCCACGGGACCGTCGACCGATTGGGGGGGAATGTTGAACCGCACTGGTCCGAGGGCAAGGCGGGAACTGGCGGTCAGTGCGTCTGGAAGATCTCCCTCAACTCGTCGCCATCCCGGGTACGGGTGAGGGCCAGCATGAGGAGGATCCGGGCTTTCTGAGGACTCAGGTCCCCGGCACCCAGGATGGGGGCCAGCTCATCGTCGTCGTTCCCCTGCCCTACCGGCACCCGTCCCGCTCCGGTCCGGGAGCTCCGAACCACTACCACGCCAGCCGACCGGGCCTCATCCAGGGCGGCCCGCTGATCCGGGGTCGTGCCCCCTCGTCCCACTGCGGCCATGACGATCCCCTGGGCTCCCGCCTCCACCGCCCCTCGGATCAGTGCTCCGTCAGCGCCCAGGTGGGTATGGATCACCTCCACCCGAGGGAGGGTGTCCACTCCGGTGAGGTCGAAGGCCGGCGTCCCGCAGCTACGGGGGCGGGGCCGCCGTTCGATGACCACCGCATCCGGATCGGCTACACCCAGAGGGCCCACACCAGGCGCAGCGAAGGCATTCATCCGGGAGGTGTGGATCTTGATCACCTCACGGGCCGGGAAGATTTCGTCGTTCATGAGGACGACGGTCCCCAAAGCTTCCGCCCGCTCATGGACCACCAGGCG
>PWWP01000075.1 GCA_003562075.1 Gemmatimonadota bacterium
CCGTTTTTGGCATGATCGGCCTGCCTCCGGTTGCCGGCTTCGTCAGCAAATGGTATCTCGGCCTCGGTGCGGTTGAGGCCGGAAGCTATTGGGTGGTTTTGGTACTCCTGGCAAGCAGCGCTTTGAATGCGGCTTATTTTCTGCCCATCGTTTACCGTGCATGGTTCTGTGAACCGGATGACGAGGCAGCTCCCCGGCTGCGCTCCAGCCGGTTTGAAACCCAGGCTTATTTGCTGATCCCGGTGGTTGTAACCGGCCTGCTGTCTCTTGCTGCAGGAGTTTTTGCTGCTTCAGCCGGCAGTCCTCTTGCTATTGCCCGTGAAATTGCCGAACGATTATATCTTTATGTACCATGATCTGGTTTCTTGTCATACTATTGCCCCTGCTGGCAGCACTGTTCACTGCCTTCACACCCGCCGGAAGGCGAGTGTCCGGACTTGTTTTTGCCGGTGCCACTCTCCCGGCTATTTGGCTCGGACTGGTGGATGTGTCCGGGGTAACCGCGCAATGGTTTATTCTGGAAACACATTTTTCGCTTGATACACCAAGGCAGATTATCCTCCTGCTGACGGGTATTCTATGGGCCGCCGCCGGCCTTTTTGCAGGGTCATACATGAAAGATGACCCCCGGCGAAATGAGTTCTCATTTTATTATGGTGCCGCTATGGCGGGAAATTTCGGACTTCTGATATCCGGAGATGTTGCCTCCTTTTACACTTTCTTCGCCTTGATGACTTTCGCCTCATATGGCTTAGTGATCCACAGCCGCACAGAGTCTGCCCGCTGGGCGGCCAAAATATACCTGGTAATGGCGATCATCGGAGAGCTGTTTCTAATCACCGCATTTTATCTTGCCGTGGAAAGTGCCGGCAGTATGCTCCTTGCCGACATACCCCCGGCTTTGGCTGAAACTTCCAATGGCCGCTTCATCTTCGTGCTGGGACTGATTGGCTTCGGCGTAAAGGTTGGTGCAATCCCCTTGTATTTCTGGCTTCCCCTGGCGCATCCGGCAGCCCCTGCCCCGGCAAGTGCGGTACTTAGTGGCGCGATGATCAAAGCCGGGCTCGTTGGCTGGATGCACCTTGCTCCGGTAGGTCTGGTGGAATGGCCTGCCTTGAGTTTACTGATGGTATCTTTGGGTTTTTTGGCGGCTTTGGGTGCAGCCATCTTCGGCCTGACACAGGTGGACCCCAAAACCAATCTTGCTTATTCAAGTATCAGTCAAATGGGTGTAATGACCGTGCTTCTCGGCATTGGTTTGTATGGCGGTATCCCGGCCGGGTTACTTCTTCCTGCCATTGCCCTTTATGCCTATAACCACGGCACAGCCAAGGCCCTTTTGTTTATGGGCACGGCACTACCCGCCAAAGTCGGCGGTTCCTGGCGCATACTCATGTGGGTAGGTTTAGGAGCAGGCGTTTTGGCCATCGCCGGGGGTCCTTTAACCGGCGGGCTTTGGACCAAATACTTAGTGAAGACCTTCCTTGGCGAGACAAGCCTACCCGGAGCCCAGACCTTTTTGCTTTTGCTGACACTTTCTGCTGTAACCACAACTTTACTACTTAGTCGATTTTTGCACCTTTTGTCCCGGACAAAGGCACCGTCAGAAAGCAAGGCACCGGCCTTTCTGCTGCCCTGGATACTGCTGTTGCTCGCCGGAGGTTGGTGGACAATGTCCTCTGCCCTTTTGCCCGCGGAATTAATGAACTACATCACAAAAGAAAAAGGCATAATGGCCTTTTTCTGGAACCTGTTCACTAATTGGGGCGCACTGTGGCCAATCACGCTAGGGGTGCTGGTTATGGTTTTTACTCTCAAGTTTGCCTTTCTCAACAGGTGGCCAACCCAAAAGCCTTTGTTACCGGCCGGAGATTTTCTTCACATAATTCTGATGGCCGGAAGTCTGATCCCAAAGGTTTTGCGAAAGGGAGTCTCTGTGTTGCAGTCCTTCATGCAATCGTTGCACACACCTGAGAGGATTTTCTATAGGATTTTGGATGGAGAACGAACATCACAACTCAGTGCCCATGCGGAAGCTTTGCTCCGGCGCTGGGAGTTTGTCGGAATCGGCTTTTTTGTCTTTTTCCTGACCTTGTTCTACTTCCTTCGATAAATGTTTAGATGATGAAAACGGATATTAAAACCCTAAAAACCAGCATACTTATCAGAAGCTTTCTTCTGCGGTTTGCTTTATTCGCGGCAGGCTGGCTGATATTGGTTGGCGGGCCACAGTTCAGCGATATTTTGTTTGTGATTATTGGCGTAACTATTACGACGGTTATCAGCATTTATGTTGTGCCACCGGGCTACTGGCTTATCAGCCCTTTGGGCGTTATCCGTTTTTTACCCTATTTTCTGATTACAGCCATCCGGGGTGGTTGGGATGTGGCCCGGCGGGTCTTTTTCCGGACTGTGCCGGTGGCGCCCGATTTCATCACCATTGAACACGACCGGGATGAACGGAAAACCCTGCTTCTTGCCTGGATTATAAGCCTGCTCCCGGGCACGGCCAGTTGCGTTATCAGGGAAGAAACCATCGTTGTTCATGTCCTCGACAAAAATCTCCCTGTATCCGAAGAAATCCAGGAACTTCAAACCCGTATCAATCGAATCTTCATAAAGGATTTACCCGGAAACTAATGGTACGGAAAAAACTTACATAGTTTGTGGGAAAGAGAGGGATGTCAACGGAAAGCATGCATGC
>PWWP01000004.1 GCA_003562075.1 Gemmatimonadota bacterium
AAAGATCGCATGCATGAAAAAATTCAATCACTCTCGAAAGGCAATCAACAAAAGATTCAATTCATTGCCTCTGTTCTGCACGAACCGCAAATCGCCATACTCGACGAACCCTTTTCCGGCTTCGATCCCGTAAATCAGGAACTGTTTTCCGGGATTATTCGGGAATTATGCAGCAACGGAACGACGGTATTGTTAAGCGCACATCAAATGCAGCTTGTCGAACGTGTAGCCGACAGATTGTTGTTGATTAACAAAGGGAGAGAGGTATTACGTGGAACACTTGAAGAAATACGGAGCGCAACAGGAGCAGGGAATAAAGTAACCGTCCAACTCGATGACATAGCGGACCTGTTAAAACTTAGGGATCATCAATCGGTTCAAAATATAGAATTGATTAATAACTCGAAATATGTTATCTACATTCGACCCGGTGCCGGGTATAGTGAACTGCTAAAAATGCTCGGCACCTATTACAACGTACAATCCATACATTCGGAACAATTGAGTTTACACGATATATACGTAAAAGCCATCGGGAAATAATTGACTATGAACAAATTGCAATTGACATTAGAAGTCGCGCGTTGGGAATTCACCAGGTTTTATAAGTTAAAAAACGAGCTGAAAGGCGCCGCCTATATGATACTA
The DNA here is from genome assembly GCA_003562075.1 of Gemmatimonadota bacterium. Classification (GTDB taxonomy): domain Bacteria; phylum Gemmatimonadota; class Gemmatimonadetes; order Longimicrobiales; family Gaopeijiaceae; genus PWLA01. Next base: position 649 of record PWWP01000004.1, read on the forward strand.
TTCGGAGCCGCTGCATTCTTCATCAGCTTCCTGATCGGGCGGGGCGCAGATGAAAAGCCGGAACTGGTTCTCATCAATGAAGATATAATCACGGTCGATTCAACAATATACGATCATTTTGAAATAACCTATGCACAAACCGGAGAAATTGATTCTGTTATAGCGAGTGTCGGCGCAGGAGATGTTGACGGTTTGATCGTCGTTCGATCAATTGACGAGGCAGAGCTTTATATCCGCAGCGAACGTGCATGGATGCTGCAACTTGAACAACTCTTCACCGATTTCAGGCGCAAATCGCTTATTGCAGAAACTGCAATACCTGATGAAACACTTAATGCCATTTTACAATCTTTTACTATAGAGACGGTCTTTTATGATGAAGATGCCGCCGAGGGACGGGGCATTGAACGCACATTTGCAATAATCTTTATCATTGCAATGCTGGTAGCAGTGTTCATCGGTTTCGGATATCAGTTTACAGCCATTACAGGCGAAAAACAACAGCGAATAACCGAACAGATTGTTTCTGCGATCTCACCGCAGACGTGGATAGACGGGAAAATTCTCGGCATCACCGGCATCGGGATGGCAACTATTTTATTTTACGGGACTATTATTTTCATCGGAATGTTACTGGTCGCCCAAATTTACGGACTCGGATTTCTGGCGCCGTTGTTACACGTAAATGTATGGAAAATTATTGCAATCATTATATTATGTTTATTGGGAATCTTACTGTGGAATTCATTCTTCGCGGCTATCGCTGCAACCATCAGCGATCCGAATACGTCGGAGAGGACCGCATTTATGATGATGCCGGTCATTCCTGTCGGCTTCGCATTCGGCGCCTTACTGAATCCCGACAGTCTCATTATCAAAATCCTCGGCGTCTTTCCGCTCACCTCATCGTCAATGCTGCCGGCCCGGATGATGCTTACTGAAATACACGTTTGGGAATTCTTCCTTGCCGTTGTATTGCTGCTCACCGCCATCTGGTTATTCAGGAAAGCCGCAGCAAAAATATTTTCACTGGGTATGCTTATGTACGGGAAAGAACCGGATGTACGTGAGATGTGGAGATGGATAACAGAGCGCTCATAATCGATTGAAACATTATTGTATCTCAACCACAACCAACGTCACATCATCTCTGAGTTCATTCCCCGAAAATATTTTTACGTCGGATATGATTTGATCGTGCATTGCATTAACATCGAATTTGCTTTTTTCTTTTAGTTTATTCATTAGTCGTTCCTCTCCGTATTCCTCTCGGTTGCGGTCCATAGCTTCGGTGATGCCGTCGGTATACAGAATAATACGGTCGCCGGATTTCAGCAATTCGGTGCTTTGCGAATACTTAAATCGCTCCATCATTCCCAGTGCCGGACCTGCATCTTCTACTGTGAAAAGTTTATTGTTTGAACGCAAAATAATCGGTCGGTTATGACCTGCATTTGTATAGTGTAGTTCCATCAATGCAGTATCGATTATGCCTATACAAAATGTAATGAATTTTCCCTTCGGAATATTATTCCATAGGACGTTGTTTATTTTAGCGCAAAGCTCAGCCGGCGGCACGTTCTCTAATGCATATGCCCGAACAAGCGCCTGTAAGTTCGACATCAACAAAGCAGCCGGCATTCCTTTCCCGACAACATCTGCAATACATAGTGCTGCTTTGTGATTACTGAGGCGTATTATATCATAGTAATCGCCTGCAACTATGCGGGCGGGATGCCAGGATGCAGCGATTGTACATCTTTCTATGTCGGGAATTGACCGGGGTAAGAGCGCTTGCTGCATCTCACGAGCAAGTGAATAATCGGTCTCCCGTTCACGCGACTCCAATTCCTGTATGGCACGTCCGAGCTCTTCTGATGACCGCATAATGAATTCAATATCGTCTTCGTCGAATTGGGAACCGGTTAACTTCCTGCCTATACCAATAATAGATGTCGCTTCATTTTTAATTTTAACAGGCGCCAATAACTCACAACGTACTTTATTTAGCTGCGATGTGAGTGCTGCTGATAAATCGATATTTGCAGCTTCTG
>PWWP01000013.1 GCA_003562075.1 Gemmatimonadota bacterium
GAACAAGCAGCTCCGGCTGAAGGGGCCAGAATCCGTGGAGGCTCGAGAGGCTGGGCCCGTAGGGGGCGACCAGGGACAACCGAGACAGAATGCTCCCAATCAGCCAGGACGGGGTGCCGGGGCGCCCGGATCCAGGGTCAATGAGCCGGCTTACATGGGGAATGGGGTGGGGTGAGGCGCACAGCATAACCCGTTCCAACAGGGTCCGACCTTCCGTTGGCTCGGGAGCGGAGGATCGGTCTTCCGCTCCCTGGCTGATCGGGAGCATTCTGTCTCGGTTGTCCCCGGTCGCCCCCTACGGGCCCAGCCTCTCGAGCCTCCACGGATTCTGGCCCCTTCAGCCGGAGCTGCTTGTTCTTCCAGGGAAGCTCCTGGGTGTTCAGGTGGTCGACGCCGGTGGCCGTGACGGCCAGCAGCCCGTTGTCCTGCCGGTTCACCCACCCCTTCTCCTTCATGTACCAGAGGTGGAACCGCATGTGGTCCTGGGGGCAGCCCAGGATCCGTTCCAGGTCCAGGATCCCTACACCCGGTCGGTCCACGTCCCGCCGACGGGCCTGGTACAGGACGGTCAGGATCCCCAATCGGACCCTCCGGTCGCCCTCCACTCCGCCCACGGCCGAAGCCTGATCGAAGAGCTGCCACTGCTGCTCCTGGAGCTTGCTGTAGCCGGCGTCGTAGGCGGCTCTCCGCTCAGGATCCCCCAGCACCCGGTGGGCCTCCACCACGGCGGAGAACCGCTCGGCGTCACCGGTCTCTCCGTTGTCGGGGTGAAATCGCTTGGCCAGGTGACGGAAGACTCGCTCCACCGTCTCGCTGTCGGCATGGGGACTGAGCTGAAGGACTTCGTAGTAGTCCTTCTCAAGGGCGCCGTCATCCGGTGACATGGTGCCTCCTCCGGCAGGGATGGTCATGAGGGGGGCCGAGACGTCCCCCATCGCCCCAGGAGAACGAGCAAGAGTCGCACCATGGGTGTCGGTGGTCGGGAGTGAGGCCGAAGAGGCAGAGCACGCGGTCCGGAGCGGCGATCACGAGTTGTCGTAAGCTACAGTACGACTGGGTGTTGGCCGGAGGCACGGGCGGTCGCCCTCGCCCTCCCTGGCCTCCACCTCCCTGCTCTGCCTGGTCCCATCCACCCCGCCCGGTCCTTCGGAGAACTCCAGTTCCCATGCATTCTGCAAGGACCCAGTCAGAACCGAACGGTCAGTCCCAGGTGGGTCCGACCGTCGGGCTGGGTGAAAAGGGAGACCCCGCTCAGCTCCGGACCGCGGGATGCAGACGCCTGACCCGAGCCACCGGACGGCGAGCGGGGGGAGGGGGCGCTCCCCGGATCCAGCGCCCGGAAAACCAGCCCGGCCCCCAGGATGGAGCCCAGGGCGCTGGTGGCCAGGTAGGTGGCCGGATGGTCGTCGATATCCTCCATGACCAGGTAGGTGATCCCCAGAGCGCTGAGCCCTCCCCCCAGGTGCCCGGCAGCCACCAGCAAACCCTCCCCCTCGGTGAAGTGCCGCCGCTGGAGGAAGGGCACGGAGAGGGCGGTGGCCCCCAGCCCGCCGGCCAGGATCCCACCGGCAATGGGGCGACCTTCGTCGGTGGCCATGCGGCCGGCGGCCGCGCCCACCTGGGCACCCAGGATCCCTGCCGAGCGCAGGACGGTGACGTTCCCCTCCGTCATGGCATATCGCCGTCCCATCCACGCTCCGGTGGCCAGCCCGGCCCCTCCTCCGGCCAGGGTGATGGCGTGGCCCAGGGACGGGTTTCGGGTCCGCTCGTCCTCATAGGTGACGTTGCCGTCCTGCACCAGGACTGTCTCCTGGGCGTAGGGGCCGGCCGTGTAGGCCAGAAGGGCGCCGGAGGCGAAGCCCAGATCGCCCATGGCGCTCCAGAGGGCGGCCGTCCCTTCGTCCGGGGTCCAGCGCTGGGCCGCCGCGTACCCCAGGATGCTTCCCGTCCAGCTCCCGGCCACCCCCATCCCCAACCGGAGCCGCGTGCCCCTGTCTCCGTCCCGGTCCGCCAGCGCGTCGCCGGCCAGGATCCCCACTCCGATCCCCCGGGTCCCTCCGTACATGGAGAGGTCCCGATGGACCCGGGTGGCCGGTCGCGTCCGGGTCCACTGGTAGGGGACCAGGAAGGACACTCCGGCGGTCAGGAGGTAGGCGGCCACGGCCCCCTGTGCAGAGTCGATGTCCAGGGCCACGGGGACGGCCCACCCGGTGTAGGCCATTCCCAGGAGGGTCTGTCCCAGGACGAGTCCACCCCGGGCTTCCTGCCCCATCACCGGTTGCAGAGGCTCCCGCGTCGGGGCCTCCTCCATCCGGGCTGCCAACTGGTCCCGGAGCTCCTCCAGCTCGGCCCCGGCCAGGGCGCGGCGCTCCCGGATCAGGCGCCCGTCCCGGAGGCTCTCGATCTCCAGGATGGGCCGTCCGTCCTCCTGCAGGAAGAGGCGGGCCACCCGGAAGTCCTCCACCTCGGGGAAGAGGCCCAGTTGCTGCCGGAGCTCCCGGGTCAGCTCCAGGACGCCCAGGGTGGGGAGGAGGACCTCCTGCCGTTCCACGACCGTGTCGGGTTGGGCCGTCGCCTGGGCCCACACGGGAAGAGGAGCCAGCAGGGAAGCCAGGAGGAGGGCTCCGGCCAGGAACCAGGGACCCATGCGCTCAGGCCCTCTGGATGACCATGGCGAAGCCCATTCCGCCGGCGGCACAGACGGTGAGGAGGCCAAACTCGCCATCCAGTCGGATGAGTTCCCGGGCCAGCGTCGTGGTCAAGCGGGCGCCGGTGGCGCCGAAGGGGTGGCCCAGGGCGATGGAGCCACCCATGACGTTGATCTGCCCCAGCTCCGGGTGCCCCACCTTCTTGGATCGGCCCAGCTCCTCCTGGGCGAAGGTCTTCGAATCCAGGGCCTGCAGGTTGGAGAGGACCTGGGCAGCAAAGGCCTCGTGCATCTCCATCAGGTCCACGTCATCCATGGAGATGCCGGCCCGGTCCAGGGCGATGGGGGCGGCGTAGGCCGGTCCCTGCAGGAGCTGCCCAGCCGGATCCAGGGCAGTGATGGCGAAGCTTCGGATGTAGGCCAACGGCTCCACTCCGTGGGACTTGGCCGCCTTCTCCGACATGAGGACCACGGCGGCGCCGCCATCGGTGATGGGAGAGGCGTTTCCGGCGGTGACGGAGCCGTGCGCCCGATCAAAGGCCGGCTTGAGCCCGGCCAGCGCCTCCAGGCTGGTGTCGGAGCGGACGCCGTTGTCCCGCTCCACCACCTGGTCGTAGCGGGGTGGGGGGTAGACCGGTGCGATCTCGGCCGTGAGCCGACCGTCCTCCAGACCGGCATGGGCCCGGCGATGGGAGCGGAGGGCCCAGGCGTCCTGGGCCTCCCGGGAGATCCGGTTCTCCTTGGCCATCCGCTCGGCGGCCTCCCCCATGGTCTCTCCGGTGGACGGCTCGGCGATCTGGGGCTGCTGGGGCACCAGGTGGCCGGGCCGGATGCCGGCAAAGGCGCCCATCCGTTCCTTCAGCGTCTTGGCCTTGGAGGCGGTGACCAGGGTGTCGGCCAACGGATCGCTGACCATGATGGGGATGTGAGAGAGGGAATCGGCGCCGCCGGCCACCACCACCTGGGCCTGTCCTCCTTCGATGAGGCCCACGGCGTCGGTGATGGCCCGATTGGCTGAGGCGCAGGCCATGGAGACGGTGGAGCCCGGCACGGTGACGGGCAGGACGCCCAGCCCCACCTCCCGAGCGATGTTGGGGGCCCGGGGATCGTGGACCACCGTGCCGAAGACCAGGTGGTCCACCACGTCGGCGGGCACGTCGGCCCGGGCCAGGACCTCCCGGACGGCGATCCGTCCCAGGTCGATCGCGGTGAGCTCCTTGAGGACGGTACCGGCCCGGGTGAAGGGGGTGCGGCATCCGGCGACGATGGCAGTCTTCATCATGCTGGGCTCCCGGGGTTTCGGGGCAGGCTCCTGTTCCGGCTGTAGCGCGTCCGACCGGACCGTCTGCCGCCTATACCCCTGCCCCCGTCCCGGGGTGCCCGCTGCCGCCGGCCGGGCCCTGGCAACACGGGGGTCACTGGACGCGCCCTCCAGCCTTTGGGTAGAATCGGAGCCATGAGCCAGATCTCCCCATCTGCCCCGCCCGCCGACTCGCCGCTGACCCTCCGCCCAGCCAGAGCAGAGGACATTCCCCCCTTGGCCCGGCTCTGGGCCACAGCCTTCCCCGGGAGTCGGTCCGCATCCCAGCGAGTGGAGGAACTGGAGGAAGGGACCGGTCGCTACGGGGGGCTGGAGAGCTGCTGGGTCGGAGAGGTGGATGGACGATTCGTGGGAGGGCTGCGGAGCTACCGGATGGAGCTGAGCCTCTGGGGCCAGGTCATCTCCACCCAGGGATTGGCGGCCGTGGCCGTGAGTCCTGAGGCGCGGCAGCAAGGGGTGGGAGCGGCCCTCTGCAGGGCTGCTCTCCAGCAGGCCAGGGAAGAGGGACAGGAGCTGAGCCTCCTCTATCCGTACCGGGCCGACTTCTACCGGCGGCTGGGCTACACCCTGGCCGGCGAGCTTCACCGGTACATCGTGGCCCCGGAGGAGTTTCCCCGCTTCCCAGAGGCCCGGGAGGCCCGCATGGTCTCTCCGGACCAGGCCCTCCAGCTCATCCCCCCCTTCTACGACGAAGCCCATTCCAGGACCCAGGGCCTCATCGCACGAAGTGGGAGACTCTGGTCCTTCCTGAAAGACCCCCAGGGGGAAGGCCCCCTGGTCGTGGTCGTCCCGGGTTCGGGAGAGTCCGCTGCTGATCCGGCCGGATCCCCCATCCGGGGCTACCTGGTGGCCGGGAACGATCCGGGCCGCTCCCGGGAGAAGCAGACGCTACGCATCCAGGAGATGGTGGTGGCTGACCTGGCTGCCCACCGGGCCCTCCTAGGGTGGATCTCTCTCCAGCGCGACCAGTGGCGCCGGGTCATCTACGACGCCCTTCCCGGCGAGCACCTGGAGCGGCTCCTGGGCCATCCCCGACGGCAGGGAAGCCCCGGGGCCCGGGGTGGCCTCTGGTTCGCCTCGGCCACCCTCCTCCGTGGACCCATGCTTCGGGTGGTCAACGCAGCCGGGATCCTGAGCCGGACCGGGCTGCCGGCCGGGAGCACGCTCCCCCTCCAGGATCCGGTTCTCCCGGAGAACACCGGCGTCTGGACCGGGACGGATGGCGGGGACGTGCAGCGGCGCAGCCAGGAGGCAGGGGACGGGGCCCTTCCCGTGGCCGTCCTGGCCGAGCTCTTTCTGGACGGCGCTCTCCCCGGTCATGCCCAGGCGGTGGAAGCGCAGGGCTGGAGCCCCCTCATGGGGATCCGGGATTTCCGACTCCTGGACACCTTCTGAGGAGGCCCCGGTCATGCAGGCGCTCAGTTTTCATGTGACCACGGCCGGCTTCCTCCGGGCCCGGACCCTGGGCCGATACTGGGAGGCGGCCACCTTCGGCCCCCTCTCCAATCTTCGCCTGAAGGAGGTCCCCCGCCCCTCACTTCGAGGGGACGAATGGGTCCGTCTGGAGGTCCTGGCCTCGGGGATCTGCGGGACGGACCTGGCCAACCTGACCTACTCGGCCAGCCCGGCCATGGAGCCGTTCGCCTCCTTTCCTGCCGTCCTGGGTCACGAGGTCCTGGCCCGGGTGGTGGAGGTCGGCGCCGGGGTGGATCGGGTGGAGGTGGGCCAGCGGGTGGTGGTGGACCCCATGATCTCCTGTCGGGTTCGGGGCCACCCCCGGGAAGCCCGGTGCCTCTCCTGCCAGGAGGGCCGCCACGGGACCTGCGAGCTGGCCGGGGAGGAGGGGGGTCCAGCCCATGGGGCAGACACACTAAGACGTGGTCTGACCATCGGTTACCACGCTGATCTCCCCGGGGGATGGGGAGAGGAGATGGTGGCCCACCAGAGCCAGCTCTTCCCGGTGGATCCGGCCATCAGCAAGCGGGAAGCCGTCCTGGTGGAACCCCTCTCCATCGGGATGCATGCCGTCCTGAACGGAGGGCCCGAGGATCCGGAGTGCGACGTCCTGGTCATCGGGAGCGGCCCCATTGCCCTGGGCACGATCTGGGCCCTGCGGGCCTCCGGGTTCAAGGGAGCCATCGTGGCCCAGACCAAGCGGGATCACGAAGCCGAGCTGGCCCGGAAGATGGGGGCCGACGAAGTGGTCAACCCCGGAGTGGAGGCCCGGCAGGTCCTGGTGGAGACCGGGGCCATGGCCTACCAGCCCATCCTGGGCGACGAGGTCTTCTCCGGAGGCGGATTTCCCGTGGTCTTCGACTGCGTGGGGAATGGCGGGAGCCTGAGTCAGGCGCTCCGGTTCACCAGCCCCCGGGGCCGGATCGTCATGCTGGGATGCGCAGCCCAGATCCCCAAGCTGGATCTGACCTTCCTCTGGGCCCGGGAGCTGGAGGTCCGGGGCTTCGTGGGCTACGGGGAGGAGGCGTGGCGTGGCCGCCGGTGTCACACCTTCCAGGCTACGCTGGAGTGTCTGGAGGAGTCGGATCGTCCGGTGGAGGAGCTGGTGACCCACGCCTTCCCCCTGGCCGACTATCGGGATGCCCTCTCCGCGGCCGCCAACCACCGCCGGAGCGGGGCCCTGAAGGTGATCCTGGAGCCCTGAGCGGCCCATCCCCGCTTCAGGGCAGGATCAGGGGAGGACGCGCAGGATCGGGAATGGGGCGCCTGAATCCAGCCAGTCGTCCATGATGCCCCAGTTCACGAATCCGTCGTCGGCCCGAGGTTCCAGGAGAAGGAAGGCGAGGCGAGCCAGGGGTTGATCCATGGGCAGAAGAAGCCACTGGCTCAGCGCCTCCTCCGTTGGAATCTGGGCCTGGGAAGCCCCCTCCCAGGCGCCCTGGAGCGTGACTTCGTTTCGACCCTGGAACGTCTGCTCCGCCACCACCAGGTCCTGGACCATGAAGCGCTGCCACTCTCCCTCGGTAAGGGCGGCGGTCACCACCCCGCCGGCGTCCGGGTCGTCTGCCGGCTCCAGCCGCACTCCGTGGGCCCGGAGCCGCTCCACCACCGGTGCGATCTGTCGGGGAATGAGATAGGCGGCGGGCACGACCTCATCCTCGGTCCCCATGAAGGCCACGAAGGCCGGCATCGCCCGCTCCCGCACCTCGTCGGTGCGTCGGAGGATGGTTTCTCCGGTCCAGGGGTGGGCCTCCTCCTCCACGGCGCCCATGAGGATGGGGTGGATCGGAGCCTCCTCCGGGAACCCGCCTCGGACTGGGATCCGGCTCCCGGGAAGTTCCCGGGCGTCTTCCTCCTCCGCCAGCGCCATGACTCGCTCCGGATGGTCCCGGACCCAGCGCAGGATCCCTTCCACGAACAGCTCCGATGCCAGGATCCGGTCTTCGAAGGTCGCGTAGCTGTAGGCCTCACTTAGAATCCCGATTCTATTCCGCAGTCCCGCGTAGTTGGTGACGAACCGGGGCCGGTGGTCGAAGGTGTACCAGCCCTGCACACCGTCCCGTTCAAAGGCGTTGCCGTAGTGCCAGAAGTGCCAACCGTATCGAGCCTCCACCTCGTGGGTGACCCGGGGGAGGAGATCCTCCCGGAGCAGGTCGTCGATGGCGGAGGGTGTGGCCGGGTGCAGCGGTGGTGAGTAGGTCAGGTGGTAGGCGTGTTGAGTGCCGTTGGTGGTGTGCAGGTCCACGAACACGTGGGGGTCGAAGCGGTTGAAGAGGTGGGCCAGGGAGCGAGCCTCGGGCGAGTCCAGCTTCATCTGGTCCCGGTTCAGGTCCAGGCCCTGGGCATTGGTTCGGGTGCCCATTCCCCCAAGGGGCCCATACTGTCGGGGGCGATTTCGGAGATCCACCCGTTCGGTTCCGTCTGCGTTGTAGGTGGGCCCGATCAGGAGCACCAGCTCCCGAAGGAGACTGGCCCGCTCCCCCAGCGCCAGCTCCCGCACCAGGCGGAGCAGAGCCTCCTTCCCCGCCACCTCTCCAGCGTGGATGTTGGCCTGCAGGTATACCACCGGAAGCCCCGTGTCCCGGATGGAGGCGGGCTCGGCGTCGGTCACCGGCCCGGCCACCAGGAGTGGGAGGGGGCGCCCCTCGTTGGAGTAGCCGAAATAGGTCAGGTGCAGGTCGGGATGGGTTCGGGCAGCCTGCTCCAGAAGGGCGATCACCTCATCGTAGGAGGCGGTTTCCCGGTAATCGCTGGCCTCGGCGCGAAGGGTCCAGTCTTGCTGGGCACGGGGGCCCTGGTCCGCCGGCTCACAGGCGCTGAGTCCGACCAGAGCAACGGCCAAGGTGACGAGGGCGAAGCGGAGGCGGTGCATGGGACCCCTGCAGGTTCGGGTTGTGGAATGGTTGAGCGAGCGAGGCGCTCGTGGAGGACCCCTACCCCACCCGCGCCCCGAATCCCTCCCCCTGGATGATGAGCCCCTCCAGCTCCAGGAGGGGGACCTTCCGCTCCAGTCCCCCGGAGAACCCCCCCAAGCGCCGGCTGGCCGCCACGACCCGGTGACAAGGGACGATGATGGGGAGGGGGTTGGCGCCTACGGCCTGTCCCACCGCCCGAGGGGACCCGCTTCCTGCGTCCCTGGCCACCTCGCCGTAGGTCAGGAGCCGGCCCCGGGGAATGTCCCGGAGGACCCGGTACACGGTCTGCTGGAAGGGGGTGCGCCTCTCCAGGGCCAAGGGCAGGTCCTGAAAGGGATCCGAGGCGCCGGCAAAGTAGGCCTCCAGGGCTTCTGCTGCTCGGGCCAGGAAGGGGGAGGTGGGCGATGCGCCGGCCGGGCCGGTCGGGAGATCCCCAGGGGCCGGGGCTCCGGGGGTGGCCCCGAACCGGACCTCCTGCAGGCCGGCAGGAGAGGCCACCAGGGTCAGGGGGCCTACGGGCGTCCGAGGTAGGACGAGGGTCGAGGTCGGGGACATGGGAGGACTCGGGCTGGAGGGTTCAGCTTCCGGCGGTGGCTTCCTCTTCCTGCTGCTTCTTCATTGCCTCCTGGAGGGCGTCGAAGCCCAGGAGGGCGCACTTCACCCGGACGGGAAACTTGGCCACCCCGGCCAGGGAGCGGAGGTTCCCCAGGGTGGAGTCCCGAGCCGCCTCCTCGTCGCCGTGCATCATCCCGGTGAAGCGCCGGGCCACCTGGTGGGCTTCGTCCAGCCCCTTCCCCTTCAGGATGGTGGACATCATGGAGACGGAGGCCTGGGAGATGGAGCAGCCGTCTCCCAGGAACTTCAGGTCCACGATCTGATCGTCCTCGATCCGGAGCTGGAGCTTGATCTCGTCACCGCAGGTGGGGTTCCGCATGTGGACCTCTACCGTCCGGTCCTCCAGCTCGCCCCGGTTCCTGGGATTCTTGTAGTGATCCAGGATGAGCTGCTGGTAGAGGGCCTTCATGGGTGGGGTGGAACGGTCCATCAGCCAAAGATCTCCCTCACCGACTCGAGACCGGCCAGGAGGCGGTCTACGTCTTCGTCGGTGTTGTACAGATAGAAGGATGCGCGAGCGGTGGCCGGCACCCCGAAGCGTTTCATGACGAGCTGGGCGCAGTGGTGACCGGCCCGGATGGCCACGCCTTCGGCGTCCAGGATGGTGGCGATGTCATGAGGGTGGGCCGTCTCCATGGTGAAGGAGACCACCCCGGCCCGGGCGTCCGGGTCCTCCGGTCCGAAGAGGCGGACGCCCGGGATCCCCTTCAGTCCCTCCAGCGTCCGTCGGACCAAGTGCTGCTCGTGGGCCAGGATCCGCTCCGGGCCCAGCCCCTCCAGGTACTGAACGGCGGTCGCCATGGCGGTGGCGCCGGCGATGTTGGGGGTGCCGGCCTCGAACTTGTGGGGGAGGTCGGCCCAGGTGGAGTGCTCCCGGCCCACCTCCGAGATCATCTCGCCACCACCCTGGTAGGGTGGCATGCCGTCCAGGAGCTCCTTCCGCCCCCAGAGGGCGCCGATCCCGGTGGGACCGCACATCTTGTGGCCCGACAGGACGTAGAAGTCGGCCCCCAGCGCCTCCACATCCACGGGGGCGTGGGCCGCACCCTGGGCTCCGTCCACCAGCACCAGCCCGCCGGCCTCCTTCACCTGTCGGGCGATCTCGGCCACCGGGTTGATGGTGCCCAGGGCGTTGGAGACGTGCCCCACCGCCGCCAGCCGGACCCGGCCGCCGGCCAGGATCTCCGGGAGCGGGTCCAGGCGGAGCCGTCCTTCCTCGTCCAGCTCCAGGTACCGGAGGCGGGCCCCGGTCCGGGCGGCCACCATCTGCCAGGGTACGAGGTTGGAGTGGTGCTCCAACTCGGTGAGGAGGATCTCGTCTCCCTCCTTCAGGTTGGCCGTGCCCCAGGCGTGGGCCACCAGGTTGATGGCTTCGGTGGCTCCCCGGGTCCAGACGATCTCACCCGGGTCGGTGGCGCCGATCCAGCGGGCCACGTCCCCACGGGCGCCCTCATACCCGTCGGTGGAGCGGCGGGAGAGCTCGTGGAGCCC
>PWWP01000005.1 GCA_003562075.1 Gemmatimonadota bacterium
CCTCACGCACTAAAGAGCCCCTCCCTGGGACCGCTGAGCCCCAGCTCGGCATTTTTTCGAGAATCACCGGGTTTCGTTTCATCATGACATGTACAATGCAAAAAACCCATTCCCCGTTTCCCTGGTCACTGCACCCCTTTGCGGCTTTTTTGCCGAGCTGGGGCTCAGCGGTCCCAGGGGGATAAGCCAGTGTGCTGCGGACTCGGCAATTCCTAAAGAGAATCAGCTCCTGCCCTGCGGCTTGGCAATTCCGGGGAAAATTGCCTCCTGCTTTGCGGGATCATTTTGGGGGATCATTATGAATCTCACTGGGGAGAATCTCATTGGGCGAAACCCGTAGGGTGGGCACGGGGTTTGGTGCCCACCGCCTTTGCCTGCAACCCACGGATGCCCATGTGGAAGCCAATGCCCTGAACCTTCACGGGTTTTGTTCCCCCGGCCTTTGCCCGATAACCACGGAGCACTCACCGGGCGCCGTCACCGATGAGCACAACTCCAACGGTTTTCATGGCGATTTTCAGATCCAGAAGGATGGACATGTTCTTGATGTAATAAAGGTCGTATTCCAGCTTATGGAGGGCGTCTTCCACGGACGCGCCGTAAGGGTAGCTCACCTGTGCCCAGCCCGTGACCCCTGGCGGCACGCAGTGGCGGACGGCATAATAGGGAATCACCGCTTCCAGTTCCTTCACGAATTCAGGGCGTTCGGGACGGGGACCCACCAGGCTCATCTCCCCCTTGAGCACATTCCACAGCTGGGGAATTTCGTCGATTCTGAAAAGCCTGATCCAGCGCCCCACACGTGTGACCCTGGGATCCCGCTTGGTGGCCCACTTGATGCCCTTGGCTTCCGCATTTTCAAACATGGATCGAAATTTGACGATGGAGAAGACTTTGCCCAGCTTTCCAACGCGGTCCTGGCGGTAAAAAACCGGCCCCGAGGAATCGAGGCGGATGGCGATGGCGGTGAGAAGAATCACGGGGGAAGCAAGAAAAAGGAGCAGGCTCGAGGAGAAGATGTCAAAGAGGCGCTTGAACTTCTGTACATATTCCTTGGACAGAATGTAGAAACCATCCGTGTAAAGGAACCAGTCGTCCTGAATGTGCTGTACGGGAACGCGCCCTGTGAGGTTTTCATAGACCTGGGACATTTCCAGCACCCTTATGCCTCGCATTCTCGCTTCCAGAACCTTCCGGACCAGGTTGCGGTTGCAGTTGCGGGGAATGGCGAGGATGGCGGCCTTGGCCCACACCTCCTTCATGACCTCGTTGATCTGCCCTGTGGTGCCAAGAACCATGTGCGGTCCCACGGTGGTGCCCTGTTTTTGGGGGTCATCATCGAGAAGCCCTCGCACTTTGTAGGGTGAAATGGGGCTGTTCAAAAGCTTGCAAATGGCTTTTCCCCGTTGTCCGGCGCCCACCACAATAGCACCCTTTTTGGAGTTGGTCTTACGCCACAGAATGTCGAAGGCCACTCTCCAGAGAACAAGCAAAACCATGAGGGTCAGAGCTTGAAGCAGGAGAACACCCCGTCCCGTATGGGTTTCGGGGAACAAATAAAAGACCATGCCGCACAAAAGGGTGGCGAATCCGGCTGCGGCTATGGTGCGTAAAATGCTGTCGTAGGAACGGAAAGAACGGCTCACGTTGTACATGTCAAAGATGAACAGCATGCATGGGTAAAGGACTGCTGCCACTGCCAAGGAGGCCAGCGGGAGTATTGCATTGGAGGGGAAGAGTCCCAATCGAAACAAAGCACCCATGAAAGCGGCAAATCCCAGCAAAGCCAGGTCCCCCAGGAGAAGCAGGCTCATCTGTCGATTGAAACCGTGCTCGATTTTTCCCTCTGCGGTATTTTCCAGCACGAGGCTGGACCCCTCTTGAGTATCGGAAGGGCCTGTTTCCACTTGGCCATACTGGAGGGAGTGCTCATGAGGGGTACAGGAAGACACGGGGCAGTCGGAGAAGATGGCGGCGGATTGTCCATTGGTGCTGGATTGGAAAGAGAGGTTAATTTTGCTGACCTGGTCCAGGTGGAGGCCCTTGAGGAGGCCTTCGTGTATTTTTTCGTGAATGCGGGATTCGATGGCATGCCCGGACACAGGGCGGATTTCCGTGAAGATGACACCTATGCATTTTTCATAGGAGTGCCAACCTTTGATGTCGATGTCCCGGGTGATGGAATTCAAAATGAGGGCGATGCGCTTGAAAAGGTAAAGACGTTCAGCTTCCTCCGTGTCTTCGGACACGGTCACATGCATCAGGAGAAAAGGCCTGGAAGATCGTTTGGACCGCTTGGTTTCCATGGCGAGCATTTCCTGAAACTGCTCTTCGCCGTAAATGCCCAGGTTTTGGTCCATGGCTGAAGAATAATGACCGTCAAAAACAGGTCCTTGATCTTTGCCATTGAAAATTCCTTTGAGGTTGGACAGGAGCATGGCCGCCTCCCTTGATGCAGTGATGTTTTTGTTGAGGTCTGGGTTTTGGGGAATGCAATCTTGGGAGGGTGAGCTTTTAAGCCCGGCCGATGCATTCTTCTTCTGTTTTTTTGGGTGCCCTCGGGCAGGCTACCGCCATTAACCGTACAGTACGGTTTGTGTTAAGAACTCTAATTGAAATACGGACAGCCATGCGTGTCGTCGATAAATGATGTTCTTTCCAGTGTAGCCCGCTGTTGGCCGTTTCCCTC
>PWWP01000276.1 GCA_003562075.1 Gemmatimonadota bacterium
ATTGTGGCAATGGGTATGCTGGTAGACAATGCAATTGTGGTGATTGATGGTATCCTTGTAGATCATAAAAAGGGTATCAAACGACCACAGGCATTGGTTGATCCGGCACGACGTACTGCCTGGCCGCTTGCCGGTGCTACTTTTATTGCCGTGGCAGCTTTTTTGCCTGTTTTCTTATCAGAAGATGCCGCCGGTACCTATGCTCGTGACCTGTTTGTGGTGCTTTGTATTTCGCTGTTTATCAGCTGGGGTCTGGCCATGACACAAGTGCCGTTGTTTGCCGGTAAGCTGCTGAAAAACATCAGGCCTGCACAATCGGAAAAGGAACTTTTTGCGAGCTGGGGTTTCAGGAAATTCAAAAAACTGCTTTGCAAACTTCTCCATTATAAAACAGCCACCCTGGTGGTGTCGGCTTTTTTGCTCCTGTTGGCAGCTCTTAATTTCACCAATATCAAAAGCACCTTCTTCCCCGATTTTAATTACAACCAGGCTTATATAGAGTACCGCCTGCCCGCTGGAAGCAGTCCGCAAAGGGTAAACCAGGATTTACATTCCATAACCGAATATCTGCTTACGCTTGATGAAGTGGAGATGGTAGTATCGAGCCACGGGCAGACTCCGTCGCGCTATTGCCTGGTAAGACCCATGGGTGAGGCAGCCGACAGTTACGGCGAACTCATTGTAAATTTTACCGACTATGAAACCATGATGCGTATGCGGCCCATCGTGTCGAAATACCTTCACGACAACTATCCTGATGCCCGCACTCGCATCCGTAAGTATAATCTGTCCATAAAATCATCTCATACCGTAGAAGTGGAGTTTTCGGGTCCTGACCCCGCTGTACTGCGCGATCTGGCAGCTCAGGCAAAGGAAATTTTCAGAAGAAATCCCTATGTTGACCAGTACACGCTTGAGGATGACTGGGAGCCTATGGGGCAGGCCCTTACGGCTCAATACATGCAGCAGGCTGCCCGAAGGGCCGGTACATCACGGCAGGATGTTGCCAATGCATTGCTGGCAGCTACCGATGTCTTACCCATCGGTGAATATTTTGAAGGACAAACCCGCGTGGGCATTTCGCTTAAGATACGAAACAGCGATGGTTCCCGAATAGAAAATCCTGAAAATATACCTGTTTGGAGCATGCTTCCCGATATTTCTGGTATCAATGAACGATCGCTGCAGGAATTGCTCATGGGTATTAAAACCATGGATGATATCACACGTGAGATTGCCAGTCCGGTACCGTTGAGTGCTGTTACCAAAGGTATTGAACTCGACTGGAATGAGCAGGTGGTAAGAAGAGTAAACGGTCGCCGGGCCATACAGGTGCAATCTGAACCAATGGACGGTTACAGTCCGGCACAAACCCGGCGTGCCAGTCTCAGGGAAATTGAAGCCATAGAGTTACCTGCAGGATATACTGCGGTATGGGTGGGAGAGTATGAACTTCAGAATGAAGCTTTAACCAATATTTTCAGGTACCTGCCCATTTCCATACTTTTAATCATACTCACACTGATATTGTTGTTCAACGACTTCCGCAAACCTATCATAGTGCTGAGTTGCATTCCCATGGCATTTATAGGCATTGTGCCCGGAATGATACTGGCAGGTCAGCCATTTACCTTTATGGCCATTATCGGGTCTTTCGGATTGATGGGTATGATTGTGAAGAATGCCATAGTACTGCTCAACGAAGCTGAAACTCTTATTTCCGGTGGTTTGGCTAAACATCTGGCATTGGTAAATGCTACAATTTCACGTATCCGTCCGGTGCTGCTGGCGTCTTTTACAACCATACTGGGTATGCTGCCCCTTCTTACCGATCCCATGTATGCAAGCATGGCGGTTGCCATCATAAGCGGTTTGCTTGTGGGTACGCTCATTACACTGGTGTTTGTTCCCATTCTGTATGCCGCATTTTATGGTGTTAAGCCTTCTGAAATCAATCAAATCAAATCGTAATTCTATTATGAAGAAGATTATAGCAACAACCTTTCTGCTTTTCGTTTTTCTTGCTTTAAAAGCTCCGGCGCAGGAAGTGTTAACCCTTGAAAGGAGCCGGCAAATGGCCCTGAGTCACAACGAAGACCTGAGAATTGCCCGCATGCAGATTGACAAGGCACAGGAAGAACGCGCTGCAGCACGCACCTTTCGCCTTCCGGCATTTTCGGCATCGGGTACAGGAATTTACCAGGACCAGGATTTTGACATGGAACTGATTTTGCCTACACAGGTGCCTGATCCTGCCACCGGCGAACTTGTTCCCAACTTCATGTTGCACCCGGTTACAGGCGAGCCCGTAATTGGTCCTGACGGAAATCCGGTGTTCAACATGTATGCATGGTTACCGCTGGAAGTAAGTCTGAACAGGGCATACATTGTGGGTTTGAACATGGAACAACCCCTTTATACCGGAGGAAAGATCAATGCAGGTAACAGGATGGCAGATATTGGTCTGAATATGGCCCATGATAATCTGAGCCTGCAGCGTATAAATACAATACTTGCCACCGACCACGCCTACTGGACCTTTATCTCAGTTACCGAACAGGTGAAACTCGCGGAACAGGCTGTGAAAATGCTTGAAGAATTTGTGCAACTGGCCCGAAACAGCTATGAAGTAGGCCTTGCCAGCCGAAATGACCTGCTGAAAGCACAAGTGGAGCACAACAGTGCA
>PWWP01000215.1 GCA_003562075.1 Gemmatimonadota bacterium
CACAGTTCCAGAAGGCCATGGCCGCCTACGAGCGCACCGCCAGCAGGTACCGCAACGCTTTGCGCGAACTCGCCAAGTGAAAACGGCTCGTCAGGAACCATCTTGGGTCCCACGTACCGCAATCGAGGCCGCTCATGCGGATCAGATCCGGGCCCATGGAGGGCAACTTGGCCTTCGCGATGAAGGCCTGCTGGACTCCGCCATCGCTCGCCCCCAGAATCGATGGCGGTACGAACCGCATTCCGATCTTGCCACCCTCGCCGCCGCCTACGGATACGGACTCATCAAGAACCACCCGTTCATCGATGGGAACAAGCGCATTGGCTTCGTCACCGTCAACATGTTCCTCATCCTCAACGGGCATGAGATAGAGGCTCCTGAATCCCAGGTCGTCGATATGACCCTGCGGGTCGCAGACGGCTCACTCGACGAGATTGAGTTCGCGACCTGGATTCGATCTGTCTGCGTCCCCCATAATCCGTGACCTGCCTACTCCGCGTCTATCAGAACTCGGAGTTCGGATGGTGACTTCGATACGAGTGAGCTACAGTATCCCGTAGGAATGTGTGAATCGTATTCCTGGGTTTCCGCATATCCAAAATGCGCCGCACCTGCACAAATATCTCCCCTCCGGTCGCTTTCAGGTCAGCGGCAGGATTCCCACGCTTTGCGCTCGCTGCAATCGCTTTCCATTCGGACCAGGAGAGCCACTACACCTCGATTGCGTTCGGCACAAGTCACCAAGAACATGCTCACGTGGCAAGGCATCCGCGGGTTCAGCATCGACGCCTATCCGTGATCTCCTATCCGTCTTTGGTGCTTCGTGATATCGCCACAGCCCGGTGCAGATGAGCGGCCGACATCGCCCGGAGAACGGGGCTCTCGAAGCCGGCAATCCAGGGGGCGCTGTACCGGCGGATTCTGATCCAGGTGGAGTAAGAGGGATTGACACCGGTGCCCCGCTCCACCCTGCCACGGCCTGGCGGCGATATTGGAGCTGACGCGGCCGTGGAGCTGGTGGACGGTCGGTGAGCTGGCGACCTGCGAAATGGGCGGAATGGCAGCATCGATGGGTTCGCCAGGGGCCAGCGCTGGATACGACTCGACGCGATGGGTTGGACATGAACCGCCGCTCTTTCAGCCGACTCGTTCTACCAGTTCGACGATGATCCCGTCGGGGCCACGGACGTAACACAGCCGGTAGCTGTCCTCGTAGCGCTCCAACTCACCGACGAGCTCTACACCTCGCGCTCGCAGACCGGAAACTACTTTCTCGATGTCGACGACAGCGAAAGCGACATGGCGGAGCCCCGGTGTGTTCGCGGGCGCCTGCCGAGTTCCGGCTTGCGCGGAGGGCGCATGGAACTTTGCCAACTCGAGTCGGCCGTGCCCATCCGGCGTCTGGAGCATCGCCACCTCGACGCGGACACCGTCGAGGCCCACCACGCGGTCCACCCATCGCCCTTCGGCCATCCCGGTGCCCTGCGCCTCCAGCCCGAGGTCGACGAACCACTCGGTCGCGGCCGCGAGGTCCTCAACCACGATACCGACGTGCTCCATCCGTTGAATCTTACCGGTCCTCTGCATTTTCGATCTCCATGCGTGGTCTAGGACTCCACGATCGCCTGGAGCGCGGGTCCCATGATCCGCTCGAGGTCCTCTCGACTGGCCTTTGCCAGCTCGGGGTCCTCCAGCAGGTAGCGGGCGATGGTCACGCCCAGGGTGGACGCGTTGAGAACCGCGGCCCTGAGCTTCGCATCCTCGCCGCCGATGGTCCGGGCCACCTGCGCCTGGGTTGGGCCCATCACGTCGTCACGAAGCGCCCGCAGGGCAGCGGGGTGGGTCAGCGAGCTGCGGAGAAGGGCAATGGCGCTCACGCGGCGGTCCGGGTCCTCGAAAGCAGCGAAGAGGTGGGACAACGCCACCCGCGCCAGGTCGTCGTGCTCGGCCTGAACCAGAGAGTCCGTATCGACGCTGGAGAGCGCCGCGGCGGCGAACAGCCGGTCCTTGCTGCCGAAGTGCTGCATTACCAGCGCCGGGTCCACGCCCGCCTCCCCCGCCACGGCGCGGATGGTCGTGCGTTCGTAGCCGTGCTCGGCGAACAACTCCCGGGCCGCGGCCAGGATGGCGGCCCTCGTTCGCTGCCGGCGCTCCTCCCGTGACAGCGGTGTGTTCTCCTGTCGATCCATGCGTTCACTCTACGGTCGTTGACCCATCAGCGCAATAGCTCTACACTTGTTGAGCGAATTGAGGTTCACCCTGTATCCCGGACACGCTGGAGGTAGTCGATGCGCATCGCAGTCGCCGGAGCAACCGGCCACATTGGGCAACTCACCGCTGCCCGGTTGGAGGGGGCTGGCCACGAGGTGATCCGAATCAGCCGTGCGCTCGGCGTGGATCTCCTGACGGGCCAAGGATTGGACCGGGCGCTGATGGGCGTGGAGGCGGTCGTGGACACGACGAATGCCAACACAACGGATCACGAGGAGGCAGTGGCCTACTTCGGCGGCATGACCCGCACTCTGCTTGCCGCCGAAGAGCGGGCTGGGGTGCGCCATCACGTGTTGCTATCGATCGTGGGCCTCCATCGGGTGAAGGGCAACGCCCACTATTCCGGGAAGCGCGAGCAGGAGCGTCTCGTCGAGGCAGGGGCGGTCCCCTGGACGATCG
>PWWP01000254.1 GCA_003562075.1 Gemmatimonadota bacterium
CTGGGCAGCAGAAAAAAAAGGAGGCCGGCCCTCTCCGAAGAGATTGCCGGCCCCCAGTGACGCACCGAAGGGGTGTTATTGAAGCCCGGATTTAATTGATGGTGACCTCCCAGTAGCCTTCGAAGTCCCCTTGCAGGGCGGGTCGGCAGCCACCGGAGTCAGTCCCGGCTTCACTGGTGTTGGCTCAATAATGAGGCCCTCCGATACGTCGGACCATGAATATAGGGGGTTGGCCCCCGGTGCGTAAAGGATATACTCCGGAGAAGGCTCCCCTTCCCCCATAGCTCCTGCCCCGTGGAACCTACTCCCGGTAGCCCCTGAGTCGGGCAAGGTTTTCTCGGTCCAAAGTGACCATGTCGTCTCCCTTGGGGGTTTCCAGGACCTTGGGAATGCTGGTGAACCGTGGGTCGTTCATGATCTGTCGAAACGGTCCTTCCCCCAGCGATCCGGCTCCGATGTGTTCATGGCGATCCTTACGGCTTCCAAAAGGGTGCTGGCTGTCGTTCAGATGGAAGAGTCCCAGGCGGTCCAACCCCAGTAGGTCCTCGAACTCCTGCCAGACACCGTCATAGTCTTCCACCAGATCATACCCTGCCGAATAGGCGTGGCAGGTGTCAAAGCAGACTCCGACCCGATGACGCTGGTCTTCGGGAATCTGCTCGAGGATGTCCCTGAGCCCTTCCATCGACCCACCGATGGAGGTCCCCGACCCAGCCGTGATCTCCAGAAGAACCCGGGTAGACCCCTCCACCGCTTCCAGAGCGCGCGTCACCCCCTCCGCATTCCGAGCAATTCCGCTCTCGGTGTCCCCGTCAGTGGCATTTCCCGGGTGGGTGACCAGAAAGTCGAGCCCCAGAGCCTCACATCGGGACAACTCTGCCGTGAAGGACGCCAGGGATCGTTCCCACAGGTCGGGCCTGGGGCTGGCCAGATTGATGAGGTAGGAATCATGGGAGCCGGCCACCCGGAGGTGGCGCTCGGAACGTTCCCGGGTGAAGGCCGCCACCGTCTCGTCCGCCAACTCGGGCTCGGCCCATCGATTGGGCTGTTTCGTGAAGAGCTGGAGATTCCGGGAGTAGATGTCGGCCGCCCGCCCCGGAGCGTTCTGGACGCCCCCCGCCACAGAAACGTGAGCGCCCAGCTCATCCTCCACCACTTCCGGCGCCAATTCTCTGGAAGACATCGATCAACCCTCCTTTCCGCCAGGAAAGCCGGGCTCGGTCATGTCTCGGACATCCAGGGCCTCATCCACCTGGCCCTCTTCCATGAGCCCCAGTTCCAGGACAACATCTCTCACGGACCTTCCCTCCCGGGCAGCCTGCTTTGCCACTTCCGACGCCCGGTCGTAACCGATGTACAGGTTCAGGGCCGTGGCGATGGAGGGGTTCTTGAGGAGCAGCTCCCGAGTCCGCTCTTCGTTGGCCTGGATTCCAGTTATGCATTTTCCGGCGAAGGCTCGGGCCCCATTGGCGAGGAGGGCCACGGACTCCAGGAAGGTGTGAGCCATGACGGGCATCATCACGTTCAACTCCAGATTTCCCCGTCCCCCTGCCACGCTGATGGTCGTATGGTTTCCCGCCACCCGGGCCGACACCATCATGAGGGCCTCGGCCAGAACCGGATTCACCTTGCCGGGCATGATGGAACTGCCGGGCTGAACTGCCGGGAGGGTGATCTCCGACAGACCCGAGGTGGGGCCAGAGGCCAACCAGCGAATATCGTCGGCGACCTTCAAGAGCGAGGCAGCCACTGTGTTCAGTGCACCGTGGGCGCTGACCATGGCATCCCGGGCCCCCTGGGCCTCGAAGTGATTGTCGGCCTCCCGAAACTCCAGCTCCGTCATCTCACCCAGAAGGGCGATGGCACGACTGGCAAATTCAGGATGGGTGTTGATCCCCGTTCCGGTAGCCGTTCCTCCCAGGGCCAGCTCCGCCAGCTCATCGGCAGCCCGCTGGACCCGGCCAATCCCCTTGGCCACCTGGGCCGCGTATCCTCCGAATTCCTGGCCCAGGCGGACCGGGGTGGCATCCATCAAGTGGGTCCGGCCCGATTTCACCACATCGTCAAACTCCCGGGACTTCGCTTCCAGGGCAGCCTGAAGGATCTCCAGGCCCGGAATCAGGTCCCGGACCATGGACACCCGGCACGCCACATGGATGGCCGTGGGAATGACGTCATTGGAGGACTGGCCAAAGTTCACATGGTCGTTGGGATGGACCCGGCCCGGGTCATCGTCCAGAAGTCGATTGGCCAGGGTGGCCACCACTTCATTGGTGTTCATGTTGGACGACGTGCCGGATCCGGTCTGATAGACATCTACCGGAAACTCCCCGTCCCACCGGCCGGCGGCCACTTCGTCCGCAGCCTGGGCGATGGCGTCGGCGATGTCGCCGTCCAGATTGCCCAGCTCCCCGTTTGCACGGGCTGCTGCACCCTTCACCACCCCCAGAGCATGGATCATGGCCCGGCCGAAGGGCTGGCCACTGATGGGAAAGTTCTCGACTGCACGCTGCGTCTGGGCTCCATATAGGGCCTGGGCAGGCACACGAACCTCTCCCAGGGAATCCTTCTCGACCCGAAATTCTTCGGACATGGGCATCTCCATTCTCAGGTTCCCGGAATCGTGGATCCGGGCGGCTTCTCATGTGAGGAAACTCCAGGGGGATGGAACGAGACCACCCCTCCCGGGACCGGCGATCCCACCTGGGTTCGGCGATCCGGGAGAGAAGGTAACACTCCCCGAACGACCATCCAGGCAGTGATGCGGGGGCTACTTTCTGGGAGGCTGGCTGGGACGAATCTCCACCTTGCTGGGAAGTGCCCGGTCCGGGAAAGCCAGAAGATCGGTCATGACTCGTGCAATGTCCTGGGACTGGAGCTTCCAGTCATCCTCCGGGTCCGGTCCGTCTTCGAAGAAGTGGGTATTCACGCTCCCGGGCATAATGCAGGAGACCCGGATCCCCTCATGCCGAAGATCTAGCATCATGGCCTCACTCATCCCCAGGAGGCCCCACTTGGAAGCGTTGTAGGCCACTCCACCGGAGAAGGCATTCCGTCCGGCCAGGGAACCGATGTTGAAGATCCACCCACCTCCACGAGCCATCAGGTGGGGGATGGCCGCCCGGGAGCAGTGGAACACCCCATCCAGATTGGTCTGGATCTGGATGTCCCAGGTCTCCTGGTCCATATCCTGAATCTTGGCAAAGCGGCCCAGGCCGGCATTGTTGACGAGGATATCCAAGCCTCCGAAGCGTTCAACAGCCACATCCATGAGCTCATGGCAGACATCGGGCTCCCGCACGTCACACACGTGACCGATGGCCTCTCCGGGCCCAGCCTCGGAAAGGGCGTGAGCTGTCTCCGCCACCGCATCTGACCGACGACTGGAGACCACCACCTTTCCGCCACCCCGGACCAGGGCCTCGGCTGTGGCTCGACCAATGCCCCGGGTACTCCCGGTGATGACTGCTACTTTTCCTGTGAACTGCGCCATATGGAACCTTCCTTCCGTCAGTGGATCATGATCGTTACCGTGCCATCGTAGATCGGTCCTGCCGCTGGAGATGGACCTTCCGGCCGCGGAGACGGTCTCTACGATGTGGAGGAATACCTCGGTGTCCCTCCGGCGTTTCGCTTGGTGGATCCACTGACCCCACTCCCTCTCCCTCGAGCACTGGAGTCCCGTTGAGCAAGATCGCACTGGTCACCGGCGGCGCCGTCAGGATTGGACGGGCCATCACGCTGGGCTTGGCAGAGGCAGGGTACGACGTGGTGGTGAACTACCACAGTTCGGAAGGAGAGGCCAGGAGTGTGTCCCGGGAGGTGGAAGCCATGGGCCGGCGGTCCATCATTGCATCCGGTGATGTCTCCCGCAGTGATGACGTGGCCAGGATCCGGGAGCAGGTTGCCAGCTCCTTCGGTCGCCTCGACCTCCTGGTGAACAACGCATCGCTCTTTGGACACCGCACCCTCCTGGAGGTAGAAGAAGAAGAGTGGGATCGGGTCATGGAAGTGAATCTCAAGGGACCCTTCCTCATGGTGAAGGCCACTGCTGATCTTCTATCTGACTCTCGAGGTTCGGTGATCAACCTGGTGGACCTCTCCGCCTTCCAGCCCTGGGTCGAATACGCCCACCACGCCGTGTCGAAGGCAGGACTCCTCCATCTCACCCGAGTCATGGCCCGAGCCATGGCGCCCCGGGTTCGGGTCAATGCCATTGCCCCGGGCGCGGTCCTCCTGCCGGATCACTACGACGAAGAGGATCGAGTTCGCTCCCGAGATGCGTCGGCGCTGGGCACCCTGGGATCACCGGAGGATGTGGTCCGGACCGTCCTCTTTCTGGACCGATCACCCTTCATCACCGGAGAAGTCATCGTCGTGGACGGCGGCCGCTTGTTGGGTGGATGACGGCCCCGTCCCGTTGATCACCGGCCCATGAACGACGAGCCCGCTCTTCCGCTCCCCACGCCCCTCCTTCGGTTCGTGGCTCTATTCAACGGGGGGCAGTGCTGGGAAAGTCACGAGGTCCTGGAAGGTCCCTGGCGAGCAGAGGGGAGCGAGTTCTACCACGGACTCATCCTCTACGCCAGTGCGTTCGTCCACCTCCAACGAGGCAATGCCCATGGGATCGTGGCCCAGCTCGAGAAGGCCCGAAAGGCACTGGCCCAGTACGAGCCAGAGTACCTGGGGGTGGACGTGACCCTCCTGCGACAGGACGCAATCCGCCTCATGGATGAGGTCCGAAGGCACCGGAGTGAGCCCCCCTCTCTCTGGACGGACCGGATCGACCAACCCAAGCTCCAACTCGACACCCGGCGGATCAGGGGAACAGAGCCGGAGCTCGGGGAAGTTGGGAGCGAATACGGCGACCGCCCATGACGCTGATCAGGAAGGAGACCCACCCCATGGTCAATGGTCAGCGACCCTGGGTCAGGGGACCAGGATTCTCAGAAGAGGAGGAGGGGACACCGAAGCGCCAGGAGGGTCTCGCCTCGCCGATCCGCATGGAAGAGGGGTGACCCCCGGGAGGCCAGGACCAGGGCGTCGGCTCGGACTCCGATGATTCGGGCCAGGTCGTCGGCCGTCAGGTTGGGGATGAGATGGATCTTGGCACCGTCCCCAGGGGGGCCGCCTATGGAGCTTTTCAAGCGGCCCACCAGTTCATCGGCCGCAGGGCCGGGTGGGGAGGGGACCACCACCTCCAGAGGCGTACCCTGGCGGGTGACCAGACGGCTCGCCATCCGCAGGCCTCGCTCGCTTCCGGGAGTCCCATCGTAGACAAGGACCATCCGCTGCCCCAGCTTCATCCCCTCCTGTAGGAGGAGAAGGGGCGTTTCACTTTCCTCCATCAGGGCCCGAGCTGTTCGGCCCAGCCGGCCGGCCTTCCCGGGCGAGAGACCCGTGCGACCCAGGGTTACCAGATCCACCTCCCGGGCCGCCCCTGTAATGACCTTGTCCGCCCGTCCCCGCTCCACCCGGAAATGCCACCGGAGCTTTCGCCGGGTACTGATCTCTTCCAGGAGTCGGGCCAGGCGCCTCCCAACCACCGCCAACTCCCGGCGGAACTCGCCGGCCTCCAGTCGGCCGGCCGTCCCCGTGTAGGATCGGATCACCCTGGCGGTACCAAGGGATCCAACGCCGTACCAGGCGTCCTCCTCAACGAAGACTCCCTCCAACTCGGCCTCCAACAATCCGGCCAGGTGAGCCGCAGCCACAAGGGCCTGTCGACTGTGGCCGGAACTGTCCAACGCTACCAGGACCCGGCGCACTCGTACCGCCTCCGGTACGCCCTCGCCCTCGTGCCCCGGCCTATCCATGGCCCGCTTCCCCTCCCGACTCTCCGGATGCGGCCCCGTTCTCACTCTGGACGAAGGAACGAAGGCGCTCGGCCATATGGGTCAACTCAGATTCGACAGCGGCATTGAAGCTACCTGCAGGGTAGTGGCCTGCCTCATCGGGCCCCCCGGCCGGGATGCCTGCGAAGAGGTGGAGAGCCTGGTCCACCGTCTCCACCGCATAGACCTGAAAACGGTCTTCTTCCACTGCCGCTACCACATCCGGGCGAAGCATGAGGTTCTTCACGTTGGACCGGGGAATCACCACGCCCTGTTCGCCGGTCAACCCTCGATCGTTGCACACGTCGAAGAACCCCTCGATCTTCTCGTTCACTCCTCCAATGGGCTGGATATAGCCATGTTGGTTCACCGAACCCGTAACGGCCAGGGACTGCTTGAGGGGAATCCGCCCGATGGCGGAGAGGAGTGCGAAGAGTTCCGCGGCCGAAGCGCTGTCCCCATCCACCCCTCCGTAGGACTGCTCGAAGACCAGGCTGGCCCTCAGCGAGAGTGGAAGCCGACGAGCATAGCGCTGAGAAAGGAATCCCTTCAAGATCAGAATCCCCTTGGAGTGGAGCGGTCCTCCCATCTCCACCTCCCGCTCAATGTCTACGATCTCCCCCTTTCCAAGCCCCACGCGGGCCGTGATCCGGGTGGGCCGACCGAAGGACAGGCTCCCGAGCTGGAGCACAGACAGACCGTTGATCTGTCCAACTGCCTCCCCTTCGGTATCGATGAAGAGGGTGTCGCGGTGGATCTGCTCCTGAATCCGGTCCCGGACCCGGCTGGCCCGATAGATCTGCTGGTCGATGGCTTTCTGGACATCGTCCGGGCTCACCACTGATCGATCCGCCTCACCGGCCCAATGATCGGCCTGCTGAAGGAGATCCTCCACCTCCAGCGTCCGGGTGGAGATCTTCTCCCGGTCGCCTGCCAGGCGAGCCCCCTGCTCGATGACCCGGGCCACCGCATCTCGATCGAAGGGTCGAAGTTCCCGACCGCGAATCAGCCCGGTCAGGAACCGGGCGTACTTGAGATCCGTGTCTCCATCCCGGCTCATCTCGTCCTCGAAATCAGCCTCCACCTTGAAGAGTGAGGGAAAGTCGGGATCGTAGGCAGAGAGGAGATAGTAGATCCGCCGTTCACCGACCAGAACCACCTTCACGTCCAGCTCCAGGGGCTCAGGCTCCAGGCTCACGGTGCTGAGCATGCTGTAGCTCTGCCCCAGCGATTCGATCTTCAAGCGCTCGGTGTTCAGGACCCGCTTCAGCGCCTCCCAGGCGAATGGCTCCATGAGAAGGCTTCGGGCATCCAGAACCAGGTATCCGCCGTTTGCCCGATGGATGGCTCCGGGGCGGATCAGGCTGAAATTGGTACTCAGCGCCCCCATGCGGGATCGATACTCGATGCGACCAATCAGATTCTTGTAGGTGGGGTGCTCCTCATAGACCACCGGCGCCCCTTCCGTGGCTGCGTGATCCACCAGGAGGTTGATCCGATATCGGGCAAGGAGCGGATTCTCCGATCCCCCCCCCGAGGTGTCCGGATCCAAGGCCTGCGTCTGGGCGAAAGGGTTCTCTTCCTGCCCTCCGGCCTGCCCCGCGGCGCCCAGAATGGCCTGGACGTTGGCCACGACATCCGCCTGGACCTGATCCAGGAACTCCAGGACCGACTCCTGCCCCTGGAACCGTGATCGGGTCCCCTCCACCAACTCGCGAATGGCGAAGTCCGCGATCTCCCGGTCCAGCTTCTTGATCCGGTTTCGAACATCCCGCTTCCGGGCCGGCACCGTCCGAAGGAGCGCCTGCAACTCCTCCTGAAGATCCTCGGATCGCTCCTCGAATTCCTCTCGGTCTTCTTGGGTAAGGGCCTTGATATCGTCCTCCTCCATGACCTCACCGTCATCTCGGAGGGGAATGAACCCAAAGCCGGCCGGAGTTCGAAGGAGTGCGAGCCCCTTGGAGCGAGCCCTCTCCTGAAGCTCCTCGAATCCCTTGCCGTGCTCCTCCTGGGCCGCCTCCTCCACAGCTCGGCGCCGATTCTGGTACTCTTCGCTCTCGAAGGCGGCAATGAGGGAGGGCTCCAGATCCCCTGTGAGCTGCTCCATGGCCTGGCTCAGCTCGGTGCCCATGCCAGCAGGCAGGCGAAGAAGTCGGGGCCGGTAGGGGTCTTCAAAGTTGTGGACGTAGCAAAGGTCAGGGGGGACCGGCTCATCCCTCGAGCCTGAATGAAGGTGGGCCTCCACCAGCGATCGCTTGTCGGTGGACCGTGGGCCCAGGGCGAAGATGTGGTATCCCGGCCCCTTCATCCCCATCCCGAATCGAACCGACGACACGAGGCGATCCTGGCCCACCGTGTACTCCACATCCGTCAATTCGTCGGTGGTCTCAAAATCGAATACCGCCGGATCGATCCTCCGGTAGAGCTTCTGGACGTCGAGAGCATCCGGGGGTGGGGGAGTCTCGTCAGTAGCCTCGCTCGACATGGACCTGCCTCTCGGAAGTTGGGATTGGGGAGACGCGCAGTGAGACCTCGGGCGGTAGTGCCCGCAGGTGCACTCCCTGGCTTCTCCTCCGCTTACCTGTTCCCGCTGGTGGCCACCGGCTCAGCCGGGACCTCCACACCACGGTCGGCCTCCGTCCCGTGGGCCAGATATCGCTCTGCTTCCAGCGCCGCCATGCACCCGGTTCCAGCTGCCGTGACGGCCTGCCGGTAGTAGGAGTCCATGACATCTCCTGCTGCGAAGATGCCCTTGACCGAGGTGGCCGTACGCCACGGGGTGGGTGTCAGGACATACCCGGTCTCATCCAACTCCACGACTCCCTGCAGGAATCCTGTGTTGGGCGTGTGGCCAATGGCCAGGAAGAGTCCACCCACCTCCAGCTCTCGCTCGGCGCCCGTCTGGGTATCCCGAAGGCGAACGCCGGTGACGAAGTCGTCACCCAGCACTTCCGTCACCTCCGTGTTCCACTCCACTCGGATCTTGGGGTCGTCCAGGGCTCTTTGGGCCATGATGGGAGAGGCCCGGAATGCATCCCGACGATGGATGATGACCACCTCACGGGCGAACTTGGTCAGATACGTGGCCTCCTCCATGGCACTGTCCCCGCCACCCACAACCGCCAGAACCTGCTCCCGAAAGGCAGGAAGGGCGCCGTCGCAGACAGCACAGGCCGAGACTCCCCCCCCTGTCTGAGCCAACCGCTCCTCATTCTCCAGCCCCAACCAGTTGGCCCGTGCACCAGTGGCTACGATGACCGTCCGGGCCCGGACCTCCTTTCCCTCCGATGAGCGGAGTCTGAAGGGACGCTGGGAAGCATCCACCTCGACGATGTCCTCGGTCACGATCCGGGTGTCGAATCGCTCCGCCTGGCTTCGCATGGTCATCATGAGGGTCTGGCCGTCCACACCCTCGGCAAAGCCGGGATAGTTCTCCACCTCTGTGGTGAACATGAGCTGCCCGCCTGGAATCATCTCCCTGGATGGGGCGCCTTCGAAGACGAGAGGATCCAGCTGAGCCCGGGCAGCATAGATGGCCGCTGTCCAACCGGCGGGTCCCGAGCCGATGATCACCACGTTCTCGATCTTGTCCTTGCTCATCTTCACGTCTCCGTGGCCTGAAAAGGCCCTGCTGATAGATGGTTTCGAGCGATTCCTGTGGTCCTACCGGAAGACCTTCATGTTGGTGGAGTGGCCTGGATTGACCCGGGCGTCTGGATCCACGAAGTGGACTGCATTGTTCACGGCGATGGCCGCCTCGGCAAAGCCACTGGCGATGAGATCCAGCTTCCCTTCATAGTCCACGATATCTCCGGCCCCGAAGATCCCCGGGAGATTGGTCTCCATCAGGGATGAGACCAGAATCCGGTTCTTCCGAATCTCCAATCCCCAGTCCTTGATCGGGCCCAGATCAGGCTTGAACCCCAGGAAGGTCAGGACCAGATCGGCCTCCACCGTCGTCCTGTCGTCGGTACGGTTGTCGAAGAGCGTCACTGCCTCCACGTGTCCATCTCCGGCGATCTCGGCCACTTCGTGGAAGAGACGGACTTCCACCTCACCCCGCTCCTCCGCTTCGAAGAGTTGCTCAACCGACCGCTCATGGGCCCGGAATAGGTCGCGCCGATGGGCCAGGATGAGTCGTTCGGCCTTCTCCTTCAGGAGGAGAGTCCAATCCAGAGCCGAGTCGCCTCCTCCGACCACGACGATCCGCTTCCCACGAAACGCCTCAGGATCCTTCACCGCGTAATGGACGCCCCGCCCCAGGTGCTCGTCATATCCGGGAACGTCCAGCTTCCGGGGCTCGAAAGCCCCCTTTCCACCGGCGATGACCACGGACCGGGTCCAGCGGACGCTTTCCCGGCATTCCAGGGCAAAGGTCTGGTCTTCATCCCGACGGATGGTGCGAACCTCCTCGTCCAGGACCACCTCTGGATCAAATTGCATGGCCTGGGCGATAAGTTCCACAGCCAGGTCCTTGGCCAGGACCTTGGGAAAACCTCCCACATCATAGATGTATTTTTCCGGATACAGGGCCGTGAGCTGACCGCCCAGCTCCGGAAGTGAGTCGATGATCCGAGCCGACGCACCCCTCATCCCGGCATAGAAAGCGGCGAAGAGCCCCGTAGGGCCCCCGCCGATGATGGTGATGTCCCGAATGTCCTTCGTCATTGCACCTGAAGCTTGAGCGTCATCGTCAAATCCCGGAGTTGGACCGTCTGGCGCCGGCCACTCCAACGATAAACCATGGAAAAGGTGAAGCAACCAACCTGCAGAACGATCAGGTGGTTCAGGATCGGGCAGGCTCCTGCCAGCCCGACCTACCCCTCCCCGTCCTGGCCGGTCCCCTCGACGGCAGGCTCAAAGAGCGCCGAAGTCCGGTACCGGGCCATGCCGATCTGAAGGAGAAGCTTGATCCCCACCGCCACCGGCACGGCGATTAGGAGCCCCACGAAGCCGAAGAAGAAGCCTCCCACGGCAATGGCCAGGAGGATCCAGACCGGATGCAGGCCCGTGGAATCCCCCACGATCCGAGGGCTCACCACCCCGCTTTCCAGGGATTGGGCAATGGTGTATACCACGCCCACCTTCACCAGGGCGATGCCTGGATCTCCACTGGCCAAGGCGATGGCGATGGCAGGAAGCAGACTCAGGACAAGTCCCAGATACGGGACCACGTTGAAGATGGCGACCACGGCGCCCAGAAAGAGGGCATAGGGAAATTGGACCAGGAGAAGTCCCACCGCCGTCATGGTCCCCACCGTCAGTGAGACCAGGACCTGGCCCCGCATATAGGAAGAGAGGAGGCGGTCGTACTCGGTAAAGGCCTCCCGGATCCCCTCCCTTCCCGGGGGGATGAGGCCATCGACCCCCTGCACCAGACGGTCGTAATCCCGGAGCAGATAGAAGGTCAGGACCGGAGCCAGGACCAGGTAACCCAGGAGGGAAAGGGCCGTCCCGATCCCTCGCCCCAGCCCCAGAACGCCCTCCCATATCCACTCCTGGATCACTTCCCGCCGCTCCTCCAGGAAGGCCACTACGTCGTCGGCCTCCAGATCCAACAGTCGATCCATCCATTCGACCCCTTCGATCCCGGGGATCTGGATCCCAGTGAGTCGCTCCTCCAGTCCGGAAAAGACGGTAGCCAACCGTTCCAGAGCCTCCGGTGCTCGACGGGCCACACCGCTCAGTTCGTAGGCCAGATAGGGGACGCCCCAGATCAGCAAGGCGCCGCCCCCTCCAACCACCGGAATGGCCAGGAGGAGCACAGCTCCCGTCCGAGCCAGGCGGCCCTGTCCATCGTCCCCGGCCAGCCGAGCCAGGGGACGGCGGCTGGCCAGCCACCCTACAGCCGGATTCAGGATATAGGCCAGAACCAGTGCCAGAACGAAGGGCGCCAGGAGGAATCCCATTTCCCGAAGGAGCCAGAAGAGGACCAGTCCGCCGGCCGTAGCCACGACGGCAAGGAAGACGGGACTCCGGCGCAAGGGGAGGAGAACCCCCACCAGACCCAGGAAGAGGAGGGCCGGGTTCATCACCTCTCGGAGGGAGAGGAGGAGGAAGATGAGGAGAACCACGCCGGCTCCGGCCGCGCTCCACCTCAGGAGGGAGTCCTCCCGGCTCAAACTCCACCCCCTGGGGCTGGTCCCTGATCAGACAACCTTCTCCACGGCAGCCCTCCCTCCACCTCCGGGACTCGAATTCGTTCCGCTGCCTGCAGAATCACACCACGAGCGTTCTCGTATCCTACGAGATCGACGGCTTCTTCCAGATGGAGCCATCGGCACTCGGTGATGCCTTCGGTCACCTGGGGCCGGGTTTCACCCCTGGGTGAATTCATGAGGTAGAAACGACAGAATTTGTGAATCCGCCTTCCACGAAGCCTGAAAGTCCAGTCGATCTCACCCAGGTCGGGTCCCAGAATCAGCTCCCTGAGTCCAGTTTCCTCCCGAACCTCCCGGAGTGCCGCGTCGGCCTCCTTCTCCCCTCCCTCCAGGTGGCCCTTGGGGAGCCCCCATTTTCGATACGGATCTCGGATGAGGAGGACCCGTGGAGCCGCCGCCACAATTCGAACCACCACCCCCCCGGCACTTCGCTCCACCCGGATCCCTCCTGGCCCCCTGTAGGGGCCATCGTCCCTGGCGGGACGGGGTGGGCGAGGAGAATCAGAGGACGGAGTCACAAGCTCATCTCTTGGGCAAGATCCAGATCAGAAGATGGAAAGCCGGAGGTAGCGCCTGGGGTTCTCACGAATGTCTTCCAGGAGGAGCTGGAGCTCCTGCAATGCCCCCTCCATCTCGGCTGCCATGGTGGGATCCTGGAGAAGTCGGCCGATGGAGCCTTCCCCAGCTTCTACTCGGGCCAGGAGGACGTTGACCTGGGCGAAGGTCGAGTCGGCTCGGGCCGCCATCTCCCGAATGTCCTGCCCGGTGCCGTCCAGATCGTGAGAAAACTCCTTCACATTCTCAGTGATGACCACCAGGTCTTCCAGCGTTTGAGAAAGCTCTTCACGAGCCAGGAGGTCGTTCACATGGGTCAGAGTAGCCTGAGCACTTCGGGCCGCCTGGCCGATCTCCTGGCTTGCCTCCTGGAGCTCCTCAGTGACCCCGGTGAAGGCGTCGGCCTGCTGAGAAACGAGTTCGGAGAGTCGCTGAGTCACATTCTCCACGTTCTCGATGAGGGAAGCCACGTTCCGGGCCGTCTCTTCGGAAAAAGCGATCCCCACCCGCTCGGTCAGAATCTCGATGTCGGCCGAGATGCGGTCGGCCGTGGCCGTCAACTGGGAAATATCCGGAATGGAGTACCCTGGGAGGTGATCCGGATCTCTCGGCGTTGCGTATCGATACTCCGGGAACCGGTCTCGGGGCGCGATCTCCAACTGCCAGTCTCCGAAGAGGGACTCGGGAGAGAGGATGGCCACTGCGTCGTCCGGGAGCGGTACCGCGTCATCGATCCGAGCCGACACATGGACCAGATCACCCTCTGGAGACACCGTGATCTCCCGAACCCGACCAATTCGCACTCCCCGAAGCTTCACCGTGTTGCCCGGCCGAATCACCCCCACATGGGTGAAGGCCGCCGTTATCTCGACTTCCGTGGCCCGAAGGCTCACGCCCTGAAGCCAGAGGGTTCCAACCGTCACCACGATCACACTGGCAAGGATCACGGCTCCTACCAGGGCTTCGTTGGATCGCTTCACTTTTCACTCTCCATCAGTTCAGGACGTCCCTCGATGAAGCCCCGTACCACAGGGTCGTCGGTTTCCCGGATCTCATCGGGGGTACCGGAGAAGCGACACCGCCCGTCATACAGCATGGCGAACCGGTCAGCCACCCGGAAGGCGCTGTCCATGTCATGTGTGATGACAATTCCCGTCACTCCCAACTCACTGCTCATCCGCAGGATGAGTCCATCGATCATGGCGCGGGTCACCGGATCCAGACCGGTGGTGGGCTCATCGTACAGCAGATACTGGGGACGGGTTGCAATCGCCCGGGCGATTCCTGCCCGCTTCCGCTGCCCTCCGGACAGCTCTGCCGGAGACCGTGGGCCATATCCGTCCAGATCCACCAACCGGAGACACTCCGCCACCCGTTCCTCGATGTCTTCCCCCGTCAGGTTGGACTGGCGGCGGAGCCCCATGGCCACATTGTCCGCCAGGGTCATGGAATCGAAGAGAGCAGCAAACTGAAAGACATACCCGACCTTCCGTCGGAGTCTATAGAGGGCCTCCCTTCCCAGCTCGGACACCCCCTCCCCATCCACCTCCACCTGTCCTGAGTCGGGCGTGAGGAGGCCCACCACGTGCTTGAGGGCAACCGACTTCCCCGACCCTGACCCGCCCAGAATCACCAGTGTCTCGCCCTCACGGGCCTCAACCGAGAAGCCGTCCAGGACCACCTTGGATCCGAAGGACTTGTGCAGGTCGCAGATACGGATGGCCATGGGCGATGGACTTTAGAGAAGGACGACGGCCCAGAAGGCATCGAGGACCAGGATCACCATGCTGCTCACCACCACTGCCCGGGTGGTGGCATGGCCCACTCCCTCTGCCCCGCCCTGCGTGTGGAAGCCGAAGAAACAACCGATGGATGCCACCATGAAGCCAAAGCTGGTGGCCTTGATCATGGCAAAAGTCACATCGAAGGGAAGGAAGAAGAGTGTCAATCCGCTGATGAATTCAGCCGAGCTCATGTCCAGGAGCTGGATCGAGGTGGCCCATCCGGCCAGGATACCGGTCCCGATGGCCAGAGCCGTCACCACCGGGAACATGATAACAGCCGCCAGGACTCGTGGGACCACCAGGTAGGCCACCGGCGGATAGGCCAACGTCTCCAGGGCGTCCACCTGCTCCGTCACCCGCATGGTCCCCAGCTCTGCGGCAATGTTGGCACCGACGCGCCCGGAGAGAGCCAGGCCGGTGAGGACCGGTCCCAACTCAAGCATCATGGTCTTCCCGACCAGAACCCCCACGAAGTAGAGAGGGATGGCCCCAGTGAAGGTATATGAAGCCTGGAGGGCCAGAACGATTCCGGTGAAGAGGGCGATGAAGAGGGCGATGGGGACCGAATCCACGCCCACCCGTGCCATCTGTGGGACCAGGAGGCGAAACCACACATCCACGTGGCGCAGAGCTCGGATCATCTCCGCCGTCAGCGCACCCCACCGACCGATACTTGAGGCCAGGATCAGACTGCCCCGTCCCAGGGCAACGAAGGGCTTTCCAAGGATCTGGATCATGAATGGACCAGGATGTGGGGGCACCTCTTTCGCCTGACTCACGGCCGTGGACATGAGCTTGGGAGAGCTGCGGGCCACGCCCCCCCTGCCATCAGCAACTTTTCCTGCCTGGCCACTTCTTCCTGACCACGCCACGGACGGTCATAGGACTGGCCCCCGCTCCCTCGGAAGACTGCAGTCAGAGTCGGCTAAGATAAGCGAAATTCGTCCCCAGACGCTACCCGATGGGCTTCCCATCTCCCTTCCCGGCGCGGAGCCGGCGACCGTTAACTCAGAACGCTGGCGGGAGGCCATCCTCCAATGTGAAGATCAACTCCTCCTCTCCCGGGCCATCCACGGCGTCCACGATGCACGACACCGTGATTCGACAGACGCCCCGCCGGCCATCCCGGAGGACGACCTCCACATCCACATCTTGTTCGCGGCAGGTGATTCGGGTCCGCACCTTCCGTCCTGGAGGGCGTTCCCGGACCTCGCTGGGGTTTCGGAAGAGGGTCATGGTGGATTGGCGCCCCGAGGGTAGCGCTCGACTCACCTTCACATGCCTCAACCAGTCAGGCTGGTAGCTGATTCGATACTCGAAGCCTCGCTGATCCGCGCCGGTCCCTTCCCGGTTGTGTCGCGCCACTGATCCGGTCCCCTCTGGCTGAGTGTCCCCTTCTGGAGCCGGGCCCATCCTCCCCTCAGGATGCCCTCATCCGGGCGAATGTCCCGGGGCGCACCTCTGGTGTCAAGAAAAGCTCCGCAGGGAACCAGGCCTGAAATCAGAAGGAAATGGGGATTGGGGGGAGAAGCAGGAGAACGGAGACCATGACCCCCCATGCCACCCAGCGCCAGCCTCCTGTGGGCGCCGGTTCAGCAGGAACCGAATCGGTTGGAAGGGGACGACCCCTTCCCATGACGAACATGAGTGCTGCCCAGGCCCACCATCCGGGCCAGATGAATCCCATGGCGAGGAAGATCCCCACCGTAGCCCGGGCCCACCACCTTTGTCGCCCGGGATGCAGTGCGTGGAGGATATGCCCACCGTCCAGGCGAGCCAGAGGCAGGAGATTCAAGAAGGTGAGCATGAGCCCCAACCAACCGGCGAAAGCCAGTGGGTGAAGATGGAGGGCCGCCCCTCCTGCCTCCACCGGAAGGATTTTCAACATCCCCTGCACCAGAAGGGGTTCCCCCAGCCGGATCTGTATCTCCTGAAAAACGATGAGGAAGGGCAGGTGCTGCCGAGCTTCCACCTCCGCCGGCGCAGAGAGCAGAATCCCCAGAGCCAGGATGGGAAGAGAGAGGATGAGCGACACAAGCGGTCCAGCCAGGCCGATATCAAGGAGAGCCCGACGGCTGGGCACCGGACTCCTCATCCGAATGAATCCGCCCAGCGTCCCCACCACCGAAACGTGGGGCGGGAAGGGAATCAGAAAGGGCGGACTCGTCCGGACTCCGTGGCGGCCGGCGGCCATTCGATGTCCCCATTCATGGAGGAAGAGGATCGCCATGAAGGGGAGGGCGAAGGCAGCCCCTTCCACGAGCTCGCCCACCGCCAACCGGGTGGGCCACCATAAGGTCGTACCCAGAACGGGCTGAAGCTCGAGACCCAGAGGATCCACTCCCCTCAGCAGCGCCCCTGCCGTCAGGGTGGACAGAAGTGTAAGAAGAAAGAGGAGGACGCTCAGTCCACGCTCCCAGAAGGGATTGGGGCCTGCACCCTCCCTTCGCCCCCCCACCCGTTCGCCCCGGAGCTCCGTCTCGTCTGACACGATTGACGAATGCACCTTGACCCGATCAGCGGCCCCCATTACTATGGCCGCAATTCCTCAGCATTGGGTGCCGCTTGTCCGCTTCGGTCAACTCCTTCGGGACCCCACCTTACCTGATTTTCCCAGCCTTCGGGCTGCACTTCAATAGAGCTGGCCGGGCCGGGCCTGGCACAGAACCATCCCCCCCTTGCCCATCCATCCGTCGGTTCCAGCCGATCTGGAGACATTCGTGGACATCGCCGAACTGAAGAAGAAGAACGTCAGCGAGCTGCACCAGCTCGCTGACGAGCTGAACATCCAGAACTATTCCGGCCTCCGCAAGCAAGACTTGATCTTCCGGATCGAGCAGAACCTTCTGGACACCGACGTGGTCCTACGGGGAGAGGGGGTCCTGGAGGTCCTCCCCGAAGGCTATGGTTTTCTCAGGTCGCCGGACTGGAACTACCTCTACGGCCCCGACGACATCTACGTATCCCCCTCCCAGATCAAACGATTCGATCTCCGGACAGGGGACACCATTCTGGGTCAGGTCCGTCCGCCCAAGGACGGAGAGCGCTACCTGGCTCTCCTGAAGGTGGAGCAGGTCAACCTGGATGACCCAGAGAAGTCCAAACACCGGATTGCCTTCGACAACCTGAAGCCCCGGTACCCCGACCACCGGATCCTTCTCGAGGAGGAGAACGGAGACATCGCCATGCGGGTCATGGACCTCATTGCCCCCATCGGGATGGGTCAGCGGGGTCTCATCGTCTCTCCCCCAAAGGCCGGTAAGACAACCCTTCTGCAGCAGATTGCCAACTCCATCACCGCCAACCATCCCGACATCTACCTCATCGTCCTCCTCATCGACGAGCGCCCCGAGGAGGTGACGGACATGGAGGAGCACGTGGATGGCGAGGTGATCTCTTCCACCTTCGATGAGCCGGCCGAGCGCCACACACAGGTAGCCGAGATGGTCCTGGACAAGGCCAAGCGTCTGGTGGAGCAGGGGAAGGACGTGGTCATCCTCCTGGACTCCATCACCCGCCTGGCCCGGGCCTACAACGTGACCGTTCCCCACTCCGGAAAGATTCTCTCCGGTGGAGTGGACGCCAACGCCCTGCACAAACCGAAACGCTTTTTCGGCGCGGCCCGTAACATCGACGAGGGCGGCTCCCTCACCATCATCGCCAGCGCCCTGGTTGAGACAGGCAGTCGTATGGACGAGGTCATCTTTGAGGAGTTCAAGGGCACCGGGAACATGGAGTTGGTGCTGGATCGCCATATCGCCGACAAACGGATCTTCCCCGCCATCGACATCAACCGATCGGGGACCCGGAAGGAAGAACTCCTCCTGAGTGAGACCGAGCTGAACCGGGTCTACCTCCTCCGGAACTTCCTCTCCGACATGCCCTCCGCCGAGGCCATCGAGTTCCTCATGGACCGGATGAAGCGGACAGAGACGAACCAGGAGTTCCTGGATTCGATGCAGGCCAGCTGAGGCCGCCGAATCCCCTCTCCCCCTACTCCTCGATGGCCCCCTGGTAGCGAGGGTTCACTACCCAATCCTCCCCATCAAAGACCTTCCGGTCCCAGGGGAAGATGATGGTCTGATCCGTCTCCAGGGCCTGGAAGTCAGGTTGATGCCCCATGGGCCGAACGAAGGTGGTGGCGGTCCGGATCTCGGCCGGGTGGACGTCCCTGAGGGCCGCCAACCCCAGTCGCAGGGTGTCACCGGACGTGGTGATCTCGTCGACCAGGACAACGCGTTTTCCACGAGCCTGAGGTGGGGCAGCCGAGAACACGGCTGGCCGGTCCCGAACCCGTTCGCGTCCTTCCCACCGGGAGATC
Source organism: Gemmatimonadota bacterium (assembly GCA_003562075.1). GTDB lineage: Bacteria > Gemmatimonadota > Gemmatimonadetes > Longimicrobiales > Gaopeijiaceae > PWLA01. The sequence continues at coordinate 18,656 of PWWP01000254.1, forward strand.
TTCATGGAGTAGAAGTCGATCCGGAGGAGGGATGCCAGGATAGCCCCGGGGATCACTCCTGCCCGAGCGATCCCCACCACCATCTCCGGTTCGTACTCCCTGGCCACCCGCATGGCCAGAGCGCGACAGAGTTCCCCGAACATCTCCCAGCCCAGCTCCAGGAACTGATCGTCCCGGACCAGGGGATCGGGACGCGGTGCCGAGGGATCAAGGGGTTGCATGGAACCTCCCGTAGTGGTCAAGCTGCCTGAGTTGGTTGAATTCGGGTGACCAGGAGTAGAACGTAGGAGAAGTTGGTTCCCCGAAGCAACGCTCCGTGTCCGGGAGTCGGCCCAGAGTCATCCCACTGCCACCCCACGATCAGGAGACCCGGATGGGTCAGGATCTGCAGGACGAAGCCGATCGGCGATTCGAAGAGGCCCTCAACTCCCAGGGAGCTCGAGACCCTCGGGAATTCTACCGTGGGCTCCTGCGAGACTTGAAGGAGCAGGATCGGGACGCCTACACCGACACCGTCCGTCGATGGAAGGAGGAGGTCATCGGGCCACTGGCCCGGGGAGAGCAGGATCCCCTGGACGCCTGGCACCGATTTGGGCTCCAACTGGCCACGACCCTCCATCCGGGGCGGACCGTGATGATCGGCCCAGAAGGCCGATCCAGCCCGCTGGAGGGAGCTCCGGACTGGACCCGACTGGTCCTCCATCTCCCCAGGGAGCCCCGGGCCAGAGCCGTCCCCATCGCCATTCCGCAGGAGCCTTCACCGGCTCAGCAGGCAACACTGGACCTCCTGGTCCAGGGCCGACTCAAGCTCCCGGAGGAATAGGAGGCGGAACGGCCTGCTCCCGAGGGCGTAGGAAGTCCCCGGTGTTCCCCTTTCCCCAGCCATCCCACGAACCCCGAGCGCCTGCATGAGCGCAAGAGAAACCCGGATCCAGACCTCCAAGAACATGTCGTGGACTCCCCGCCCTGGATGGGTCACCGTCCGACTGGTGGGAAGCTGCGCCGACCCAGCCCTCCGCCGCGGTCAGGTCGTTGTCCACGCGCCGGCGGCGGAGGACCCCATGGCAGTACCCGATTCCGAGCTGATGGCCGGGACCACGGTCATCGTCATGGCCGAGGCCGCCCATCTGGTGGAGGATGACCTCCACCTGGTCCCGGAGATGGCTGTCGTGGCTGTGGGAGAGATGCTTCCTTGAGTGGTTGTTGAAGAACCGGAGCCGGCGGCCCCTCCGGTTCTTCAACAGCCTCTCAGTGCTCTCCCGACATGACCCGGAAATCCCGATCCACCCCTTCCGGGCGGGTCGTCATCCGACTCACCACCACCGTCGCGACCCCGGCCAGGATGAAGGCGGGAATCAACTCATACATGAGGTCTCGGAGAACCGGCGTCAGGTACCAGACGATGGTGGTCAGAGCTCCGGTGGCCACCCCGGCCAGCACCCCGGCTCTCGTCGTGCCCCTCCAGTAGAGAGCCAGGATCATCGTCGGGCCCAGAGCGGCGCCCAGTCCGGCCCAGGCAAAGAGAACCAGCCAGAAGACCAGCTCCTCAGCCATCCACCCCAGGGCCAGCGCCGCCAGAACCAGCAGAATGACCACCACTCGGGAGAGGACCACCAGGAGGCGGTCCGGCATCTCCTCACCCCTCCGAATCACCTTCTCATAGACATCCCGCACAACAGCTGAAGCCCCCACCAGGAGCTGGGAGTCGGCAGTGGACATGATGGCGGCGAAGATGGATGCCACCACGATGCCGAAGAGGATGGAGGGGAGCAGAGACTGAGCAAGGAGTGGATAGAGGTTCTCCGTGTCCTGGGCTGGAAGCATCTCCAACTCAGGAAAGTAGACCCGACCCACCAACCCGATGAGTACGGCTCCGGCGCCCATGAGAATGTTGGCGGCAGTCCCGGTCCATGCCGCAAATCGAAGCTCCTGGGCGCGGGCAATGGACATATAGCGCACCAGGATGTGGGGATTACCCGGCGAGCCCAGGCCGATGGCCGCGAGCCCCAGGAGGGCTCCCCCACCCAGGGAGAGGACGTCCACGAAGGCGGGGTCGTACGTTGCCAGCTCGCCGAACACCGGTCCCCAGCCACCGTACGCCGTCACCCCCAGAAGGGGAATCCCCAGCAAGGCCACCATCATGAAGACGGCCTGCAGGGTGTCGGTGAGGCTCACCGCCAGGAACCCCCCCACGGTGGTATACAAGAGCACGATGAGTGCCGTCAGGATCACCCCGAACTGGGGGTCCAACCCGAAGCTGGCCCCAATGGCCTTCCCTCCTCCCACGAACTGGGACGAGACATAGGCCGTCATGAAGATCAGGAGGACCACCGCCACGGTCACCCGGAGGACGCCGTCCCGATCCTGGAAGCGTTCGGCAAGGAAATCGGTGACGGTTACGCAGTCCCGATCTTCGGCAAACCGGCGAAGTCGAGGAGCGAAGTGGAAGAAGAGGAAGAACTCCACCACGGTATACCCCACCACCGCCCAGAGAGCCGACACCCCCATCTGCCAGGCCATCCCGGTGACCCCCAGGAGGAGCCAGGCGCTTCGCCCCGAGACCACGGCGGACAGGGCCACCACCCACCGGTTCATGACCCGTCCGCCGACAAAGAAGTTGCCGATCCCCCGGGAGGAGAACCGGGCCGAGTAGGCGCCAATGCCGACCAGAAGCAGGAGATATCCGATGAACGCAGCAGCGGCATAGCCGTCGGCCTGGATCACCGGCGCCAGATCTTCCTCCATCACCACCTCCCTTCCCCGTCGTGACTAAGCCCGTCCGGCTCAACTCCCTGTCAGCCTGCGCAGAGGCCTTCTTCTCGGCGTGGAACCCAACCCGTCCCCGTCACCACTGGCCCCGGGCCCGCTCCTTCCCCGGCAAGACCTCCAGGCAGGTGGTCCACCAGCCGGTCCGGATGGTTTCGATGAACTCCTCCGGCAGCCCCTCATCACGCATCTCATCGGCCAGCAGGTCCACCGGATAGCTCACCGGAATGAAATCCGCCGACAAGGACCGGCCGTCTCCCGCAGGATCCACCTCCAGCATGGTGTACCAGACCTCCTGGCGTCCATCATTGGCCGGCCGTCCCAGGGCCCCTGCGTTCACGTACCATCGCCCTCCATCCAGGGCTCTGCTCCAGTGGATCCCGGTGTGGGTCCCCAGGAGGACATCCGCACCTTCCTGCGTGGCCATCCCCTCCAAAAAATGGGACGGGGTGGTGGTCTCCCAGAGGAATTCGTTCATCCGTCGAGGACTCCCGTGGAATGCCAGAACGTCCAACTCACCCAGTCGGAAGCGGATCCGGTAGGGAAAGCCGGTCATCCACTCTCGGTGCCGGGGCGAGGTGTTGGCAAGGGTATACTCGTAGGAGATACGGGCATAGTGATTGTCCCTGGGATCGGTATAGCCGCACTGGCAGTCCTCCAGCCCACGAGCGATGGAGTCGTCGTAATTCCCCCGGACCACCGGAATTCCTTCGTTCCGCAGGATCTCCACTGTCCGATCCGGACTGGGTCCGAAGGCCCCCAGGTCCCCAAGGCACAGGATGGCCTGAGCTCCTCGATCTCGGGCATCCTCGATGGCTGCCTGGAGAGCTCGATGATTGGAGTAGATCCCTCCGAAGACGGCGATCCGGGTCAGAGGAGTGTCGGCCGGATGGGCCAGTCGAGCCTCACCGCGGGCGCTGACAGCCTTCCCGAAAGGGTCCAGTGGCCATCCGGACATCAGCGGTCCCGCCCGGCGCTGGATGGTGTGTTGGAGCAGATCGCTCCGGAGAGGTAACAGGTGTAACAGGCCGATTCCTTGAGAGACGCAGGTCGGGCTGCCGCTTCACCCACCGTGTTCCCCAATCGGGCCGAAGGAGATTCCAGGAGGATGGGACACGCATAGACGCCCCGCGCCGTCACCAGGCGGGCTCGGGTGCAGAGGAGCTGGGATTCATCGAAGCCCTCCATCATGGTCTGGGTGACCCGTTCCGTCTCATCATACCCCCGGGTCCGCTCTGCCTCCTCACCCATGAGAAGGGGGGGGAGGATCTTGATCCGGGGCCGATGATAGCCCACTTCCCCCAAGAGCTCCCGGAATCCCTCCAGATAGTGCTCCGTGTCCTCCTCGGGCCAACTCCGCATACAGGTGATGATGGGAAGAAACCCTTCCTCCACCAGTGCCTCCACCCCCTCCATGCATCGCCGGAAGGCCCCCTCCCCTCGGATGTCGTCGTTCATCTCCTGGGTGATCCCGTCCAACGAGACCCGAAGCTCCAGAGTGTACATGGAGTCGGCAGCCAGCTGTGCCAGAGACCGGGCTCGCCGCTGAGGCATGAGGGTTGCGTTGGTCAGAACCGTCGCCGGCCCCAGCGCCAGGGTGTCAGCCAGGATCCCTTCCATCTCCCGGTTCATGAAGGGCTCGCCTCCGGTGAAGTAATACTCCTTCACCCCCAACTCCACCGACTCCTCCAACGCTTGGGCGACCTCCTCCCGACTCATGAACCAGAAGGAATCGTTCTCCGGAGAACAAGAGATGAAGCAGTGGCGGCAACGGAGATTGCAGACCGTTCCCGCCACCTGGAACCAGAGCTCGTCCAGGGCTTGAAGCCCTACGGCTGGCGCATCGTCCAGAACGGCAAGCTCTATTCGAGCCACGAGAGGGAACCTCCAGTTTCAGGGATCATGGGTCTCTTGAGACAAACGCCTCGCCACCATCCCAGGTTCCACCCATCTCTCTCGATTCGCCCGAGCCGGCTCCCCGGGACCCTCCAGGGGTACGAGGGCAAACCATGAATGACTCCTCCTCCGAACTCGGGGCCGGCAGAGGATCCAGCCCCGAACCCGGCAACGATCCCGGTACCCATCCCCGAGGAAGTGTCCGTCCACCCGTCACCCGGCTCGGTGTGCGCAGGGCGTTGACTCTGCTCCTCCTTCTGGCTCTGGGCCTTCCTGCCCTGGTGTGGCTCCTTCATCCCTGGCCTCCCCCCCTGCGCTGGCTTGATCCCCACACCACGGCTTTCATGGAGCATCGGCAGGCCGAAGCCCAGGCCCGAGGAGATTCCATCCAGATCCAGTGGGAGTGGATTCCCCTGGATTCCATCCCCGGCCATCTGCAACAGGCCGTCCTGGTGGCCGAAGACGATCGGTTCCGGGACCATCGGGGAGTGGACTGGGAGGCTCTGGCGGAAGAGGTCCGATACCAGGGGCAGATCCCGTTCCGGCCCGGAGCAGCGGAGGACCGCCAGGCCCTCCGGCACGCCGTCACATACGTCCGTGAGCACCGGGATGAGATTCGAGGGCGAAGCACCCTGACCCAGCAACTGGCCCGCAACCTCTACCTGAGCCCCGACCGGGCATTCATCCGGAAGGGACAGGAGCTCATCCTGGCTCGCCGCCTGGAAACCTTTCTCTCGAAGGACCGGATCCTGGAGCTCTACCTGAACGTGGCTGAGCTGGGCGACGGGATCTTCGGCGTGGAAGCCGCCGCCAGGGAATACTTCGGCCGGAGCGCGAGCCAGCTCAGTCGCCCCCAGGCCGCCGCCCTGGCTGCCACCCTTCCCCACCCCCGGACGTCCAACCCGGCTCATAATCCCGGGCGGATGCAGTGGAGACAGGGCCTCATCCTCACCCGGATGGATGGGGGCTCCGTCCCCGTCAGTCCGCCGGAGGAGGGCCAGCTCGAAGAACCCACCCAGGGCGACAGCCTCCCGGAGCTGGAGTTGGAGCGGGAGTCCCTGGAGGAGCTCCCCGAGCCGGCGATCCAGGGAGGTGAAGAGGAGCCGGGAGAAGGGGTTGGCCACTCTCCGGAAGAGGGAGAGGGGACGGCCCTCGGGCGCGAACTTGTCGAAGATGGTCAGGCGCCCACCGGGACGGAGGAGCCGGACAGCCTCCTCGAGGCAAGCTCGGCCATCGGGGACCACCGCAACGATGAGGTGGAGGAGGACGGCGTCGAAGGAGGCACCTGGGAGTCCGGTGGACTGGGCATCCATCTCCCGAACCTGGATCGATGACCCGGACTCGGCCGCGATCCTTTCGGCCCGCCTCCGAAGCCGGCGAAGCATCCCTGGCGCCAGGTCCCCGGTCGTCACCTCCACCCCCGGAGGCAGGAACTCCAGATCCCTCCCTGGGCCGGCTCCGGGAATAAGCACCCGATCTCCGGGCTCCAACTCCAGCAACGCCACACTCCGGCGCCGAACCCCATCAAACCCTACGATCCAATCGTAGAAGGGGGCATAGAGGGAGTACCGAAGGCGCCTCCATCGCTTCCGGAAACAACTGGCAGGGCCACCCTCTTCCAGAGGCTGAGACCCTTCCTCAGCCATCCGGCCTCCTTCCCTCTCCCTCTGGCTCCACTCGCTCTTCCCCCGCTCCCTCCACCCGATCCCGAAGGGCCTCCAGCCAACTGGTCCGGGACCTCTGGAGCGTCTTTCGAAGTGTCCGGCGAAGAAACCGAACACCCAGCCCATCCCAGACCTCTTCGCTGCGCACCAGGGTGCCCCCATCAAGCATGGGCTCCAGGCTCCAGCGGAAGTATCCGCTGGCCCCCAGCGTCTTCAGGGTGAACCCGAACCGGCGCTCCACCTCCACCTCCTGGACGTAGGAAGTGATTCTCATCCCATCCGCCCTCCACTGCATGAGGGTTCCTGGAACCAGTTCGCCCCGGAGAGCGGCAAAGCGGACGCCCACGTGCCATCCAGGCCAGCCGTCCACCTGGCTCACCAACCGCCAGACCTGCTCCGGCGAGGCATCCACCTCCACCTCCAGGCGGATATCCACCGGCGCGTCCTCCACCGCCAGAGGGTCCGGTTCCATACTCCTCTCCATCAGTACCCCAGGTCCCTGGACTCACTCGACATTGTGTCCACTCCAAGCACAGTGCACTCGCCCCCGGGCTCCTGAAGTGGAAGCTCCCCTGCCCCAGCCCGGAGTTCAGACATCCCGCAGGAGGCCTACCTTGAGCGCGAAGCGCACCAGCTCGGAGCGGTGGGTGAGCCCCAGCTTCCGCATGATGCGTGAACGATAGGTATCCACGGTCTTGGGCGAAATGAAGAGCTTTTCGCCGATCTCCGACGATGAAAAGCCCTCGGCAGTCAGAGCCAGGACTTCACGTTCCCGGGAGCTCAGATCCCGGAGTCGGCCCTCCTCACTCTCCGAGTCCTCCACGGTCCGGTACTGCTGGAGGAGGAGGGTGGCCGCTCGCGCCGGAAGATAGACCTCGCCCCGAGCCACGGTCCGGATGGCTTCCATGAGGTCTCGGTCAGCGCTGGCCTTCGTAAGGTACCCGCTGGCTCCGGCATCCACGACCGGAACCAGGTACTCCTCTTCGGCATGAACCGTCAGGACCAGAACCTGCACCCCCAGATTCAGGGCAGCGATGCGGCGGGTGGCTTCGAGCCCGCTTCCTTCAGGCATGGAGAGATCCATGACCACCACATCGGGCCGAAGCACACGAGCTCGCTCGGTGGCTTCATCGCCGGTGGCGGCTTCTCCCACCACCTCTACCCCCTCCTCCAGCTCCAGGAGGGCACGGAGGCCCGCCCGGAAGATGGCGTGGTCATCGGCCAGTACCACCCGAATGAGATCAGCCACCTTCACCTCCCTTTTCGATGGGTATTCTCAGGTGGATACGGGTGCCCTCTCCCGGAACGCTTCGCACGGTGAGGGCGCCTCCGACGAGACGGGCCCGCTCATCCATCCCCACCAACCCCAATCCTCCCTTCTCAAGGAAGGCCCCTTCCAGGAAGGCATCCTCGGGATCGAACCCCCGGCCATCATCGGAGATGATCACCTCCACCTCGGGACCGGTTCGCTTCACCTGAACTCGGGCCGATCCGGCTCGAGCGTGCCTGACCACGTTGGAGACGGCCTCCTGTATGACCCTGTAGACCATGAGTTGGGCATCCAGGCTCAGGAGCCCGGCTACCGGCTCGACTTCCACGGCCATCTCCAGCCCGACTCCATCCAGAAAGGATCTCAGGTACGAGCGTATAGCCGTCTCCAGCCCCACATCCTCCAGGGCCGGCGGACGGAGGCCCCTGGAGATCTGACGGACTCCTTCCACTGCCTCCGCCAACTGCTCATGAAGCTGAACCAGGAGCTCCTCCCGGGCCAGGGGATCGGCCGTCCGTCGAAGGACCCCGAGGCGGACCAGGAGCGCCGCCAATCGCTGGGCCGTGTCGTCGTGGAGTTCCCGGGCGATGCGGCGCCGTTCCTCCTCCACGGCCTGTAGGGTTCCGGCCCCCAGCCGCCGGAGTCGGTCCCGCTCACTGATGTCCCGGACGACTGCGATGACGAACTCCCCTTCGTCGGTCTGGAAGGGACTCAGGCAGACCTCCACCGGCATCTGTCGCCCATCCTTCCGGACCCCCCGGAGCTGGAGCCCGATCCCCATGGGCCGTTCCTCCGGGTTCTCATGGTAATGAGCTCGCTGCTGAGGGTGCCGCTCCCGATACGAGGGAGGGACCAGCTTCTCCACTTTGCTTCCCAGCAACTCCTCCCGCGCGTAGCCGAAAAGCCGTGCAGCCTGGGGATTGGCCTCTCGAATGGTACCCGACCGGTCCACGATGATGATGCCGTCAGGGGCCGCCCGGAAGACGGCCTGGTAGCTCACCGGGGGAAGTTCTTCCCCACCGTTCCCATTCTTCCGCCCCTCCGTCATCCAGTTGCTCCTGTGGCAAGGTTCGACGATCCAACCCCCGGGCTGGGTTTAGGTGCATGGCAACTCCGGCCTCCGGCCGCCCAGTCCAGAGGCTTCCGGCCTTCGACGCGACGTCCTCTCCAATCCCGTGTGGAGAAAATCCCCACACGATTCTCGGCCGTCTCCCGACAGAGCCAACGGCGGCAAGATGCCACATTTGGATGACGCTGACCACCTGGAGCCAGGAGATCCCGTGTGAACAAATCCCCCCCCGGTGTCCGTGGGTCCTGGCTTCTCAAGGTCCTGCGGGTACCCCTCTTCTGGAAGATCGTGGTGGCCAATGGTCTGCTCCTGGGGATTCTGGGCGTACTGGCCCTTCTCCTTGCTCCCGACCCGGACACCGTGGGCCTGTGGTTCCCGGTGGGATGGACCGGGGTTATCCTGGTTCTTGTGGCCGTCAACGGATTTCTGGTCCATCTGGCCCTGCGGCCGCTCCGGCAGATGGAGGTGACCGCCCGGGAGGTGGAGGCCGGCAACCCATCGGCCCGGGTCCCCTCCTCGCCCCTGGCCGACCGGGAGCTCCACCGCCTTACCGAGGTCCTCAACCGGATGTTGGATTCCATCGAACGCGTGCAGCACCGTCATGCGCACCTGTCCGCCCAGATGGCCCGAGCTGAAGAGGCGGAGCGAAGCCGGCTGGCCGGAGAGCTCTTCAACGACACGGCCCAGATCCTGGCTGCAGCCCTCCTCCACCTCCAGCTGGCTTCTCGCCACCTTGACCCCGGCGACGGGAAACCTCCGCCACCGTCCCAACCCGGTCCTCGAAGTGGACTGGAATCGGCCCGGAACGACGTCCTCTCGGCACTGGCCGGGATCCAGCGGATTGCCCGGAGCCTGCGGCCACCGGAACTGGACGAACTGGGCCCCCTGGCGGCCCTGGAGATCCAGGCCCGACGGCTGAGCAATGAAACCGGCATCCCCGTCCAGGTCTCGGGAAGCATCCCACCTTCGGCGCTCTCTTCCGAAGCCGGGCTCGTCCTCTACCGCGTCCTCCAGGAGGGGGTGACAAACGCCCTCCTCCACGGAACTCCATCCAGCATCCGGATCCATCTTCAGACCGACTCCGCATCGGTGCGGGCCACCCTGGAGGACGATGGGAGGGGCTTTGACACCCAGGAAATCCAGGCTGACCCCGAGGGGCGCCCAGGGCTTCAGCATATGCAGGACCGAGCCTCCCACGTGGGCGGGCGACTGGAAGTGGAATCCCGACCCGGGAACGGGACCCGCCTGATCCTGGAGCTTCCCCGGAAGACAGAGTCTTCACCCGCCCATCTCCGGACGTCGGATCCCTGAGCATGATCACCATCGTGGGAGCCGGAATGTCGGGGCTCGCCCTGGGCCATGCGCTGGCCGATGAAGGTCAGGCGTTCCAGATCCTGGAAGCCTCTCCCCTCCCTGGAGGTGTCATCCGAACCCTCCACCGGGACGGCCACCGGATGGAGCTGGGTCCTCAACGTCTCCGGGCCGTCCCTGCCGTCATCCCATTCCTGGATGCCATCCCCTGCCACCGGCACGAAGCAGGGACCCTCCAGGTCCAGGTGGCTCGGCACGGCCGACTCCACCCCCTGCCCACCAGTCTCCTCCAGGCAGCAGGGACCTCAGCCATCTCCTTCAAAGGAAAGCTCAGAGGAGCCCTGGAGCCCCTGGCCTGCCTCCTCCCCGACCGGGAAGGCCAATCGGCTGCCCAACTCCTTCGCCGGCGACTGGGCGATGAGATCTACCGGGCCTTTGCCGGTCCCCTTCTGGGGGGCCTCTATGGGAGCGACCCTGAAGAGATGGAGGCCTCCCGGACCCTGATTCCCGCCATGGAGACCATGGGGATGGGGTCCTTCATATTCCGCTTCCTCCCCCGGATCCAGTTGAAGGCTCGCAGTCAGACCGGTGGCTCCAGCCTTCTGGACGCGCCCATCGTCCTCCCCATCGACGGAATGGAAGCTCTTCCCCGTTCCATGGCCGCCGACCTGTTCAGGCGCAATCCCGGGAGGATTGCCCTGAACTGCCCCGTTCACCGGATCGAGCGCCTGGGCGGAGGAGGCATTCGGCTGGAGACCGAGGAAGGCATCCTGGAGTCCCAGGCCGTCGTCCTCACCACTCCTCCCCGGATCACCGCACAGCTGCTGGACACGATCGCCCCGGACGCAGCTCAACGCCTCCGCGCCCTTCGGGTCAACGACCTGGCCCTGGTCCACCTCCAGGTGTCCAGTCTTCCCCCTTCTCTGGGTTTTCAGGTGGCGCTGGGTGAACCTCAGCGGATCCGGGGAGCCACCTTCTCGGGAGCCCTGGACGGAACAGGAGACACCGCCGTCGTCTACCTGGGGGGCATGCTGGACCCGGAACTGGTCGCTCTCCCGGATCACGAGGTAATGGAGATCGCCACTCGGGAGTTCACCAGCCTCACCGGGCTCCCTTCCCGCCCGCTCCATCTCCACAGGACCCGGATGCCGGCATGGGACCGAAGCTGGGAGGCCCTGGACGGACTCACACTTCCGGAGGGAATCCACCTCCTGACCAACTACACGGGGCGGCCCGGGATCGTGGGTCGGATCAGTCAAGCAGGCGCCCTGGCTCGGACCCACTTTGGATCCGGGCCTGACCTCCCTCAAGCCACACTCAGGGGTCAGACACCGTAGGAGCGATCCTCCAGCCCCTGAGGGTCCAGGATGCGGACTCGGGCCCCCTCCTGCTCGATGAATCCCTCCTCCCGCAGCGTCTTCAGCGCCCGTGCCACACTCTCCCGGGTGGTGGCCAGCCCCTCGGCCATACCGGTCTGAGTCACGGGAAGCGTGAAGGTTTCACCCTTCCCGTAGCCACCGGCTTCGGCGTACTCCAGGACCGTGAGCCCGACCCGCCCCACCACGTCCCGCAACGAGATCTTCCCAATGAGGCGAACGGCACGACGGAGGCGACTCCCCAGCTCCAGAATCACCGCATCAGCAATCTCCGGCTCGGATCGATACAGCTCCTTGAACCGGTCCCGGGGCAGGAAGAGGAGCTCGGAGTCCACCTCGGCCCGAGCGTTGGCCGGGTAGGGCCCGCCGTCGAACAGGGGGACTTCGGCCAGGGGATCTCCTGGGCCCTGGCCGTGGATGACCTGCTCCTGACCCTGGGCGTTGGCCCGGTACACCCGGACCCTCCCTCGGACCACCACGAAGAGCCCCTCACACGACTCTCCCCGCCGGAAGACCATGGCGTTCCGGGTAAACCGACGGATGAGCACCTGCCGGGCAACCTGCTCGAGAGCCTCGCCCGGAAGCCTCCGGAAGAGGGAGAGTCCGCGGAGGAGATCCATGGTCCCAGGTGCTTCAGCCTTCCCTGCCATCGTCAGCTCCTTTCTTCTCGGCCACGTCTGTGACTCTCGACCACGTCTGTGATTTTCGGCCTCATCCGTTAGAAGGCTGTTGAAGACGTAGAGGTGCCACCGTTGGGAACGCCAGGGAGCTCCATCGTAGGCGGCGACCCGCCTCGACGGGGAGCGCAAGACTCCTTCCCGGTGGCGCCTCTACGTCTTCAACAGCCTTCCAGGCCCGGCCGTGTCTGTGGGGAGATACCCTACAGTGGGTCCCGGCATTTCTCCGACAGACCAGAATCGGCTCCACCCCTAGCTTTCCTTACGAACAGAGATGAACGCCGGCCCCAGTGGGGGA
>PWWP01000044.1 GCA_003562075.1 Gemmatimonadota bacterium
TGCTTGATGAGATTATTGTAATTGCATACGGAACCACCGCAAGGTCAAACCTGACCGGTTCAGCAATTGCCCTTTCCTCTGATGACTTAAGTGATGTTTTTTCACCACGCATTTCAACCTTGTTACAGGGTAAGGCAGCAGGTGTTTACGCACGAAGCACCACAGGCCGTCCGGGACAAACTGCAACAATCAATATAAGAGGTAAAGGCTCTATCAATACAACCAATAATCCTTTATGGGTTGTGGATGGTATCGTTGTCGGGCACAATGAGCCTAATCTGAATCCCGCTGATGTGGAAAGCATTACTATACTTAAAGATGCATCGGCTACTGCGCTTTACGGATCAAGAGCAGCTAACGGTGTTATACTTGTGCAGACCCGTACACCTGAAGCGGGAGTATCGCGGTTGAATTTTCATGCCAATACAGGGGTTACTCAGTTACATAGGGGTAATTTCTCACTCATGAACTCTCAGGAGTTATTCGATTATCATTCTACATGGAATGACAGCCCATGGTACAATGCCAGCTTACTCGATACAGACACTGACTGGCTTGATATTGCTACTCAAACCGGTGTAGCACAGGAATACAACCTATCTTACAATGGTGGAACTGAAAGAATTTCCTCATATTTATCCGGTACTTATTACAATGAAAGCGGTGCTCTCAGGGGCTATCAGTTTGAAAGATATTCCGGGATTGCCAATATCAATGTGCAGGCATCTGACAGGCTTACATTAAGAGCCAACCTGTCAGGGAACCTCAATAATGTTGATAACCGTGAGCATAGTACCTACAATGCTTATACCTACCTTCCATGGGATCACCCATACAGAGAAGACGGAACTCCCATTGAACCCGGCACCCATACCGAATATCAATGGATAGGAAGAGACCAGAGCAATTACCTTTACAATCTGCAGTGGAACTGGAGTTCAAGCCGTACAAATAACTTCAGGCTGAATGCCGGTGCAGATCTGGAAATTACCGACTGGCTGACCTTCTCATCTATGAATAACATTTCTTTTGGATTTGGACAAAGCGAATGGTACAGCGACCCAAGATCTACCGGTGGCCGCGCAAACAACGGTGCATTTAACACCAGTTACAGTTTTAGCAGAAGTCAACTTACCAACCAGATGCTTCGTTATCATAACAGGTTTGGAGATCACTCACTCCAGGCATTTGTGGCATGGGAATACAGCGATACGCATTCTGAAAATAACTCAGCAACCGGTCATGGTATCACTGCCGGGTTAAATGTGTTAAATGCCACATCTACCGCTGCAAGTGTAGCAGGTGGTAAATTTCAGTCGGCACGTCAATCATTCCTGGTTAATCTTCAGTATGTTTATGATGATAAGTACATGGGTACTGCATCATTTAACAGGGAAGGTTCATCTGCTTTCGGACGCGAAAACCAATACGGTAACTTCTTCTCCTTGAGTGGTGGCTGGAACATGCATTACGAAGACTTTATGGCTGATTTTAACTGGGTTAATGTTTTAAAACTCACTGCTTCTTACGGTGAAGTAGGGAACTCGCCCAGTGGATTTCCACATCTTGGATACTATGAACTTACAGGTCAGTATGCCGGTTTACCTGCAGCCAGACCTTACCAGATTGCAAATCCCTTTATAACCTGGGAAAGAACACGCTCTACAAACCTGGGGATTGAAACAAGGCTTTTCAATCGCATTACCGGAAACATTGATTTCTATGAAAGAGACAATTCAGGACTTTTGTATTATGTTCCCCTTACTGCTCTAACCGGATTTACAGGTGTTTGGGAAAATATAGGTCGTATAAGGAACAGAGGTGTTGAATTATCCCTGCAACCTGAAGTTATCAGGACCCGGGATTTTCAATGGGATATAAATTTCAATATTTCATTTAACCGTAACCTGGTTATGGAACTTTACGAAGGACAACCCATTACCTCAGGAAATATCCGTATAGAAGAAGAACGTGACATGGATTCTTATTTTATGAGAGTATGGTACGGTGTTGATCCCGGTAACGGAGACCCTTTGTGGGAGCAGGTAATTGTTGACGAAGATGGTAACGAAACCATTCAACTAACCAATAGCTACAGTGCTGCAACCTTACAATTTACCGGTCATACCATGTCTCCTGATTATACCGGCGGACTTATAAACACCCTCAGATATCGTGACTTCAGTCTTTCTATGAATATCGGTTTTGTTCAGGGAGTATTTATGTATAACAGCGATCGTCAATTGTTTGACAGCGATGGCAACTACCCGACATTTAACCAGATGAATCTTGCCGACGGTTGGTCAAGATGGGAGAAACCAGGTGATAATGCAACACATCCAAAAGCTGTTATAGGTGGAAACCGCGATGCTAACAGGCCATCAACACGGTTCCTCGAAGATGCCAGCTTTGTTCGTCTGCGTAATATTACACTGGGATACACCCTTCCCTCGAGCATCAATCAACAGATTGGGTTTACAAGGGCACGCATTTACTTCAGTGCAGATAATGTCTTCACCATCTCAGAATGGTCAGGCATGGATCCTGAAACTGCCGGTCTGTATCCTTTGACTCAAAGATTTATGCTCGGATTGCAAGTTGAATTGTAGAATTTTAATCATATTAAAGAAAAAAATTATGAAAAA
>PWWP01000334.1 GCA_003562075.1 Gemmatimonadota bacterium
CCAGGATGAGAACCCCCTGAGCCCCCCTCCCCCACCAGCCCCGCGCCATCCTCCGGCAGGGTCCCGGGTCGGTCTGCCGCCTGCTCACGAACCCTCCCGGGGATCGGTCTCCAGCCGGATCCGGGTATCGTGGGCCAGGTAGTGATGGCCGTCCACCAGGACCACCTCTCCAGGCTCCAGGAGGCTCGTGGCCTCATCGGGCACGATCTCCACATGGGTCTCGTTGCGGAAGCCGGTGGTCACGTAGCGCCATTCGGCCCGGGCCTCCCCTTCGTCATCCAGCCCCGACGCCATGAAGACAACCTCTCGCCGATCCCGCTCCACCACGGCGCTCCGGGGAACCAGGATCCGATCCGGGTAGGCCTGGGCATCGACGGACACCCGGGCGTACATCCCGGGGCGAATCCGGTGGTCCGGATTGGGGAGGGCAAGGGTGACCCTGGCGCTCCGGGTCTCGGCATCCACGATGGGATTCACGGAGCGGACCGTGGCGGTGAACTCCTGGCCCGGGAAGGCAGCGAACCGGACGGTGGCCCGCCGGCCCGGCTCCAGGAGGGCCACCTCCGACTCCAGGGCGTGGACTTCGACCCGGATGGGATCCAGCTCCACCAGGGTCAGGACCTCATCTCCGCTGGAGAGGTAGGCGCCCTCCACCGCCTGGAGATCGGCAACCCGCCCGGGGAACGGCGCCCGGATCCGGGTCCACTCCATCTCCATCCGGGCCTGCTCCATGCTCACCTCAGCCTGGTTCAGCCCACTGGTGGCCCGGACGATCCGCTCCCGTTCCCGGCGCCCGTCCTCATCCAGGAGGGGATCATCGCCGGCGAAGAGCATCCGCTCCTCGAACTCGACCTGAGCCGAGAGGAGCTCGGACTCGGCCCGAGCCCGCTCCATGGCCACCTCGGCGGTGTCCAGTAGAACCAGGAGGGCTCCGGCCTCCACCAGGTCGTTCTCCTCGACGTTCACAGCTTCCACCAGCCCGGCGGTCCGGGTGGCCACCTGGCTCTGTCGATTCGCCACCGCCTGCCCTGAGGCCGCCACCGGAACCCAGAGGGTGTCGCGGATCACCACGGCCCCTTCCACCAGCTGGGGGCCGGCGAACTGGCTGGCCCCCTGGGCCTCCACACCCTCGGTATCCGGGAGCTGACTCTGGTTGCCATTCGCCCCTTCCTCCAGGTCGTTGGAGAGGAGACGCCATCCCACTCCGGCCAAGAGACCCGCCAGGACGAGGAGGACGGTAAGAAGACTGAGCGCGGTGCGAGAAAGGGTCACGGAGAGGACTCCTGATGCGCTACATGGAGAAGGGGCTTCTCATACATATGGGGGTGGAGGTCAACTGGCTTCCCCTGCACACAAACGGACGATCTCCAGGCGCTGGCTCCCCGTCCTGCAGGGCCGGCTCGCCATCCCGGGAGAGCGTGTGGGAGCACCGGGCTGGTGACCCCACACGGCCGGTGCCCCCTGTGATCCTGGGACGCTGCCACAGCCTGGCAGGGTTGCCTCGGTCCCGGCACTCTTCGCCTGGCCCGAGCCGGGCCCGTGGTCGCGCGCGATCCCCCGGGGGGGCTGACCGCAGTTCCTGGCCGGACGTGTTCGCCGTGCACCCACAATACCAGCCCCTGGGCTACCAACGCCATGCCGGGATGGGACGGCATCCTCCCTCCCGGCGTGCCACCCCGACCGGAACCGCACGCCCCGGTCCCGGTGACCCCTGTACTTCTTCAACGGCCTTCCTGGGGGCACACCCGGCGGGCGGTCCGGATGCCCACATCGTCCTCCAGGATCCCATAGAGGCAAGACTGCCCCCCCGCCTCCGCCGGCCCGAAACTCCGAGGAAGGAATCCGAGGGGGAGCCGGACCGCCTCCACACCCCGGCCCTGGGAATCCAGAACATCCCAGATCTGCCCGCCGAACCCCTCCGTACCCCCGACCTGGAGGGCCGACAGGCCCATCTCCGATACCGGACGAGCCCGCTGGACCCAGACCCCGCCCTCCGGGTGCGCCAGGGCGCCGGCCAGGATGGGCGCCTCCCCGGGGAGGGTCACTGACACGGGAGGCATCCCCCGGGCCTGGGCCGACTCGGCCACCAGCTCCTCCAGGTGCTCCTCCTCCTGGGAGCTGAGTTCGGTCCCCTCCCGATCCGGCCATCGTGCGGTCCAGATCGGGTCGTCTCCCTCGCGCGCGATGAGGGAGACTTCTGCCCGATCCGTACGTCCCACCAGGAGACGGGCTTCCGGGTCCATCGCCCACACCGGGGACGGAGGGAGGATCTGATTCGGCTCTGGAGGGGGGAGATCGAAGGTGTGGAGGGATTCCAGCTCTCCGTCCAGGAAGCGAAGCACCTGCTGCCCCCTGGGGGAGAGCTCCAGCAGCACCAGCCCACCCTGGGGATGGGCCTGCCATCCGACGCCGAAAACGCCACCCTCGGGCCCGGCCGCTGCCGCCAGATCCTCGCTGTCCAGGAGCTGGCCCTCCAGGGTGAAGCGGGTCACTCGCTGAAGCTGGATGTCCGGGACGACCAGGGTCGCGTCGGTGGCCACCACCGTGGAGATGCCCTGAGGGGTGAACTCGCCCGGTCCCTCGCCGAGGCCACCGATCCGGGTCACCTCCCTTCCCTGGGGCCCGAAGACCAGGGCCA
>PWWP01000073.1 GCA_003562075.1 Gemmatimonadota bacterium
CCGGGGTTTTTTATTGCTGCACCGCCAGGGAAAAGCCCGCAGCCAATCACCAAAGCGTTTTAACCCATCCTGGGATCACTGCAAAGCCTTAACCCCCCTTAAATCTTTAAACCCGCACTAATATCTCCACCTTATCATCACTTACCCTCTCCGCCCTATGGGTACCCTTCTTTTATACCCCCATACCCCTTAAAAAAAACCCCCCCCCCCCACCTGTTAAATTACCCCCACCCACATCCACACCCCCGCCGGGTAACGCCCTAATACCCCCCGCCGTGCTGGGTTTTAAAATGTGTTTCCCCAACACAAACAAAAATCATTTTTTTACAAACTTTAAAAACTTTTTAATTATGGCAAACAACAAAAAAGTACAAGAGACAAACGAGAGGCGTGTTGCCCTTCCAAATGGATGGCCAGAGCCCAGAGAAGATGCACTCATTGGCAAACAGTGGCCTGAGTTGGTCGGTTCGTTCAAACCAATCCGGGTAACCGATTTCGAGAATAAACAGCAGGAAACCGATGCCCTGTGTTTCTTCAAAGTGGGAGACGGCACAGAATTGCTAATGGGCTTTGTCTCCTCGATCATGGCAGCAGCCGAAAAGGCAGGTGTTGTTCACAAGGTCTTCCAGAAGGATGATGATGGGAATGCCTACATCGTACCCAGCAGCGCCCTGTGCCGGACTGCACCACGAAAGTTCACCTTTGAAATCTAAGGCTTAAAGGCGAAAGTCCCCTGTAAAAGGGGGCTTCGCCCCGGCCAGGGAAGACATATAGCTGCGGGAGGTATTTTAATCACCACTTAAATATCCCCGTGACATATACAGCCTGGGCCGGGATAAAAGGCTTTAACCTTTCAAAAAATCCGTAACATGGGACTTGTTTGTCGATCACAATTTGAAAAGCTGTGGGCCATAAACCCGGTATTTACCGATCCTGCCCACAACTACGACAACACGCGGGTTTTGCTAACAAACCTTATAAAGGCAGGCTGTGTGACAGCCGATGGCAAACCCCTTACTGTAGAGCTGATAACAGGCCGTTACAGGAGATATGTGCAGCAACGTAATATCCTCAACGAAGGGGTTGAACCCAGGTTTCAAAAGAAAATCCACCAGGTGGAACCCCTGCACCAATGGCTTTACAAAAAGCTCTATGATGTGCCCGATACCACAGGCGAGACCGGCAGGAATGAATATCTATGGGGAGGTCTTACAGAGGATCAGTTGTCGGCGGAGTTTGCCAAATTCCTGGAAACATGCAACAGGTAGATATTGCCGCGCCACACGACAAAGACCTTGAGGAGGCTGTGCTGGCAGCACTGCTGACCAACAAGGCATTGCTTTTGGACATTAGCGGGATACTTGATGAAAAGGTATTCTACGTGCAAAAGCACCGGTATATCTGCCAGGCTATTGCACAACTGCGCAAGGATGACAGGCCTGTGGACCTGCTTACCGTTTCGATGCAGCTTAACCGGATGGGAAGGATCAAGGATATTGGCGGGGTAGATGCCCTGTCAAGACTTGCCTCTAAAGCCTCAGGACTAACAAGCACAAGCTATCACTACCGCGTGCTGATGGAGCTTGCGCTTAGGCGTGAGATGATCCTTGCTGCCCGGCAGCTGCTTGGCAAAGCCCACAACCTGTCACAGGATGTTTTTGACACCCACCGCTGGATCTTGGACCGGCTCTCTGAGATGGATAAACAGCCAGGAGACTATGCACCTTCCTGCGCTAAAGAGGCCGCACGGGAGACCATAGCCCTTGTTGACAACCCCGAAGGGGAAAAACGTTTTTATCCCATCGGCGACAAAAATATTGACCAGGTTCTGGCGACCGCTCCATCAAACCTTGTTAACATATCGGGCAAGTCCGGCGTAGGAAAAACCTCTTTTGCCGCAATGTGGGCAAGGGGGCTGCTTGAGAGTTACCCCTCAGAGGTGGCCTTTTGCTGGTACACAATGGAGGATGAAGCCAGCAAACTGATTATGGGTTTTGTAAGCGCAAGGTTGAAACTTACCCAAGATCAGATGTTGGGAAGAAACTTTGTCTTAAGCCCGGAAGATAAAACGCGCGTTGCAGAGGCTGTAAGAGCTTTCTCCGGGTATGACGTGGAATTCTTCGAGCGGCCAGAACATATTGGCGGCATAAAGAATCACTTCCGGCGGTTCTGCAGTCAGAGGCCAGGAAAGTTTAATATCCTGATTGTCGATAATATATCAAAGCTGCGAGATTACCAAGCCAACCGTTTTAAAGCCATCTCAAGTGATGTTGATGACTATATCGCCGGTGAGCTTCATGATCTTTTTACCAATCTAAAAAAGAACCATCGGCTCAGCATCTGGTATCTTCACCACCTGGGCAAAGAACAGCTTTCCCGAACCAATCTGATGGCGGGATATCGGCCTTGGGAGGGGGCCGTAAAGGGCTCCACCAGCTTAAGGGACATTGCCACGCAGGGTATTTTGATTAACCGCCCGGGTGAGTTTGATGATCTGGTGAGACAGTTTAAAGGCACCGGCTATTATCAGCCCATCCAAAAGCTGATCGTCTGCCAGGTTTACAAAAACCGAAATGGACAGACAGGCCTTTTGCGCTACTTTGCCGACCTGGGAGTTAAAATCTTCTATCCCATCAA
>PWWP01000003.1 GCA_003562075.1 Gemmatimonadota bacterium
GTCCCCTGGAAGAGGGTTTCTCGAGTGCCCTCGATCTGGATCTCGCTCAGGCCCGGCCGGAGGACGGTCACAGGGATCGTCACCGAGGGGATGGACTCCCCCAGCCACTCCACATCGGGGGCGGGGAAGAGCTGGACCCGGAGGGTGTACTCACCGGGCTCCAGTCCGGCGACCCGGTTCTCACTCATCCAGAGGGACTGCATGGGACCGGCCAACCGGAATTCGGCATCCACCGGCATCATCTCGTCGTCCAGGGCCTGGATCTGAAGATCCACCGTGTCCCCGACCGACATCCGGAGTTCTGCCGGCTCGACCCGCAGGTCGGCCACGAGCGTCTGGGGCTCCTGGGCCTGGAGGTCCTGGACGAGACCGGGCGCAACAGCCAGAGCCAGAAGAAGGCCGGCCAGGAGGGAGAGAGGACGGGAGAGGGGAGATGGCTGGCTGCTGTTCATGAGTGGCTCCTGGGTTGGTCCAGGGTTGATGTTCGAGGCTTGCGTCCGGTGGCCCGAAGGCAGAGAGGCAAAGGCGTCACGGCGGTTATCCAATTCAGGAGATGGGTTCCACACCCAGAACGGCGATCCCAGCGGCCTGGAGCCCCACCTCCAGAGAATGGATCCGTTCCAGGGTGAAGAGATCGAAGACGTCCACACGGCCTGGTTCGGTCCCGATCCCTTCCACCGAGATGAAGGCCAGACGGCTGTCCGGGCTGATGGCCACCCCGTGGGGAACCCGGGAGGAGGTGGCCACCTGGGCAAGCATCCCGCCCGTTCCTACGTCGAAGAACTGGACTCCGTCGCCCTGCTTCAGGGTGACGACCAGGACGCTGTCGTCTGGGGTGACCTCCAGGTTGTAGGGCCCTCGTCCCGTTTCTATGGTCCGGAGGAGGGACCAATCCTCCGTATCGATCTCCAGGATCCGGTCGGCGGCGTTGCACGCCACGTAGATCCGGCCCCCATCCGGCGACGGCGTGGCCCAGGTGGGGGAGCATGCAGGATCGTGGCCGGCTTCATGGTGGCTGTGGGTACCCGTCACCTGGTGGGCCGGGAGGGGACGAGGGTCCTCCGGGTCCAGGTGGAATCGACGGTGGACGGTGAACCCCCGGGTCTCCAGCTCCACCAGTTGATCGTCCATCATGCAGACGGAATAGTGGCGCGTCCCGTCCGGACTCACCCGGCTTCCGTGAGGCATGGTGCAGGTCTCGGTCCGCGCCACCTCCACGAAGTCCGGGAGGTAGACGACGGAAATCGACGAAGGCACCATCTCGCCGTGAAGGTTGAAATTGGCCACGTACCCGAAGAGCCCCTGAGGGTCCACACCCACGGTGGCCGGGAACTGCCCCAGGGCCAGGGGCCCGGCAACCGCCGTATCCGGACCCACCTCCAGCTTCCAGAGGTTCCCGTTCCAGACGCCGTGGCCGGTGCTGACGTAGGCGTAACGGCCCGACGGATCCACGGCCACCCCGTGGGGCCCGTCCGTGTCCACCAGGAGCTCCTCGATGGCCACGGTATTCACCACTCGGGCGCCCTGAGGGCCCACCTCAATCCGGTGGACCAGATCCTGGGACTCGGCCACCACGTAGGCCGAGTACCGGGCCTCCAGGGAGGGGATGGAGTCGGCGAAGGAGGCTGAGTCGGACGGAGCCGCTGGGATCGGACCTGACAGGGCCATGAGCCCGGCCAGGACCAGGGGGAGGAGGCTCATCGCCCTTCACCCCCCAGCTCATCCCAGTGGATGATGGCGTTCCAGACCAGGGCGAAGTTCCCGTGGGGCTGGTACCGATGCATGGGATTGAATCCGAAGAGGACCATGTGGCCCTCCTCCATGGGATGATCGATGACGGCCGGCCGGCTGGCCAGCTCGTGGCCACCCACCACCACCCCGCTCATGAAGAGGTCGTCTCCGTCCCCGGTGTAGCGCACTGGAGTGTTGGGGCTATGGGCACCCACCGCCTCAATATAGGGGCCGAATTTGTGCCAGAGAGGGATCTCGTCGTCATAGCCGAAGGTGATGGGGTTGGAGGGGTCCGCCACCTCTCCTCGGAGGATGGACCCAGGGACGATGAGTTCATCGGGCTCGAAGAGGGTGGCCCGTCGGGAAAGGGAGTACTCGATGGGGAGGCGGCTGGCCGATCCCAGGGCGATGAAGGTGCCCCCTTCCTCCACGAAGTCCCGCAGGGCCTGGAGGCCTTCATACCCCATCCCCCCGGTGATCCGTTCTGCACTGTTGGGGATCCCGTGAGCCGGAAACTCCTCGGTCTGCGTATAGGCCAGGTCACCGTGCCGTTCGTCGATCCCTTCGAAGATCTGTCGCCCCCTGCTGTTTCGACCCTGTTCTGGGAAGAGGATGACGTCGAACCGGTCCCGAAGGTCGCCCTGGGCCAGCTCGGTTTCGGCGATCATGGTGAAGGGCACATCCAGGTAGTCCAGGGACCACCGGACCGCCCCGGAGTCCCGGGTCTCTCGCCAGGTGTGGAGGAACCCGATCCGAGGCAGATTCATGGGGGCCCGATCCACCCCATCCACCTGGTCCTGGGAGAGCCCGTGGAGGTCGTAGCCGAAGCGATTCGCCCACGCCTCCGCTTCATTTCGGTCCATCTCCTGAGAGGGGATGAGCCAGGCTCCA
>PWWP01000159.1 GCA_003562075.1 Gemmatimonadota bacterium
AAGGAACAGGAGGAACAGGAGGAACAGGAGGAACAGAAGGCGTTCAGGCTCAATGGCGACACCACATCCATCAAAACCGCCCCGATTCAGCTTCAGGGCACGCAAGCAGATCTTCAGGGCCGTTTTCGGTTGGATGTGCCGATTGGTGAAGACATGCACCTGCGCATATCCTACATCGGGTATCAGACTGTCCTGATCGCCGTTTCGGCCGAGGAACTGCCTGCGCTCGGAGAACTCGCCGTACGCCTGGAACCGGCACCGTACGAAGGAAAGGAGATCATCGTACAGGCCCCGGTGATGCAACAGCAATCCGGTTCCGGTACCGAAGGAGGGCTGATCATCAATGGCTTCAGTCCGCTCGGGGAATCCAATGCCATCCGCATGCTCCAGACGCTGCCTTCCGTGGGCATGGGTACGGCTCTGTCGGACGGTGCCTTTGTCCGAGGCAGCAATTCCGATGCCCTCCAGGTCCTGTTGGATGGGGCCGTCATCTACAACCAGTCGCATCTCTTCGGACTGGTCGACAGTTTCAACGCGGATGTCATTCGCACGAGCAGCTTTTATTACGATGTGACCCCGGCGCGTTATCAGGGTCCGCCGGGAGGCACGCTCAGCCTGGTCACGCGTGCCGGCTCCCTGTACCGTTACCGGGGAAGTGCCGGGATCAGCAGCTCTGCCCTGAACGGCAGCCTGGAAGGGCCCGTGCTTCCGGGCAGGGCCAGTGTGCTGGTATCGGGACGCACATCCCTTCTTGACGGATACGGTTTTCCGGGCACGGAAGAACTGGTGGCCTGGGGCCTTAATGTCGCGCGCCCGAATTCACTCGATAACGGTACGGTCACGCTTGAGGATCGCATTGTTGCACCGGGAGATTTTACGGTTGCATTCCACGATCTGCACGGAAAGCTGTTTCTCGAGGACACCCGCGGGAACCGCTGGATGCTCAGCGGGTATTCGGGATTCAACAACACGCATCAGGATGCTCTGCGCCTTGTCCGCTCCAGACCGGTGAGCCGCGACGCCCCTCTTGTGCGTGAAAATTTTGAAACGCGCAACCGTTGGGGCAATCGGTCGGCCAATCTGGGATGGTTCCGTACGCTGGACCCGGATCGCAGCATGCATGTCCGATCCGGCATCAGCTACTATCACACACGGTATCTGAAAGAGGACTTCCCCTATCAACGGCCTGGCCGAAACCTGCAAGACCAGCTCCTCTTCATCCACCCCTACGAGAACCGGAGCGAACTGACCCACTGGTATGTGGAGGCTGACCTGATCGGTTACCCTACGTTTGGACAAGCAGGACGGCAGAGAGGGAATGGAGTGCCGGAGGCCACAACGTCGGGATTCCTGCCATCCCTGGTCAATGTCCAATCTGGCCTGGCGCTTCACGGATACCATTCCGCTTATCTGGAAGAATCCCTGAACCGTCCCCGGTATTACCAGAAATCCACACCACTGTTGCTGGAGGGGTATCTCGACACGGAATGGAAGGCGGGTGAAGCTGGTGCCGCCTTGCCGATGGATTTGCAGGGTGGAATCCGGATACAGTACTTCAGCGACGGGGGATATGTTCGATTGTCACCCAGGATAAGAGCCGACCTGTTTACCGAAACCCGTGTATCAGCTTCACTGGGGTACAGTCGCACCTATCAATACCTGTACAAACTGGCATTTTACAATCAGACAACCAGCGATATCTGGATCACGGCCAATGAACACCAGAAGCCCGCCGCAGTGGATCTGTGGTCGGTAGCACTGAGAACGCGAATTGCCCGCCACTGGTTTTTCCGCACCGAAGTCTACTACAAATACCAGCGAAACCTGCGGTTTCATGAGATCAACATCCAGAGTGTGCAGTCCCCGCTTGAAGGGGCGCCCTGGTTTGCGGATAACACCGGGCATGCCCGGGGTGTGGAGTTTCAGGCCGGCCGATCGGGAAATCGCTTGTCGCTGACCCAGTCCTATACCCTCAGCCGGGCCAAGCTGAGCAATCCCCGCCTGAATGAGGGAGACCGCTTTCTGGCATATTGGGATCGTACCCACCAGTTCAATACCCTCATATCCCTTCGTCTCTTTACCGGGTTCCGTCTGGATGGCAACTGGTTTTATGCAACAGGTGTGCCGGATCGGCTGGACCTGTTTCGCAGCGGTGACACGCGGCTGGGGATGTACAGCCGCATTGACCTCTCAGCCCGGTATGAAGTTGCTGCGGGTTCGCATCGATGGGTGATGGAAGCGGGTGTCTACAACCTTACCAACAGGAAAAATCCGTGGTACAAGGATTGGGTGCTTGCCGTGGAACAGGAAATGCAACAAAGAAGGCTGGAACCGGTACAGGTCGTATTCTATGACCTTGGATTCCAGCCGTCTTTTTCCCTGAGGTATTTTCTCGACCCGTGAGGCAGTGAATACGTAACGGATTGACAAGGAATCACTGCTGATGTTTGAATGCGGTTTGCTCCATGGGTCAGACTCCGGGTTGCGCGCATCTTTTATCAGGCGCCTCCAACCGGAAGCGGCAGCATGGTAAGACTCCACATGGCAAGGATGGTCAGCAGCATGGTCACTGCAAAAACCGAGGCCCATACTTTGGAAGCTTCGACCGACGG
>PWWP01000305.1 GCA_003562075.1 Gemmatimonadota bacterium
ATGCCCATGGAATGAAGCCCAAGCAGCCGCGCTCCAAGGAACCCACCAATGAGCATGATGTCTATACTCATTCGGAATCTCCGCAAGAACCGGCCAACTGTGACGGTGCCACCGAATTCCACAAGGCTTCCAATGACACTCCAGCGAGGAGCGCGCGACCGTACGAACCGCAACACGAGGGAACCAGCCGTGAGAGCCGCTCCTTCCGACCACGCATACCGGCGATCAGCGCCCAGTAGGATCTCCAGAGGTAGGCCAGCAAGAGACCCGTCGCCGCCGTCGTGATGCCCTGTAGCAGACTCACGACCGCGACGACTTCAAACCTGAGGGCCCTGGAAAGCAGGGCGTGCGGCACCACGTGGAGCCCCGTAAGAATCACTGCCACGCCGAGCACCCTGAGAACCGGTACGAGCCTGGGATCCCCCTGGACCCCTGCCTAGACAGGCGCAGCCGGAAACAGGAACCCTGCCGCTGCAATGGCCACCAGGATTGAGAACGCCATGGACTGCTCCGCCTGGCGACGCTGCAACGCTGGCGCTTGCACGATGGCTGAGCCGAGTCCCAATTCTCTTGCGAGATTGGTGAACCCGATGAGCACCATGGCGGCCGCGACCAAACCGAAATCCTCCGGTGTGAGCAGGGTTGCGATGATGATCGTGGAGCTCCAGGTGATCAGCTGGCCGCCCCACTTCATCGTGGTAAACGAGGCAAGACCCGCACCATGGCCCGATCGAGAGAAGCGCCGTCCTGGGAGGGCTCCATCACGATGTCATCAACGGCCGGTGGGGGATTCAGGCTCACGATCCAGGTCTCATGGTTTGAAACTCGCTATCTGCCTGGATGGAAGAATACAACCCCGTCCCACCCTATGGGAACCGCCTCGGAGCCAGGCTCCTGCCTCAGGGCTGCTTGCACGGTGTCCAGAAGCCCCTCCGGGCCCAAGGCCACTACCCGCTTCAGGGTGCGGGGATGCACGGGAGAGACCACCGGGTACTGCTCCGAGAACCTTCCAGCGCCTCCATCCCACTATCTACAGTCGCCATGGACCCTTTCCGACAGATCTGCCGCCTGTGGAGTGTTGGGCAGAGGGCGAGAAACCTCTCCCCTGCCCATGTCCGGAGACTGCTGGTCCAGTGTGGTGAGGACGCCGCAGTTGTGGTGAGTTATCCCACACTCGGAACGGGAGTACCCGATGGAGGGAGAGGTGTCCCGCCTCACGGCCGGGATGTCCATAAAGGAAAAGCGGACAAGTCCAACAGCCCCCAACCTGGCGTACCCCCACCTTCAAGACCCATGTTTCCCCCACCCGGGCACGTTGCCATTTGCCTCGGCCATCGTGCCCTACCCGTCCCGTCCCCAACGCTGAGAGGGTGTTTGCGTGACTCATGCCGACGTCGTGAACGCCATGCGGGACCCGGGCTTCTACCCCCACCCCGTCCCGTCGGTGGAGGTTGTCCAGACCCACGTGTCCTCCGTCTTCCTCACGGGTGACTATGTCTACAAGCTCAAGAAGCCCGTGGACTTCGGCTTTCTTGATTTCACCACCCTTGAGCTCCGGGGCCGCTTCTGCCACAAGGAGGTGGAGCTCAACCGGCGCCTGGCCCCCTCCCTCTACCTGGGGGTAGAACCCATCTGCCTGGCGGACGACCAACCGGCCCTGGGGGGTGACGGCGAGGTGGTGGACTGGGTGGTGGTCATGCACCAGCTGGACCAGGAGCTTCTGGGCCCCAGGGTCCTGGAGGCCGGCAAGCTCACGGAGGAGAAGATCGACGCCGTGGTGGACCTTCTGGTCCCCTTCTACCATCGGGCCGCCACGGGCCCCGGAGTGGACGAGTACGGAACCATGGAGGTGGTGAAGTTCAACACCGACGAGAACTTCCAGCAGACGGCCGCCAACGTGGGCACCGCCCTCTCCCGGACCCGGTACGAGGACATCATGGCCTTCACCAACGCCTTCTACCGGGAGCGGCAGGAGCTTTTCCGGAGGCGCATCGCCCAGGGAAGGATCCGGGAGTGCCACGGAGATCTCCATTTGGGCAACATCTTCTTCGACGATCCGCCCGTGATCTTCGATTGCATCGAGTTCAACGAGCGGTTCCGTTGCTCCGACGTGGCCGTAGACCTGGCCTTCCTGGTCATGGACCTGGACTTCAGGGACCGTCCCGGCCTGGCCCGGCGGGTGGTGGACCGCTACGTGGAGAGATCGGGAGATGAGGAACTGAGAGAGCTCATGGACTTCTACGCCTGCTACCGGGCCTACGTGAGAGGCAAGATCGCCTGTCTCACCGCCGCCGATCCCGCCCTGGACCAGGAGGCCCGGGCCGGCCAGCTCGCCCTGGCTCGCCGCTACTTCCGCCTGGCCCACCGCTACACCGGAGGAGACGGGGAGGCCGGACCATGAAAGAGCCCTTTGCCTCCTACGTGGAGAAGGAGTACGGGGCCGACCCCGTGGTCATCGCCTGCGGCCTTCCGGCCACCAACAAGACCGAGTCCATGGAGGTGGTGGAGCGCCTCAAGGGGTACCGCATGCTTCGCACCGACCTCATCCGCCGGGAGATCCTCAAAGGGGAGGACATCTTCGACGAGAAGGTGGCCTCCAGCATGGAGAAGC
>PWWP01000088.1 GCA_003562075.1 Gemmatimonadota bacterium
AACGAAAGGTGCGGTGATCGTGCCCGCACAGCACCCGGCCTGGTTGTTGGCGGCAGACCGGTCTCCATCTCAATCAGCACGTTGGAAAATGCATCCCAGCGATCGGCAGCCTGTGCGTAAGTCAATGGTTCTCGCTCGGGCTGAGGTACCTGCGCGGGCCGGGGTCCTAAGATCTGCGCTGCCAGCATGTACAATTGCCGGGCTTCATTAATGGACTCCATGGTATCCTGGCGGAAAAGCTGATCGCCCCAGGCAATGAGGTTATCAAGGTACTTTTGTACCACCGTCTTCATGTACGCGATCAACCTCATACGGGCGAGGAGATGGGGGTTGAAGGGATCCTCGCGCCATGCCCGCACTTGCTCCTGCAGCTCAGCATTGCCACTACTCAGGCGGCGCAACATTTCTTCCAATGTTTCCGGAGGGCTTTCTTCTCCCCACTGTAGGGCCAGCTCGAAAAGCGGCTTGATCTGCCAATACTTCGCAGGAGTGTCATGCGCCGAGAAATCTGTCGGGTCAAAAATATAGTGGAACCAGCGCCGGGCCTCTTCAAACCGTTGATTTTTGCTGAGGCGGTCGGCCACCAGCAAAGGGATATGGAAGAAGAGCTCCCAATTGTACAGAGAATAGGCTCCTCCCTGAGCAAACTCAAATTGTTCATAAGGATATTGATTGTAGGGATCATTGAAATTCTGCCAAACCAGACCGGTAGGCCGATACTGCTCAAATCGCGTTGCAAAGCGGCTATCAGTCCTCGGAGCACCTGTATCTTCATAATACCTCTGTCCTTCCCGGTGAAGCTGCCTATGCAGCATGGTATCCAGCCGATCAGCCTTGAGTAACCCATCTAAGCCCTCATTGTTGAACCGTTCGAGCATGGTACAGAGGAAAGGATGGTAAAACGTTTCAAATTGGTAGTGGTGTTCAATGCGCACATCGTACTGAAAGTTTCCCGGCAAAACGATATCTTGAAACCAACCGTAAGGATTATTTATATCCCGCCGAAAACCGCTGGCCGTTGGTCGTTCCTCCACGATCAACCCGGTGTGGGGACTTACAAGATAATACCTGCCTTCGTCATGGTGCGACAAGAAAAATGGCCTGCTAAGATGTTGCAAAACGACATCTTGTGCAGAAGGCTGCAAATGTACCCTTGACGAAGCTTGCTGAGAAAATGCTTCCAGGATAACGTTTTCCCTGCTCCATCCCAAACGTGGAAAGCCTCTCGACCCATTTAACCTCATTATTTCTCCAGCCGGCAAATGGCGACCATCCCAGGCCTCTGCGACTGCTTCCATAACTATCGGCTCCACCCCTCTGTATCCGATGCTAAGCTGAAAAACCGGGCTGTCAGAATAATTGCCCCGGGTATATCCTTGATGGCTAACTTCCATGCTCAATTGACCCAAATAAGCGGGCAAATGATAGATGTATGGTGACGCAGGTTTGAATACCAATTCCTGCTTACAGGCATCTAAACTAAAAGAAGCCAAAGAAACAAAGCGTTTGATTGTCTCTGATGCAGTATTTCTGGCACCCATTCGGCCAGAAACCCAGGCTATGTCAAAAAACAAGCCGATGTCAAGATTATCGTTATCAATATTCAACACCCTGAAAGAAACGTTTTTATCAAAATCGGCTAACTGGGCGTAAGGCACTTCAATATTGGCAGAGAATGGCGTATTTTCAGATTTGGGGGCTTCCCAATGCCCATTGCGACGGAGGCTCCATTGCATCTGCATTTTCCAGATTCTGCCGGAAATGGCCCCGGAATTGTCGGTATTGATCTCTTCCTGGAAAGTTACCCAAAACAACATCATTTGGCTATTTACCACTACCGGTATCAAGTGATTGCCGGAAATACCCGCTTCAACCGGCTCCCAAGCCGTCCATACCCTGTTGGGCAACCGCTTGCGGTAGTAATACATGTGGGGCTCGCTGAAAGTGCGGGCAAAGACGTGAAGTACTTTTCCACGATCACCGGGCAGATCTTCTTCATAAAGACCACGTATATCGAGCCGGGCCACGTCGCTGAGCTTGGTAAAATAGTTGCGGTAAGCCTGCTCCACATTCTGCGCGGTAACTTCGCCCTGCAACAACTCGCTCTCCAGATCCTCAAAAAATGGACTTTTATTGTCCCGCAAGTCCGGCTCAATCCAGTTCTCCGGATACAGAAACACCTTACGGTTAGCTTCCCAAACGCGGTAATTTTTCATCCACTCTTCAAAGGGTTTCCAGTAGTTTCCATCGTTTTCTCTAAGCCGAAGTGTGTCGCTTTCCAGACTCATACGCAAACGTTGCACGAATAGCTGGATGGCGTTGGTGGCTTGCACGATGCGGGAGCTGAGCTGGCAAGCATTCATTTCCACGTCGATTAAGAAGTAGGCGTAGAGTTCTTCTGCATTTGTCCAGGCCGGACCTTCCTCCGGTGAGAGCGATAAAGGATTAGCAATCAAATAATCTACCAAAGCGTCTCGCTTGCGTTCGCGCAGGCGGTCCATGGCCGGAGTAATGGCCTGATACCAGGACTGGTCGTTGGCATGGGCCTGACGTGAAGCTGTCTGCAACGTTTCCAGAATGGAACCATCTGCTGTCCTCAGGTCGGT
>PWWP01000231.1 GCA_003562075.1 Gemmatimonadota bacterium
GGCCTGCAGGAGGTTGCCTTCCGGGCGGCAGCCCATGCCGAAGAGGGCCACCGGATCCTGACCCGGGCCTTCTTCCCTCCGCCTGAGCCCCGGATCGAGATCCTGGTCACCGACCACGTGGATCTCTCCAACGGATTCGCCACCTCGGTGCCGGCCCCTCGCATCACCCTCTGGGCCCGGCCTCCCGTGGATGGGACGACCCTCTCCCACTACGACGACTGGATCGAGATGGTCACCCTCCACGAGCTGGCCCACATCTTCCACCTGGAGCGGACCCACCGGCTGGGGGAGGCGGCCCGACAGGTTTTCGGTCGGGCGCCGGCCATCTGGCCCTTCTTCAGCGGGTACCTCCTCCCCACCTGGGGCATAGAGGGGGTGGCGGTCCAGCTCGAGTCGACCCACACAGCGGCCGGACGGATCCACGGCACGGGATTTCAGTCGGTGGTTCGGGCCCAGGCCCTGGAGGGGGAGGTGGAGGCCCTTGGCCAAGCCTTGGGACGGTCTCCGGTCTGGCCTGGAGGGATGCGACCCTACGTCTTCGGATCCCTCTTCTTCCACTGGCTCCAGGACGAATACGGCGACGAGGCCGTCCGGGATTTCCTGGAAGCCTCGGCCCGGCAGTGGATCCCCTTCCGGTTGAATGCGGCAGCCCGGGAGGCTACCGGCAAGTCGCTGGATGCCCTCTGGGAGGAGTGGCAGGCGGAGGTGAATCGGGAACTGCAGGCGGCAGGGAAAGGGGGAGAGCCGTTCCTCCAGGGGGAGGACGGGGTCGAAGTGACCTATCTGACCCGGAATGCGCGGACGGCAGCCCATCCGGCTCCGGGCCCGGAGGGGCAGGGGCTGGCCTACCTCCGGGCCGATGGTCGGAGCGACACCCGCCTGGTCCTCCGGGATGGGGAAGGGGGGGAGGAGACCCTGAGTCGCTGGAACTGGACGGCCGGGCCCCTCTCGTGGACGGCCGACGGCGCCCTCCTGGGGACCCAGCCCGAGTTCGTGGATCGATGGAGGATGCGGCAGGATCTCTACCGGGTGGAGCCGGGTGGACGGGTCCATCGACTGACCCGAGGGCTTCGTCTGAGTCACGTGGATGCCCATCCTGCCGATGGCCGGATCGTGGCGGTCCAGGAGGGGGAGGGTACGAACCGCCTGGTCCTTCTGGACGGGGAGGGGGAGCCGACGGCGGTCCTGGCTGAGGGGCAGCCCCACGTCCAATGGGCCTTCCCCCGCTGGTCTCCGGATGGGACCCGGCTGGTGGCGGCTCGGCGGATCCATGGCCAGGGAAGTGGGATCGTGGTCCTGGAGCTGGCCGCCGTGCAGGGGGAAGCGACCCTCCAGGTGGTCGGCCAGGAGGTGATCCACCAGGACCGGGCCCTCCATACCACTCCCACCTGGTCCCCGGACGGGGCGTGGATCATCTGGTCCGGAGACCGGGATGGTGCAATGAACCTCCTGGCCCGGGAGGTGGATCCGGAGGGGGGAGTGGGGGCCCTTCGGCAGATCACCTACACCCTCTCCGGAGCGACCCAGCCGGCGGTGGACCAGGCCGGTCAGTGGCTCGTCTACGCCGTGCAGGGGGCCCAGGGGTGGGATCTGGTGCACCGACCCTTCCGCCCCCAGGCGTGGGGAGATCCGTCGCCGCCGGCTCCCCGTTTCGTGGCAAGGGAGGACGGACGGGCGCAGGTGGTCGGACGGGTGGAGTTGGACGGGGTGGCCCAGAAGGGGGACGGGTCGAAAGGCGAAGGGAGCCGGGCACGGGCGGCCCTTCGTCCACCACCTGCGCCTCCGGACATCGTCCGGGAGGACCGGCCCTGGTCGGCCCTTTCCTCGGCTCGTCCACGGTACTGGCTTCCCACCTGGCATCCAGGGGAGTCGGAGGCCGGTGAGCGCATCCTTTCCCCGGCCGTAGGAATCATGACCTCGGGGCGGGACCTGGTGGGGCGCCACGACTGGTTCGTCTCGGCGGCGATACCCATCCAGGACCCGGGAAGTCGCCTGGAGCTCAGGGCCCGGTGGAGCTGGGCCGGGATGGGCCAGCCCCAGATCGCCCTGGTGGCTGAGGAGAGCCATGAGACCCTGGGGACGCTGGCTCTCCCCCAGGACCTGGCCCAGGGGGAGGACGATCGGGTGGTTCCCACCGTTCGGGAGCGGCGGATCGGGGTGGATCTGCCCTTCGTCCGGGCCCGGGCCCGTTCCGGGGTTGGCCTGACGCTGGGTGCCCGGGATATCCGAGAGACCCGACGACTTCTGGAGATGGACGGCTCCGAAAGCCGTCGGGCGTCGTTGGCTCGGCCCGACCGGAGGCTGAGCGAGCTCCGGGGGACCCTGTCGGCCACCACGGTTCGGAGGCATCCCTTCTCCATCTCCCCTGAGAACGGCGTGTCCCTCGTCCTGCAGGCTCGGGGGCGGTTCCACCGGAGCCTCCCCGACTCGCTCCTGGACATGGCCGGGGTGGATGGATCCTACCGGGAGGTGATGGGGGTGTCTCGGGGATTCGTGCCCGTGTCCCTTCCTCGACCCTTTCCCTCCTTCAGTCGGGGCGCCCTGGCTCTCCGGGTGGCTGGAGGGGCCGCCACCGGTCCCGGGGCCGGAGCGAA
>PWWP01000299.1 GCA_003562075.1 Gemmatimonadota bacterium
ACTCCGGGGGCTCAGCCACCCAGATGTTACGA
Source organism: Gemmatimonadota bacterium (assembly GCA_003562075.1). Lineage (GTDB taxonomy): Bacteria > Gemmatimonadota > Gemmatimonadetes > Longimicrobiales > Gaopeijiaceae > PWLA01. The sequence goes on from PWWP01000299.1 coordinate 33, forward strand.
ACGCCCTGGTCATTCTGGATCCAGGCCACGGCCCCACCCTCCTCCGCCGCCGACATGCCGTAGGGGAAGGGGGGGCTCAGGAGCGCCTCGATGGTCACATCGGTGTCTACAGGTGCCTGGGCCTCAGCCGTTCCAATGGGGAGAAGGAACAGGACCGCCAGGAAGAGAGGCCAGGCCGACCAGGGGGTCAGGCAGCGGGAGGTGGAGGGCGGAGCGAAGAGCATAGGAGGAAGATCCAGGGCCGAGGTCCGTGCGGAGGATCGATCCGATTACACTCGCGAAGGGTTCTTGCGAGTGTCCCAGTGACGATCCCTGCGGGGGCGGCCGCCCCCCAGCGTGGGCGCAGCCGCCTCCCCATCAGATTCGCGCACACCCTGGTCCGGCCGCAAGCAGACGGCGCACGGCAAGGGAGCAGCGCCCCCTCCACGCAGGATGCCTCCCTCAACCCAGCGGGATCCGATCCTTGTTCCGGCCCAACCATTCCTGGAAGGACTTGAGTTCCGGGTTCAACTGACGAGAAAGGGTGGGATCACGGGGCCGGCAGAATTCTTCGTTGAAGTCCCGCATGACCTGGAACATGTTTCCCAGATCGTCGGCACCATCAAAGCCGAAGGACCGGTATGTTTCCGGTGACACCGGGTTGTAGCGAACCTCCCTCCCCAGGGCCTGGGTAAAGGACTTGGCCATCTCTTCGCCCGTCAGCTTCTCGCCGGTAACGGTCACGGTCTGGCCCTGGAAGCGATCCCCGGCCTGGAGGATCCCCAGGGCACACTTCCCGATATCCTCACTGGCCATCCCCGGGAGCCTGGCGTCCCCTATGGGAAGGGTCAGGACGAGCCCTCCCTCCCCGTCGTCCTGGGGACCCATTCCGAAGTGGATGAAGTTGTCCCAGTAGAATGAGGTTCTGAGACAGGTGGCTGGAGCGCCCCCCTCCATGAAGTACCGGTCCGCCTCCCCCTTCGCATCGAAGTGAGGGACCTTGTAATGCTCCATGAGGGTGGGCATGCGGTCATCGGAGAGGGGAACCCACACCCGCATGTCCTCCAGAGTAGACCAGATCACATGCTCCACCCCTTCCGCTTCGGCCGCCTGGGCCATGGTGTGGGCCTGCTCCTTCTCCTTCTCCGGAGAGAAATGCTCCCAGAAGTTGGTCAGGCAGAAAGCCCCATAGGCACCCTGGAAGCCCCTTCTCACACTCTCGGGTTCGTCCAGGTCAGCCTGGACCACCTGGGCTCCTGCATCGGCCAACCCCCTGGCTGCATCGGAGTCGGGCCGGCGAGTCAGGGCCCGGACGCTGAACTCGTCGTCCTCCCGGGCCAGGATCGTTCGGGCCAGGCCTCCGCCCTGGGCACCGGTGGCTCCCACGATGGCAATCACTTTCGGCATGGCTCACGCTCCGTTCGGGTTCGAGTTCAGAGAATCAAGCTGCTCCATTCCCCAATAATCTTGAATTCTGAGAAGTTGTGCAATCATTGGAAATACGGTCCGACTCCCCTGAAACCAGGGGGACCATCCGTGGTATAACCGGAGTTGAGGGAGCCGTTGAATAATCCAACCCGGACCTGAAAGGTTGCCCCATGCGTAGGCTCGTCACATTGGGAAGCGCGGGACTCCTCCTCCTCATCCTTCTACCGTCAGAAGGAGAAGCCCAGGCTCGCACCGTCCAACCCGGAGCCCCGGGAACGGCCAGCACGATCCTCACCCCGGAGGACATGGTGGTCCCGGAACGCCTCCGGCACACGGAAGCCGATGTCCGGTTCATGCAGGACATGATGCACCACCACCAGCAGGCGGTGGAGATGAGCCGGATGGCCCATGGCCGGACCGAAAACCCCACCATCCTCCAGTTGGCCGAACGGATCGAAAGGACCCAGGCCGATGAGATCGCCCTCATGACCCGGTGGCTCACCCTCCGGGGTGAGGCGGTGCCGGAGCTGAACGGGGAGCAGGACCACGACATGATGGGTCACCATGGCCATCACGCAGGCGACGATGACGCGGCCCACTGTCCCCACCACGATGATCACCGGGACCAGCACCCCGATCACCCCGGGGACCACGGCCAGATGGATCACGGAGACCAGGACCACGACCAGATGGACCCACACCACGGGATGCCGGGGATGTTGACGCCGGCGCAGCTCCAGGAGCTGGCCGCCGCCCAGGACCAGGAGTTCGACCGCCGACTCCTGGAGTTCATGATCTACCACCACGAGGGGGCCATCCAGATGGTCTCGGAGCTCTTCGCTTCCCCCGGCGCAGTCCAGGATTCAGATATATTCCAGTTCGCCGCCCACGTGGAGGCGGACCAGGAGATCGAGATCATTCGAATGGAAGAGATCCTGCGTCGGGGCGGCTGACCGGCGGCAGGAGATGGCTCGTAAGTTCAGGCAACCCGAACGGAGAGGACGGACATGAAGAGACGATCAAGCGCACGCATTGGTGCTTGGATGCTGGGATGGCTCCTCCTCATGGCCACAGCCTGGGCCCCGGCCCAAGCCTCGGCTCAGACCTTCACCCTGGGCGGGGATGACGACCCCCGAGTTGGACTGGCTGCCGGC
>PWWP01000023.1 GCA_003562075.1 Gemmatimonadota bacterium
ATGGATATCTCCATCGACCAGGGCGGCAATTGTGCCCTCACCCGCATGGGTGAAGAGTTCTACCATGGTGACGTCCTCGTTTCCGGCCTGGCGAACATTCCGGGGAGCGTGCCTGTCCATTCCACCTGGATGTACGCGCACAGCCTGGAGGCGTACGTGAAGAACCTCTTCAAAGCCGGGCCGGACACCATGGACCTGGAGGACGATATCGTCCAGTACTCCATGGTGACCCACGCCGGAGAGATCGTGCACGAGGGTACCCTCAAAGCCATGAACCTCGCCTGATCAGGGGCGAAGCGAATCGGAGCGGCAACACACCATGAGTGATCTTCTTTTGGCGGCGGGCGTATTCCTCGGCTCTTTCGCCATCGGGTACCTCCTCATCTCGAAGGTGCCCCCCATGCTGCATACTCCCCTCATGTCCATGACCAACGCCATCTCGGCCATCACCATTCTTGGCGCCCTTCTCTTGTTCTCGGTGACCATGAATGTGAGTCAGTTGACGATTGGAGCGGTGGCCGTGGTCATGGCCATGTTCAACGTGGCGGGCGGTTTCGCCATCACGGACCGGATGCTGGGAATGTTCCGGGAAAAGACCCCGAAGAGCTGAGTCTCCGGTACGAAAGCGCCAACGGTGTCGTTCAAGGCCGGCCACTGGGTCGGGAAACCCCTCGGAGGGCTCTTCCCAATGTTGCATTGCCCTTGTGGCCGGTTCGTCCCGGTCCGCAGAGCGTGGACCACACATTGACCATCGAGCTTACCAACGAGCGAATCCATGACATGGGTCGTTGATTTCTTCATCATCCTGATCCTCATCGTGGGGATCAGGCTCTTCCGAACCCCCAAGGGTGCACGGCGGGGGAACCAGATGGCGGCCGTTGCCCTTGCCCTGGCCGTGGTAGCCGTCGTGGTTCGCAATCCCATTCTGTCCCCGGAGATCGTACTCATAGCCTTCTTGCTTGGCTCTGCGGTGGGTCTGTGGGTGGCCATGAAGGTTTCCATGCTCAATATCCCTGCCATGGTAGCCTTTCAGCACGGAGCGGGAGGCGTGGCGGCCTTCCTGGTTGCCTTCCTGGAGCTGACCCGGCACGCCGAGTTCCTCACCACCACCGGAAGGGTCTCGGGGTACCTGGGCCTGATCATCGGAGCGGCCACCTTCAGCGGCAGCATCGTTGCCAGCGGCAAGCTGGCAGGGTACATCCGCCAACCACCGATCTTCCTTCCCAAGCACAACCCGGTGCTGCTCGCGAACACCCTGATCATCGCAGTCCTGGCGGTGGTAGCATGGAACACCCTGCCCGCCGTCACGCCGTACTACCTGGCGGTCCTCATCCTGCTTGCGGTGGTCCTGGGGGTCGTTTTCTCCATCCGCATCGGTGGGGCCGACATGCCGGTGCTCATCTCTTTCCTGAACGCCACTGCGGGTCTTGCGGCGGCGTTCGTCGGGATCATCATAGGGAACCGCCTGCTCATCGCCGGAGGCGCCACGGTGGCGTCTTCTGGATCGGTCCTGACCCATGTGATGCTGAAGGCCATGAACCGCAGCCTGGCCACCACGTTCATGGGCATCAAGATCGGCTCCGGTCCGTCGGGCCCGCCCGCTGACCCGTCAGTGGTGGGTTTCCCCATACCTCTTCGCACGGACGTGGGAGAGGAGGGTGGGGAAGGAGAGACGAAGGTCGAGGAGTCCGAGCCGGAGGACCCCTTCACCGAGGCGGTTCGGGTGCTCAAGGAGGCACGAAGCGTCATTTTTGCTCCCGGCTTCGGCATGGCCATGGCCCAGGCCCAGTTCAAGCTGGTTGAGTTGGCCAATCGGCTTCGGGATGCCGGAAAGGAGGTCCGATATGCCATCCATCCTCTCGCTGGCCGCATGCCGGGCCACATGCACGTGCTGCTGGCGGAGGCGGAGGTGCCGTCGAGCGAGCTCTTCGACATCAAGGAAATCAACGAGGAGTTCAAGGAGACCGACGTAGCGCTGGTGGTGGGCGCTTGCGACGTGGTGAACCCGGCGGCCCTGGATCAGGAGGGCACCCCCATTTCGGGCATGCCCATCCTCATGGTACAGGAGTCCGGGAGGGTGATCATCTGTAATCTCGACGAGAAGCCTGGGTATTCCGGGGTTGAGAATCCACTCTACGAGAACAACAGGGCCGTGCTTCTCTTCGGGGATGCCCAGGGCACGGTTGAAAAGCTGTTGGAACAGGTGACCTTCGACTGATCTCTAGCCGGGGAACGCTCCCACGGTACTCCGGTCAACTCCTGTCGATTCGCCCGCTTGCACCTCTCCCCGGCGCGTCGTAGGTTCATCTGTTTCCTGAGGGCTCCCGCCTCCGCGGGAGCCCGAAAGGGTTTCTATCGTTCTTTCACCGTTTCCTGACTTGCCCAAAGAGACCTCGTCCCTATCGCGCTGGTTCGCCCACGGCCGCCTGATCCCTGTCAACGACATCGCCGTGGATCTCGGCACCGCAAACACCCTCGTCTACGTGAAGGGTGAAGGCATCGTCCTGAACGAGCCATCGGTTGTCGCTGTTGAGAGGGGCTCCCGGAGGATCCTGGGGGTGGGCCTGGAGGCCAAACGGATGCTGGGGCGGA
>PWWP01000058.1 GCA_003562075.1 Gemmatimonadota bacterium
CGGTCGCCGGCCTGGATGTTCATCTGGTCCAATGTGCGACCCCGGATGACGGCCGTTTCCATGGATTCGCCCTCCCAGATCCGGGCGCTTCCGCGCTCCACCCGCATGGCCATGAGGTTGGCGTTTCCGGTGGGGCCGCCGGCCAGTGTGAGGGCATCGGTGATGGGAAGCTCCGCCCCCACCATATAGAACCCCGGGTCCCCCACCTGACCGATCACCGAGATGCGGATCAGCGCCTGCGTACGGACCCGCGGACTTCGAATGTAGTCCGAGAGGTGGTTCTCCACCGCCTCCTGGAGCTCGGAGCGAAGCACACCGGCCAACGCCATCTCGCCCACAATGGGCAGCTCCACGATGCGGCCGGAGCGCACGGGAAACTCGTCGGAAAGCTCAGGCTCCCCCTCCACTTCGAGGCGGATCCGGTCGCCTACCTGGAAGTCTCCCTCCCTGAGCCGGCGCTCGATGACCTCGATGCGATCCCGGGCTTCGGCGCGCATTCGGCTCGAGTAGGCAGACGACTGGGCCTGGGTCTCAAGCCGCTCCCGCAGATCTTCCAGCTCCGCCCGCGTCACCTGTTCCCGGGCGGCGTCCCAATCCGCCGCCACCTGTGCCTGAGCGCCCTGGTGCACCAGGAGAAGGAGCAGCAGGAGAGCCAGACCGAGGAGGGCGGCTCGAGGCGACCAGGACGAGCCCTCACTCCGTATCATTGAACCACCTTTCGAGGTCAATTGACGATCGTGTTGCCGGCGCCGCTGGCGGATCATCGGGACCCCGCCAGGGCGGAAGGCCGAGTGCCCTTCCTTCCATTCCCTTCCGACTGCTCGTCCCGGGCTTCGTAGCCCGGAAGGTACGAGTAGTACCGGTAGGGCCCCTGATTCGTGGACACATCGTTCAACACGGCTCCCAGGAGGCGGATGGGGAGCCGGGTCAGGTCGCCCAACCGTACCTCTGCGAGCTCCCGATCCGTGGTGCCATCCCGGAGGACCAGGAGCATGGCCCCGGTCTGGGTTCCCAGGAGGTACGGATCCACGCCGGCGCCCAGGGGGCAACTGTCCACCAGGATCACGTCAAACCTGGATCGGGCATGGCTGATGAGGCGACTCATAGCCGGCAGCCCCAGCAGTTCCGGGGCGTCGCGGAAGCGGGACCCGGACGGGATCACCTGAAGGGTCGGGTGCTCCGTTTCACGGAAGATGTCCTCCAGAGAGGCGTCACCCCCCAGGTAATCGGTGAGTCCAGGCTTGCGATCCCGGTCGAACAGCGTGTGTATGGTTCCCCGCCGGATATCGCCGTCGATGACCAGGGTCTGGTGGCCCAGTTCGGCGAAGGCCAGCGCCAGGTTGCTGGTGGTGAACGATTTTCCGTCACCGATCCCGGGGCTGCTCACGGTGAGCACCAGGGGTCCCTCCCCGACCGGTCCATGGGCATACGTGACCGCCAGGCGCAGATTCCGGAACGATTCGACGACCTGCCGCTGATCCTCCTCGTGCAGGCGCTTGTGGCGCGTACGTGCGTGGGGGATGGTGCCGAGGATGGGCAGACCCAGGTCCCGGGTCACCTGCTCCGGACGCCGAAGCCGGGGATCCACCCGATCCCGGAGAATGGCCCCCACCAGGCCCAGCCCCAACCCCATCATCATCGCCATGGCCAGGAATCGGCCCCGGGGGTCCGTTGTGGGGGACTCCGGCGCCTGGGCTTCGTCCAGAATTCGCACATCGGGGATCGTGCTGGCCGCCCCGAGGCGGGCCGACTCATAGCGCCCCTGCAGGTCGCGGAAGAGGTTCTCGGCGCTATCGAATCTCCGCTCCAGGCGGGTCTCCTCCACTGCCCGGGGTGGAATCTGCTGGAGCTCCTGGGAAGCCTGGCCCACGAACCGGTCGATCTCACCCTGGCGTCCCTGGACTTCGTCCAACAGGGCGTTCACCAGGGTAGGGACGGTCTGCTGCTCCAACTCCTGGATGTCCGTCTGGAGCTCCTGCACCGAGGGGTGCTCGTCGGTGTACCGCAGGCGCAATGCCCGGAGCTCGGCGCGCTTCTCAGTGGCCAGCCCCAGGGCATTCATGAGATCGGAGGACTCCCGCACGCTGGGAATCACCTCCAGCGCCTCTGTGGCCAGGCGCCCCTGCTCCCGGGAGCGCTCCAGCGCCCGCTGGATGGCCATCTCGTCGCGACGGGCCTCCTCCTGCTCGATCTTGAGATTGAAGAAGTTCTGGAAAACCGGATTCTGTGTCTGCTGTAGACCCGGCGTCACAGGTGTGGCCTGCTCCGAGGGCAGGCTGATGGTCTGCACCTTGAACCGCTCCAGCTCCAGCTCGGCCTCCCGGAGGTTCTCCTCGGCGTAGGCCAACTGTTCTTCCAGAATCGAGGTGAGTTCGTCGAACTTGGCTCGCTTGAGCTGCTCGGCCACCTGGGCATACCGGGTGGTCACCCCGTTCACGACCCGGGTCAGGTATTGCGGGTCGGTGCCCTCGAGGCTCACGCGGAGGAAGGTGCCCTGGCCATCGATCTGCACCTGGAGGTCGCGAGCCAGGGCCTGAGCCACGTCCCGGGGCCGCTGCACCGAGAAGCCTACGACCTGGTCCGGAG
>PWWP01000111.1 GCA_003562075.1 Gemmatimonadota bacterium
AACTGACGGAAGGGAACCTGACCCGTGAGGGGACGGGGCCGGATCGTGGGTCTCGCGTCCCCCTCCGAACCGATTTGGACGGGCCAACCGACGGTGGACGCCTGCCCACCGTCATCCGGGGGCGAACGGGGGCACCGACCGCTTCCCCTGACGGGTTGCCCAGGCCCAGGGCTGACGAACGCCCGACCGTACCCGAGGGCCGGAGTGAGCCGCCGGCTCCCAGAAGCCGGCCAGTCCTCGAGCGGCGTCCCCCTCGATCTCCCCCTTCGCCCCGACCGGCAGACAGCGCTCGGCCCCCGCGCGGCGGGGATGGGAGTGGTTCGGACGAGGCGAGACGGCCGTCAAGGGATCCATCCGCAACTCCGACGACGGACCGGAATACCCGGCCCAGCGCAGGGGCTGGAAGCCGTCCGGCACCGGCCCGGGGAAGCCGACCTGCATCTGGCGGGGGAGATCGACCCTCGGCGAGCCAAGGGAGCCGACCGTCCCCAGGGCAGGCAGGCCCGCGGCCTGCTCCGCCACCCCGACCCTCCGCAGGTGGACAGCGGCCACCTGCGACGTCAGGAGCGCCGTCCCGTCCCGCCCCCGGGAACCGTCCCGCCCCGCCGCCTCGCCGACCTCCAGGGGGAGGTGGGGGGGAGTGATGTGTCCAGCGATATCCGGCCCTGACCTCAGGGAAGCCCGATCCCCAGCTTGAGGGAGAAGACGTCCTGATCGCCGAAGGTGTAGTGGCCGGCCAGGTTCATGACCAGGAGCTGGAGTCGGGCGCCCAGAACGTATCCCGGCGTCGTGGAGAGTTCCGAGTCGAAGGAGAGCTGGACCCCATCCTGGGGGAGCCCGGGAGTTCCCGTCGGGTTGGAGATCCGGTAATCCACTGTCGTGGTGCCGCGCCGAAGCATGGTCCCTCCGAAGAAGTTCATGGGGCCGGCGTTGACTCCGGCCAATAGTCCGTAGTGGACGGCCGATGCCTGGAGGAAGTCCTCGGCGGTGGCTTCCTGGTAGCCGAGGTGGGCCGAAAGATCCAAAGGCGATGAGAACCAGTGGGAGAGCTCATGGCTCACACTGAGTCCGTGGGATCGGAGGCCGCCCAGCTCCGGCGTGGCCTCGAAGGCCGGCAGGAAGCGGAGCGAGATCTCTGTGCCCAACCCCACGCCGATGCTGGCGTGGACGGCCAAGAGGGGGGTGAGGGGAAGGGAGAGACCCGGAGGGAGGGGAATCTGGTAGTCGCCCGGATCCTCACCGGCTGCCAGGAGGGCGTCTCGGAAGTCTCCGTCCGGGACCAGGACGATGCCGTCTCCCTCGCCGGAGATGGTAGGCGTATCCAGGCTCCCATCCCGGGGCCGGTAGGGCTGGACGAACCGATCCTCCCCCAGGTGAATCTCATCCGGTATGATGGCCCGGAAGGTCCTGCCCTCCCCGCTGGGGATGGCTCCCAGGAAGCGGACGCCCAGGTCGAACCTCATGGCCCCCAACGGGGCGGAACGATCCATGAAGCCGCCCGTCAAGGTATGGGTGAGCCCCTCGGTCAGGGGAGCGCTGTAGGCCTGCGCATTCTCCGTCCCCAGGGCGGTGATCTGGTCCAGAAGCTCCTGGGCCGAGGTCGGGAAGGGAATGAGGAGGAGCAGGGCCAGGAACAGGCCGGGAGTGGGCGCTCGGGGTGAAGGCATGTTCGCTCCGAGGGTTGAAAGGCTCATGAAGAACTGGCGAGGCCATCGCCGGGAGAGCGAGTTCTTCAACAGCCTTCTGCAGGACCGATGCTCCAGCCTACTGATCCAGGGAAATCGGCGCCACCCCCGAAGCTCACCTCGACCCGGACTCGCAAGACCCCGTCGCGGTGGTCCCTGTACTTCTTCAACGGCCTTTTAGGGGACAATCTACGTCCTCCCGCCGCGCCGCCGGTCCGGGCCTCGCTCCAGGAGCCAGGGGACCGATGCGGTCCCATGTCGATTGATCCCCGGGCCCTTTGCCGGTTATGTTCCGGTCCTGCTGGTTTGCGGAATCAGCTCCCTTTGCCACCCCCTTCGCCGTGCCCATCGCCGTGTCCACCGAGAAGATCCGAAACTTCTGCATCGTCGCCCATATCGACCATGGGAAGTCGACCCTGGCGGATCGGCTCCTGGAGGCCACCGGGTCCCTGGATTCCCGAGCGATGCGGGAGCAGGTGCTGGATTCCAATGAGCTGGAGCGGGAGCGGGGGATTACCATCAAGCTTCATGCGGTTCGGATGGGCTATACGGCCAAAGATGGCCAGGAGTACCAGCTCAACCTCATCGATACACCGGGCCACGTGGACTTCACCTACGAGGTCTCCCGCTCCCTGGCCGCCTGCGAGGGTGCGCTCCTCATCGTGGACGCCAGTCAGGGTGTCCAGGCACAGACCCTCTCCAACCTCTTCCTGGCACTGGATGCCGGTTTGGAGATCATTCCTGTTCTGAACAAGATCGACCTTCCTGGCGCCGAACCGGATAAGCGTCGGGACGAACTGGTGGATCTCCTAGGGGTGGACCCGGACACCATCCTCCTGGCCAGCGCCAAGGACGGGATCGGAATCGAACCCATCCTGGAAGCGGTGGTGGAGACCGTACCTCCGCCCCAGGGCCGCCGGGACGCTCCCTTCCGGGCTCTCATCTTCGACTCCATCTATGACCAGTACCTGGGGGCCGTGCCGTCCATCCGGGTCGTGGATGGCATGATCAAGCCGGGGATGGAGATCGGGTTCGGCGCCCACGACGAGGTGTATGAGGTGGCGGAGGTCGGGTACCAGCAGATTCAGCGGGTCCCGCTGAAGGAGCTGGGGCCTGGGGAGGTGGGATACCTGACGGCGGCCATCAAGGATGTCTCCCATACCCGGGTTGGAGACACCATCCTGGACGCTGACGATCCGGCGGAAGAGCTTTTGCCAGGGTACCAGGAGGTCCGCCCCATGGTCTTCGCCGGCCTCTATCCCACCGACGCCGACGACTTCGAGGATCTGCGGGAGGCCCTGGATCGACTCCGGCTGAACGATGCGGCCCTCCACTACGAGCCTGAGACCTCTGCGGCCCTGGGCTTCGGATTCCGGTGCGGCTTCCTGGGCCTCCTCCACATGGAGATCGTCCAGGAACGGTTGGACCGGGAGTTCGGTGTTGAGCTCATTACCACCGTCCCCAACGTGAAGTACGAGGTGAAGCTCACCGATGGGGAGGAGTTGACGGTGGAGACGCCCACGAACCTTCCGGATCGGGGACGGATCGAGTCCATCAGCGAGCCGGTGGTGAAGGCCCGGATCATGTGCCCCTCCGAGTTCATCGGGAATGTGCAGAAGCTGGCCCATGACCGACGGGGAATCTTCCTGGGCATGCAGTATCTGGATGAGCAACGGGTGGAGCTGGAGTACGAGCTTCCCCTGGCCGAGATCGTTCTGGACTTCTACGACCGGTTGAAGAGCGGGACCCGGGGCTACGCCGCCTTCGACTATGAACTCCTGGAGTATCGGGCCGACGATCTGGTCCGACTGGATATCCTGGTGAATGGCGATTCGGTGGACGCTTTCTCCGTCATCATCCATCGGGACAAGGCAGAGAGCTACGGCCGGGAACTGGTGAAGCGGCTCCGGGAGCTCATCCCCCGTCAGCAGTTCCAGGTGGCCCTGCAGGCGGCCATCGGCTCGAAGGTGGTGGCCCGGGAGAATGTGAAGGCTGTCCGGAAGAACGTGACGGCCAAGTGTTACGGTGGAGACATCACCCGGAAGCGGAAGCTTCTGGAGCGCCAGAAGGAAGGAAAGAAGCGGATGAAGCAGGTGGGGTCGGTGGAGATCCCTCAGGAGGCCTTCCTTGCCGTCCTCTCGTTGGGCGAGTAGCTACGGTGGCCCGGGAGGGTGGAGGGATCGGTGTCATCCTGGCCACCTACGACCAGCCGGCCTACCTGGAGCTGGCCCTCCTGGCCTATAGCCGCCAGTCCCGGTGCCCTGACGAGATCGTGGTGGCCGATGACGGGTCTGGATCGGAGACGGCGGAAGTGGTGGAAGCCATGGCCCGGAGGACGGGGCTTCCCCTGACCCATGTACGGCACCCGGACCGAGGCTTCCGAAAGACGACGATTCTGAATCGGGCGATCCGGGCCAGTGTATCGCCCTACCTGGTCTTCTCCGATGGAGATTGCCTTCCTGGACCCCGCTTCGTGGAGACCCATGCCCGCCTCCGACGCCCTGGCCGGTACCTTGCCGGAAGCGCCGTCCGCCTGGGCTCGACGGTGAGCGCCGCCGTGAGTCCGGAGATCGTTCTGGACGGATCCTATGCCACCCTCTCCTGGCTTCGCCGCATGGGTGCTCGGCCCCGGCGTCGGGTCCTTCGGTTCGCCCCACGGCCCCTGGGCGCCCTGATGGATGTGCTCACCCCCACCCGACCCACGTGGAGCGGAGGGAACGCGTCGGTGGCTCGGAAGGAGATCCTACGGGTCAATGGCTTCGATCTGGAGCTGGAATACGGCGGTGAGGACCGGGTGTTCGGGGAGCGTCTCCGGAACGCCGGGGTGAAGGGGATCCAGATTCGGCACCGGGCCCTCGTTCTCCACCTGGACCACGCCCGGCCCTACCGTGATCCGGAGCGGGTCCAAAGACAGACCCGATACCGGAAGGCGATCCAGCGGAGCCGGGTCGTGGAGGCTGAGAAGGGTCTGGCGGAGCTTCCGGAGGAGGAAGGGGTGACCATCCGTCGATTGGGTCTTGAAAAGGAGGTCTCGTGAAGTCCCGGCGCTGGATCCTGGCCTTGGATGTAGGAGGGACCAACATGACGGCAGGCCTCTTCCACGATGAGGTGGGTGAGCCGCTGGTCCTGCGGAGTCGGTCTACCCCGGTGGCCGAAGGAGTCGGAGCCGTGGTGGCACGAGGCGTGGCGCTCCTGGACGAGGTCCGGAAGGAGGCGGAAGGAGCCGGCGTTCCGCCGGACCGGATCGTGGGTGCGGGGATCGGGGTCCCCGGGGCTGTGGATCCTACCCGGGGGATCGTTTCCCGGGCGCCGAATCTGGCCTGGAATGATGTACCCATCAGAGATCGTTTCCAGGAGGCGTTGGGCTTGCCGGTGGTGGTGGACAACGATGCCAACTGTGCCGCCCTGGGCGAGTGGTGGGCCGGTGCGGGACGGGGGAGCCGTCTCATGGTGGGGGCCACCCTGGGAACAGGGATTGGAGGTGGAATCGTCCGGGAGGGTCGGGTCCTCCGAGGTGTGACAGGCTCGGCCGGAGAGATCGGACACATGACGATTCAGCTGGATGGTCGATCCTGTAGCTGCGGAAACCGGGGCTGCCTGGAAGCCTATGCCTCGGGGACCGCCATTGCTCAGCGGGCCCGTGAGGCCCTGGAAGAGCAGCGGATTCGCCACCGGGAAGGGGGTGACCCCAATCGGGCCGGCCGCCCCGATGACGTCGATTCCCCCCTGCCGGATCACGTTGGATCCACCCTTTCGGAGGATGCCGGGTCCATCCTGGATTCCATGGTGGATGGACGGTGGGAGGAGCTCACGGCGGCCCACGTGAGCCGAGCGGCAGGGGCCGGCGATGAGCTGGCCAGGGCCATCATGGCAGAGACGGCCCGGTACCTGGGGGCCGGCCTGGCCGGGCTCGTGAATGTGCTGAACCCGGACCGCATCGTCCTGACTGGAGGGGTGGCGCTGGCCGGGGATCTCCTCCTGGAACCTGTCCGCCGTCACGTCCGCAGGCAGGCCTTCCCGTCTGCAGCTGAGGCGTGCGTCATCGCCCTGGCACGGAGCCCGGAGGGGGCCGGGGTGAGGGGCGCCGCCCTCACCTTCCGCCGGGAGGTTCTGGAGGGCCATCGGTGAGGCCGGCCGGCCGGGTGCTGGGGGTGGTGGGCTCCCTCGTTTGGGACACCATCCACCGCCACGACGAGGTTCCCCGGGAGGCCATCCAGGAGTGGGGTGGCATCGGGTACGCGCTGGAGGCTCTCTCGGCCAGCCTGCCCTCGGAATGGACCGTCCGACCCCTCCTGAAGGTGGGGGAGGACCTGGCGGGAGAGGCCCTGGAGTTCCTGGATCGAATCCCCCGGACGCAGATTGGCGGGTGGATACAGGTGGTCCGGAAACCGACGACCCGGGTGGAGCTCCACTACCGGGACGGGGTCCGGAAGGGCGAGCGCCTCTCAGGAGGGCCCGACCCCTGGCGCTGGTCCGAGCTGGAGCCCCGGGTGCAGGGGTGTGATGCCCTCTACGTGAATTTCATCACCGGTTTCGAGATGGAGCTGGAGACGGCCACCCTCCTCCGCGAACACTTCCGGGGTCCAATGTACGCAGACCTCCATTCCCTCTTCCTGGGATTGGGGGCCCGTGGAGACCGGATTCCCCGCCCACTCCCCAACCGGACCCGCTGGCTCCAGGCCTTCGATGCTGTCCAGATGAATGATTCCGAGTTCAGTCTCCTGGCCGGGAAGGCAGGCGATCCCTGGGCCCTGGCCGCCCGCTTGGTAGGACCGGAACTTCCTCTCATGACGGTGACGCTGGAGGACCGGGGGGCCGCCTACGTGGCGACGGCGGGCTTTGACCCGGACCCGGAGAGCTGGCCCCGTCTCCGGGAGCGGATGGCCCTCCCCGGACCGGCCCGGAGCGGACTCGTCTCCCAGGAGGGCGGAGCGCGGGAAGGCGATTCTACCGGTTGCGGAGATGTCTGGGGGGCCACCACCTTCGCTCGTCTCCTGGCAGGTGACCCGCTGGAGGAGGCCATGGGTCGGGCCAACCGGATGGCTGCCCGGAACGTGGAGTACCGGGGGGCCAGGGGGTTGGGACATCATTTGGCGGGACGACTCGATTCGGGAGAGGGGCTGTGAAGGTCATCGAGGTGCCGGATACGTTGGACTATCGGGGCGTGGAAGGACTCATGGCCGGTCTTGCGGACGTGGAGGACGGAAAGACTCTCCTGGACGCCCGGCACCTGCGTTGGATCGATCCGGTGGGAATGGTCTCTCTCCTGGGAGCCGGCCGAGTCCTGGCCCAGCGAACGGGCACCCGACCCCGATTCCAGGGACCTGAGTCGGGTCAGGTGGCAGGCTACCTGGCTCGCATGGGGTTCTTCGAGGCTGGGGCGCAGGAGATGGAGCTGGATGCTCCCCGGCGCCGAGCCGGCGGATCCTCCGATGTCCTTCTGGAGATCACGCCCATTGCCGAGAACCACCATGTGCACGCCGTGGTGGACCGGGTACAGGAGCGGGCCGGGGCCATCCTCTCCCGGACCCTCCGCTACCCTCCATCGGCGGTGATCCAGTTCGCGGTGATCCTCTCGGAAGTCTGTCAGAACATCCTGGAGCACGCCGAGGCACCGGGGTGGGTGGCGGCCCAGAGCTACAACTGGAGTCGACGACTCGGACGAAACGTCCTGGTTCTGGCGGTGGGGGATCTGGGCCGGGGGTTCAAGGGATCCCTGGGACCGGAGCACGCCGGGCGCTTCGGGGATCGTTGGAGTGACGCCACTGCCCTGGAGGCGGCATTCATCCACGGTCTCACCCGGTTTCCTGACCAGGGACGGGGCCAGGGGATCCAGCAGATGCGGAAGCAGGTGCGCCGTTGGGACGGGGTCATTGCCGTCCGGAGCGGGACGGCCCGGATCGCCGATGTTCCGGAGTGGGACGATCTCCCTCCCCTGGAGCGGGATCTCCCCTCCTTTCCGGGGGCGCAGATCACCATCATTCTTCCCGAGCACCGGGAGGAATCCTCGTGAGCGCCGCCGACGCCCGGAACCCTTCGGATCTGCAACTGGACGCCTTCGCCATCGACCTCCGGGATCTCATGGATCGGAGTGTGGCGAATCTCTATTCCCACCTGGTGACCCGGCCGACAGGGCGTGCAGTCCGATTGGCCATCGAATCCCAGCTCCGGGAGCTGAGCCTCCCGGCCGTGTCGCTGGTGGATCTCTCTTCCGTATCCATCCTGGACTATTCCTGCGCCGACGAGGTGGTGGCCAAGCTCCTGCTGGCGCGACGGGCCCGCATCCGACCTCATCGGGAGGTCTATTTCGTCTTCCAGGGTCTCAGGCCCCACCACAGGGAGCCGATCCTGGAGGTTCTCTATCGACACGGGCTGGCAGCGGTGACCCGTGGCGGAGCGCCGGAGGAACCGGCTGAACTCCTGGGCGTGGTGAGCCCGGAGGAAACGGCCTCCTGGGAGCGGCTGGAGGCCCTGGGCCAGGTCCGAGGGGATCGGATCCACGAGATCTTTCCCAGAGATGGACTCCAGGAGGCGCTGGACGAGCTGGTGGAGCGGGGGCTGGCCTTCCGCCATCCTGGCCGAGGAGACGTCCACGCCCTCAGCACCCTTCTTCAGGAGAAGCCATGAGTTCCGATCCGTCGTCCGACCCACTTGGGGTCGGGGCCGAGCGTTCCGACCCGTCCTCCCGTCCCTCCTCCGGACATCCGGCTCCATCTCTTTCCACGCGAGTCGTCCATGGCGGCGTGCCTGGTGGCAGGCCGGGCGAGCCGGTGGTCCCGGCCCTGGTCCAGTCGGCAACCTTCTTCGGAGGAGGCCCGGATGACGGGGTCGAACTTGGGTATACCCGGTATGGGACCAACCCGAATCAGCGCCTGGTGGGAGATCGGGTGGCATCGCTGGAGGGAATGGAGGCCGGGTTGGCTCTGGGAAGTGGAATGGCGGCCATCACCCTGACCCTCCTCTCCATGGTGGAGGCAGGCGATCACGTGGTGAGCTCGCAGCAGCTCTACGGGGCCACTCGGATCTTCATGGAAGAGGAGCTTCCTCGCCGGGGGGTGGAGGTGACCCTGGTGGACCCAGATGAGGCCGGGGCCTGGGAAGGTGCGATTCGGAACACGACTCGACTCCTCTACCTGGAGACGCCCACCAACCCCACCCTGCGGGTCTTCGATCCCCGGCCCGTAGCTCAGGTAGGACAACGACATGGCCTTCCCCTGGTCATGGACGTGACCTTCGCTTCGCCGGTGAACCTCCGGGCTGGCGAGTGGGGGGCTGAGATCGTCATCCATTCGGCCACCAAGTATCTGGGCGGCCATTCGGATCTCATTGCCGGTGTGGTGGCCGGACCCATGGTCCGGATCAACGAGGTTCGGCGGCTACTCCGTCTATATGGGCCGGCGCTGGACCCCCACGCGGCGTGGCTTCTGGATCGGGGAATCCGGACCCTGGACGTCCGAATCGAACGCCACAACCGGAACGCCCTGGAGCTGGCCCGCTGGTTCCAGAACCGACCAGAGGTGGCCCGGGTCCATTACCCGGGCCTCCCTGATCACCCGGATCACGCCGTGGCCCACCGCCTCATGGACGGATTCGGGGGGATGGTGGCCGTGGAGCTGGTGGGGGGCGCAGATGCAGCTGACGAATTCTGTCGCCACCTTTCCATGGCGGCGTTGGCACCCAGCCTGGGAGGGGTAGAGACCCTGGTCTCCCTTCCCCGGCTTACGTCCCATAGGTCCATGACGGCACAGGAGCGGGAAGGGGTGGGCATCTCGGAGGGTCTGGTACGGATCTCCGTGGGGATCGAGGGGTTGGAAGATCTGGAAGAGGAGTTTGCCAGGGCCCTGGCGCACGACGGCTCAGGGTCTGGTCGGAGTTGATCCACCCATCCCGGGTGGGTAGCTTCCAGAGCCGGTCGGTGGCGTCCGGGCAGGTCCCGGCACCGACTCCCAGCGACGATGAGGACCCATGACCAAAGACGAACAGATCCTGGAGGTCCTGGATCAGATCCGTCCTGCCCTTCACGCCGATGGTGGGGACGTGGAATACCTGGGCTTCGACGAAGCCGAAGGCGTGGTACACCTCCGCCTTCTGGGCGCCTGTGAGTCGTGCCCGATCTCCATGCTCACCCTGAAGGAAGGGATCGAGAAGCGGATCCGGAGCACTGTTCCAGAGGTGACGGAGGTCATGGCCATCTGATGGTTCCGAAGGGAGCACCCTGTCATGTCTGGTGCTCCCCACTCGCGGCGCCCTCCTGTCCGGGGGCGCCGTTCGTGTTGAAAAGCACTGCAGCCACGGGATTCCCTGGACCCTGCCGGCAGGGTCCAGAAGTATTCCGGAAGGTATATGAATGAGTCAGAATGAGTTGAAACAGGCCGTCCTGACGGCCCTGTCGGAGGTGGTTCATCCCCACTCGGGAGAGAACATGATCTCCGGCGGGTACGTGAAGGAGTTGGAAATCCGTCCCGATGGAGAAGTCCGATTCGCGTTCGGTCTCCAACCTCAGGATCCGGGTGCCCTGGTGAAGCAGGCCCGGTCTGCCGTGGAAGGGGTGGAAGGCGTCTCCAAGGTGAAGGTGAACGTCCAGCTTCCTCAGGCTGGAGGGACTGCTCCCGCGCCTGGACGGGCTCCCGGGGGAGCTCCGGGCGCTGGGGCCCCAGGCCCCGGTGGCCCCGGTGGCCCCGGTGGCCCCGGGGCTGGAGGGGGAGGAGGGCTCCAGCCCGGATCCGTTCCGGCTCCAACCCCCAAGCCCGGGATCCTGTCCCAGACCGATCACGTGATTGCCGTCTCCTCAGGGAAAGGGGGAGTAGGCAAGTCCATGGTGGCAACCAACCTGGCTGCGGCCCTGGCGGCTGAGGGCCTCAGGGTAGGACTCCTGGATGCCGACATCTACGGCCCCAACATTCCCCGGATGTTCGGCGAAACCCGGCGACCCAAGGTCACGGGGGGAGAGGGGAAGGAAATGATCGAACCCCTGGAAGCCCATGGGGTCCGCCTCATGAGCCTGGGATTCCTCCTGGAGGATGAGCAGCCGGCCATCATGCGTGGTCCTCTCATTGCCGGAATTCTGAAGCAGTTCCTGGAGCAGGTGGAGTGGGGGCCACTGGACGTGATGATCGTGGACATGCCCCCGGGAACCGGAGACGCCCAGTTGTCTCTGGTTCAGACCATCGACGTGGACGGAGCCGTCATGGTCACCACCTCCCAGGCAGTCTCCACTGGAGACGTGCGGCGAGGGGTGAAGATGTTTGAGCGAGTGAACACACCCGTCCTTGGGATCACCGAGAACATGAGCGGTCTCTTCTGTCCCCACTGTGATGAGGAGATCGACGTCTTCGGGTCAGGGGGAGGGGAGCGGCTGGCCCGGGAGATGGGCCTACCGTTCCTGGGACGGATCCCGCTGGATCCGGCTGTCCGTCGGGCCGGCGATGCCGGTCATCCCACCGTGCTTTCCGCTCCTGATTCGCCTGCGGGGAAGGCGCTCACCGAGGTGGCCCGGGAGGTGTTCCGGTCCCTTCGGGCCGCCGGACAGGAGGTAGCATCGTGAAGCTGCCCTTCCGTCCCCGTCCTTCGCGAGAGGACCTTGCCACCCAGCCCCTCCACGTACTGGTCCGAGATTATCCGGAAACCCTGGAGAACCTCCGGGGGCATGGGGTCACTCCGGAGGAGTTCGGTGACGTGCGTCTGGAGGAGTTCGAGAACCCGGAGATGATTCTGGATGAGCTGGAACTCGTCACGGCGTGGCGACCGGCCACGGGTCACGCCTGAAGGATTCCAGATGACCCGTATCACACTCCTGACTGACTTCGGGACCCGGGATGGGTACGTAGGGGCCATGAAGGGGGCCATCGCGGCCATCTTCCCCGGGGTGATCCTGGACGACATCTCCCATCAGGTAGAGCCTGGCGATGTCCATGGGGCTTCTCTGGCCCTGGAGCGCTACTGGCACCTGTACCCTCAAGGAACGGTGCACCTGGCCGTGGTAGATCCAGGCGTGGGCACCAGCCGTCGCGCCCTGGCGGTGGAAGCGGACCGCCGGTTCCTGGTTCTTCCCGACAATGGCCTGGCCAGTCGGGTGTTGGAGGGAGCGTCGTCGTGGCGAGCCGTTTCTCTGGATGCCCCGGCGTACCGGACCCGGGAGGTGAGTTCCACCTTCCATGGCCGGGACCTCTTCGCCCCAGCGGCGGCCTATCTGGCCCGGGGGATCCACCTGTCCCGGCTCGGTGCACCTGTCCCTGAGCCGGTTCGCCTGTCCCCATCGTCCGTGCAGGAGGATGAGGCGACGGTGACGGGCGAGGTGATCGCCCTGGATCGCTTCGGGAATCTGGTGACGAATGTGGACGGGGAGCGGCTCCGCAGGGCCAGGGATGTCCGGGTGGGTGATCGGTCCATTCCCTTGGCCACCACCTACGGCGAGGTGGAGCCGGGAGAGCTACTGGCCCTGGTGAATTCGGATCAGAGGGTGGAGGTGGCTGCCCGGGAGGATTCGGCGGCCCGGATTCTGGACGCCAGGGTGGGAACGCCGGTTCGGCTCCACCTGGAGTAGTAGGAGAGCGGACTGGGTCGGGAAGACCTCAGTGGCCGCTTTCCAACCATTCCCGGTCGGCCCGGGAGAGCTTACCCCGGTCCCGCCGCCGCTCCACGACCTTCAGCACGATCCATCCCAGGAGGATGACCGGAGCCACCTTGAAGAGGATGAATCCGGCCAGCCCGAAGGCCAGGGAGAAGACGGTGCCCACCACCGAGAGGACCAGGCCCACTACCAGAAGGGTGATGAGTCCGACGGCGAAGAATGTCAGGAGTGTGCCCAGCATGGCGGGCCTCCGGTGTGCAATGTGGTCTGGAGCCGGATCGTAGGGCCGGCGTTGTACCGTTCGGTTGGCGTCGAGGATCCAGGGACTGTCCTGACCTCTGGCCGGATCTCCCCATCCCTTTCAACATGGAATACGGGAGGCTCGAGCGGAAGCTTCATGGATCGGTTCGCTCGATGGTGATGCTGCCGAAGGCTGCGTCGACCTGGATCTCCACGGTCCGGTCGGCGCTCTCCCAGTTCTCCGAGAAGTAGGCGCCGTCTCGCTGGCTCAGCCCCGACGCGTTCACCGAGGTGAGAAAGGTGCTGCGAGTGAGCCGGATCCCCACGTCCCGGGGGACGGCGATACGCACGCTCCCCAGACCCATGGAGACCTCGATCCGGCTTCGCTCCTGGATGAGTCCAGTCAGGTCCAGACGGACGTCGCCCACTCCCGCATCGACCTCGATGGACCGGGCGTTCAGCCGGCCGAGGCCTTCTGCCCGGAAAGCTGCAGCTCCGACCTGGAGGGCGACCCGATCCATCTCCAAAGGATTGGACTCGGAAACCTGGAGAAAGCTGTCGGAAGCCCCTGTGGCCAGATTCAGCGCCGTCAGTGGGATGCCGCCCAGTTCCATCTCCGTCCGGACCGCTCCCAACTCCAGATCCAGAGAGATGGGGACCTGTCGGCCGAGCTGGAGCTCGAGCCGGTCCTCGCCGTTGCCCCGTCGAGAGAAGGGGGAGGTGACTCTCCGGGGAGAGGTGGTCCGATCCACCCCCACCTGGAGTCGACCTTCTCCGAAATCGTGGATGGGGGAGGTGGCCTCCTCATCGTATCGGAGCCGCACCTGATAGAGGCGGTTGCCAGACGCAGGGCCCAGCGTGAACTGACCCGCTTCGTAGCTCACCCGGACGGAGAGCTCCTCCTGGCCCTGGAACGCCCGGGAGGCCTGGAAATCGCTCCAGCTCTGGGCTTGAAGTTCGGCTCCGCTCCACTGGCCCGGGAGGGCCAGAAAGAGCCCCAGGGCCAGGATGGATACCACCGGCCCTGAGAGCCACAGTCTCCCAGCGTCAGCTCTCATGGGGTCTCTCCTCGTCGGGGCCCCGCCGGGACCTGGCGTCATGGCCTCCTGCCCCAGTCTGGTCCTCACCACCTTCTGCCTGGGAGCGGGCGGTGGATGCGTCCGGGCCATCCATCTCCGGCTCCCTGGCGGGGGGAGGGGGGGGCTCCTGGCCCGGGGCAGGGGCACCGGAGGGGGCCGGGCCAGGCGAGAACGGGTCGGGCTCAGGAGCCCAGGGGTCGTCGTCCTCTCCATCGTGCCAGCGCCAGTCGGGTCCGGCGTAGAGCGGATCCCGTCCGCCCCGGGAGAGGATCACAGCCCCCAGTCCCACCGTGCCGGCCAGGACGACCACCATGACACCGAGGAAGGCCATGAGGCCCCGGAAGATGGCGAACCAGGAGCCGCCCATCTGGAAAACACCCGCCAGGGCGAAGGCACCCAGGAGGAGGGCGAGCCCCACGCCCATCTGAATGGCAGGGCGGCTCC
The DNA here is from genome assembly GCA_003562075.1 of Gemmatimonadota bacterium. GTDB lineage: Bacteria > Gemmatimonadota > Gemmatimonadetes > Longimicrobiales > Gaopeijiaceae > PWLA01. Next base: position 14,019 of record PWWP01000111.1, read on the forward strand.
CGTTCAGGGAATCCATCCCGGCCATGCGCCGGTCTGAGATCCACCGTCCCGTGTTCCTGGCCACGGCCAGGAAGCCCAGGGTGATGGCCGCCGCCAGCGCCAAGGGGAAGAGGGGCATCCAGATGAGCATGAGCGGGATACCGATGATGGTAATGGCCAGGACTACGACCCCTGCCAGCCAGACCGGGAAGGCCAGTACGCCCGAGGCCAGCCCGACCACAGCCGAGCGTCCCGGGGCGTTCTGCACTGTGCGGCCTACGATCTCGAAGTGCCGGGGGAAGAAGTAGAGGATGGCCAGGCCGATGCCCAGGAAGATCCCGTAGGTGATGGCCGTCTGGATGATATCCATGATCCCGGAACCGATGTTCCGGAGGGGCCCTGCTCGGTCCCGTCCCGTTCTCACGGAGATCCGGCTTGGGGGAGATGGGGTGGCTGAGCCTTCCAGGGCGGCCCGCACTTCCCTCCGGATCTCCTCCCGGAGGTCAGACTCGGGGCGATCGGGTACGGGCTGGATCTGGGACACCTGACCGGCCACCAGCTGGCCTACTTCCTCAGGGATCTCGGTGTCGATCCAGCGGAGGTCTCCCCCAATGGCGCCTTGGTCACCTACCTGGATGCTGCTGCCCAGAAGGATCACGTCTCCTGCCACCCGTCCATCCAACTGAAGGGACCCGTTCAGGAGCAGGAGGGAGCCAGCCACGGATTCGTCGGACTCCACCACCACGTCCTCCTGGACGTGAACCCGGAGCTCGGGTGTGGTGAGGTTCCGGAGGGCGGAGGTCAGGGCCCGGAGCCGATCAGTCCGGAAGACCAGGGCTTCCACAGCTTCCTGGAGATCCGTACCCGAATCCAGGACTACCGGCGGTGTGTCGGCTACCGGCTGGAGGGCTGAAGCCAGCCGATCCTGAAGCTCCCGGGCGGCGTCGGCCGCATCGGCATCCAGGTCGGATGGAGGCGACCACTCCCGGAGGAGGCGAGCCACCTCGTTCTCTTCCAGCGCCACGGCTTCTCCCAGGAGGGACCGCCAGGATCCGTGGAGGGCATCGCCGGAGGTGAAGCGACCCAACTCGTCTCCGTTGGCTAGAATCCGCCCGTCCTGAAAACTCAGCGCCAGTTCCTCTCCGTCATCGAACTCCAGGGTGAGGGAGGATTCCTGTCCAGTGACCACCACCTGACTGAAGACAATCTGACGGTCCCCCTCCTGCGCGCCGAGAGGATGGGTCAGAAGGAGGAGGGCCATAGTGGAAAGGATCAGCCCCAGGAGGATCCTCAAACCAGGTGCCAGGGTGGGCTCCATGGCTAGGGATCGCTTCCGGCATGAGGCGCCCTCTGCAGGGCCTGCCCGGTGACTGGTGACCGATGGATGCTTGATTGACCTATACATGACGACCCGCCAGAGAGGAGGGATGGAATACGTTTCGATAGAGGACCCACATGGCCAGAAAGCTCAGGGTCCAGGCGGCTCCCAGTCCTGCCAGGGCAAGGGTCGGGGTGGCGGCCAGGGCCGAGACCCCGTCCCAGATGGAGAGAAGGAGTGGGCTGTCCACGAGGCGTTGCACGGCCTGGCCCATGAGGGTCTCGACTCCTTCGGCGACCCGCCACCGGAGAAGGGTGGCCAGGCCACCCCAGCTCAGGAGGGGATGGGCCAGGACTGCCCCGACTACGGCGACGATGAGAAGGGCAGGGACCGATGCCATGGCCCCCAGGAATGACCAGCCCTTCCGGGTTGTGGGGATCAGCCGCTCGGCTGCGTTTCCGGCGGCAGTCAGCCAGCCCATGACCCGCTCCAGCCCCGAGTCTGTCCGAGCCGGGGCTCGGGAAGTCTGGAAGGCGGCCATGACCCGCTCCTGGAACTCAGGAGAGGGTTCAAGGCGGGGGAGAGCGTTCAGGCTCTGAAAGACTCCCTCCCACTCCCGATAGACGGTCTGGCAGTCCTCACAGGCATGGAGGTGGGCATGGGCCCTCCGGCGGTCCCGGGTGCCCAGGGCACCTTCCAGGAGTTCCTGGATCCGATCGGGTCCAAGGTGCTCCTCTGCCTGATCCACTCCGTGCCCCAGGGTCGATCGGACCCGGTCGGCCATCCGGCGCGCCAGGGAGGGACGGGCCGGAATCTCGGCCATGACCCGATCGGCGAAATCGACGGAGGGCTCGAGCCCCGGAAGTTCGTCCAGCTCCGAGAAGAGGAGCTCCCAGGCCTCCAGCTCGGAGGCGCACCGGGAGCAGGACGCCAGGTGGGTTTCCACCGGGGCCCGATCCTCCTGGGTCAGCTCACCCTCCAGGAAAGCCTGGAGAGTTTCGCTGGTCAGATGTTCGTTGGACGTGTTCACCGTGACTCCTGGTTCTGCGGTCCTGCGATGGGAGTAACCAACCCTACGAAATCTCCGGGTCCACAGTTTCGATGGTTCATGCCGTGGCCCCTGCCAGGAGCTCCTTGAGCTCCGAACGGCCCCGATGGATGAAGGTCTTCACCGTCCCCACCGGGACTTCCATGATGTGAGCCACCTCCTGATAGCTGTGCCCCTCCACGTGTCGGAGGAGGACGGCGGTCCGATACTCGGGGCGGAGGTGACCCATGGCCTCTTCGATCTGGTTGCCCAGTTCCCGGTTCTCCGTGTACTGGTCCGGTGTCTCGTCCTGGGCGGTAAGGGTGATCCGGCTCTCCTCCTCCTCGTCCTGGGAACGAGCGTTGGGCGACCCGTGGATGGAGACAGTGTCCAGCTCCTTCTTCCGGAGCCGGTCAATGGCCATGTTGTTGGCGATCTTGAAGATCCAGCTGGAGAACTTGTAGCTGGGGTTGTAGGAGTGGATGGCATTGAAGGCCTTCACGAAGGCCTCCTGGGCCACGTCTTCGGCCAACTCCCGGTCTCTCACCATCCGAAATACAAGGGAGAACACGGGCCTCTCGTAGCGTGTGAGAAGCTCGCGGAAAGCCCGCTGTCGGCCCTCGCAGGCTCGAGCGGCCAGTTCCTTGTCATCCAGCTTGGCGTAGTCCACCGGCTTCAGGACTCCCTTTTTTCCAGACTCCAGGGTCGACTTCCCGGGATTGGGGACGCTTTGGTCCGACGACCCCTCCGGCCTTCCCTACGAAGGTCCCTTCCGTGAAGTTTCACCCTCGTGGCCGGATGGCCGAATCAACTCCATTCTACCCGACATCAGTGCGAATGGCGACAACACCGGAGGCTCGACCCCACGAGGGTGAAGCCCGGGAGCGGCAGGTCCGGACGATCTTCTCCGAGATCGCTCCCCGCTACGATCTCCTGAACCACGTCCTGAGCCTGAACATCGACCGCCGGTGGCGACGGAAGGCGGTGGATCGTCTCCAGCTTTCCCCCGACGATCCGGCCGTCCGGGTTCTGGACGCATGTGCGGGCACGTACGATCTGAGCATGGAGCTGACCCGGCGAAGGGAGTTCCAGGGCCAGGTGGTGGCCGCCGACTTCGCCCGACCCATGCTGGTGGAGGGGATGGGGAAGATCGAAGGGGAGCCCATCCGGCCCGTCTGTGGGGACAGCCTCAGGCTGCCCTTCCCCGATGAGAGCTTCCACGGAGCCATGGTGGCCTTCGGGGTCCGGAACCTCTCTGATGTGGGCACCGGGTTCCGGGAGTTCGCCCGGGTCCTCCGCCCGGGAGGCCGGCTGGTGGTCCTGGAGTTCACGACGCCGCCCAACCCCCTGACCCGGCGCCTGTATCTCTTCTACTTCCATCGGATCCTTCCCCTCATCGGCCGGATCGTCTCCGGGCACCCCTGGGCCTACACCTACCTTCCGGAGTCGGTGAAGGAATTTCCCGGTCCCCAGGCCCTGGCCACCCTCATGGAGGATTCAGGGTTCGAGGCCGCCGAGTGGCGATACCTGACCATGGGGATCGCCGCCATCCATGTGGGCCGGAAGGGGACTCAGGACTCCCAGGGCTCAACGGAGCCGTCTGAAGAGAGTCGGTAGAGGGGCCCCAGGGTCTCCAGGCGGGGAAGGGCATGGGCAAAACCCTCCGGGTCACCCAGGACCAGAATGGTCATGCTTTCAGGGTCGATGTGCCGGGCCGTGACCCTGAGGACGTCGCCAGGATCCACCGCCATGACCCCCTCCAGATAGCGCTCCAGCCAGTCCTCCGGTAGCCCCTGGGCCAGGTCTCCCATCCGTCGGGCCACGATCTGCCGGGCCGACTGGAAGGCAAAGACGTGGCCGTTGGAGATCTGCTCCACAGCTCGACTGACCTCGTCCTGAGAGGGGGCCTCGGTTCGGAATTCCTGGAGGATCTCCAGGAGGAGCTCCACGGCGTCCACCGTCCGATCGCTTCGTGTGGCCGTCACCGCCCCCACCAGCCCCTCGTAGCGGATGGGGGTGGTCCAGAGAGAGGAGGCGCCGTAGGCCAGCCCTTCTTCCGTCCGGACCCGGGCCATGAGGCGAGAGGAGAAGCCTCCGCCTCCCAGAATCAGGTTCGCCACCCGGGAGGCGAAATAGTCAGGGGTGTCTTCCTGGCGGATCCCGCCGGGTTGGGCCATGACGATGGTGGACTGGTCCAGCTCTCGGGGAAGGATGTAGACTCCGCCCGTCCGGCGAAGCTCGGGGAGGGGAAGCTCCGGGAGATCGTCCTGGCACTCGGGCCATGCCGCCAGGAAGTCACGGATCCGGGGCTGGGCTTCCTCCCAGGTCAGATCACCTGCCACCCCGATGATGAGACGGTCCCGGCAGAGGATCCGGTCCCGAAGGTCATGCAGGCGCTCTGTGCTGAAGCGATCGGGGGCCAGGTCTTCCTCCTGCATGACCCAACCCACGGGATGGTCTCCGAACATGAGACGGTTGAACTCCTCATAGGCCAGGCCCGAGGGATTGTCGGCTCTCCGCCGGACCCGCTCCAGCTCCTGTCCCCGCCAGATCTCCACGGCTTCCGTATCGAATCCGGGTCGGGTCAGGATCTGGCCAAAGAGCTCCAATCCCTCGTCCAAAGTGCTCCGGAGGGAGTTGAGGGAGGCGTAGCTCCCTGTGCCGCCGCTCCCGAAGCCCAACTGAAGGGCCAGGAGATCCAGCCGGCGGTCCACCGAGTCGGGGGGGAGGGTCTCGGTTCCGCCGTTCCTCAGGAATGAGGGGAGTCCGGTGACCGGGGCCATGACCTCCCGTGGAAAGTGGGAGACCCCGCCCTCGATCTGGACGAAGACGTCCACCAGGGGGAGGGCCGGGTCGTGGAGGTGGTAGACCGGGACCCCCAGGATTTCGTGCTCCGAGGCCTCCGGAGGGTCCAGCTCCAGAGGCGGGTAGGTGAGGGCGTGGACGGCATCCCGGCCAATGGGTCTTCCGGCGGGTTCCCCGGAAATGGTGTCGGTGGAGGTGTCAGTGGCGGTGGTAGTGTCAGTAGCGGTGGTGGTGGCCGCCATCTCCCCCTCACTTGAGTGGACCGGGCCGGTGGCGCAGCTCCCTGTTACGGCGACTGTTCCCATCAGGAGGAGGAAACGGCCCAGACTGAAGAGCTGCCGGGCCCGCCGGACTGGAGCTCGGGGTCGGACTGGGCGTCGGATCGGGCTTCGGTGTCGAGCCGGGCCAGGGGCCGTCACGATCCCTCCTGGGTGGTGGAAGGCGATGTGCCTCGACGTAGGATGCCCACTGTCCGTTGCTCCTCTGTGAAGTAGGTCTTGAGGACCCGGAGCACATCCTCTCCCTCCACTTCTCCGATACGCTGCTGGCTCTGGAAGGTGGTGGCCCAGTCCCCCCAGGTGGCGTGGGAGCGGGCCAGCTGGAAGGCCAGGTTCAGATTGGAGGTGAGTCTCCGAACGGATGCGGCCTCCAGCCGGCGCCGGACCCGTTCCAGCTCATCCTCCGTGGGTGGTTCCTCGGTCAGGAGTCGCTCCAGCTCCTGGTATATGGCCGCTTCCACCTCCTCCGGCGAGTGAGGGGCCCGGGGGACGACCTGGATGGTGAAGAGGCCCGGGTACCGTCCTCCAGGGTTCACGCTGGCGGTGACGGAGGTGGCGATTCGGTCCTCCCGGATGAGCCGGCGATACAGGCGCGAGTCCCGACCGGCCACCAGGAGGTTCGTCAGCATACTCAGGGTGGGGGCGTCCGGGTGATACGTGGAAGGGACCTTCCAGCCCACCAGGAGCTGGGGCTCGGCGTCGTGTCGGACTTCCACCCGTCGCTCCCCCTCCTGCTCCGGCTCACGGGCCAGGACCGGGGGAGGCGGATCCCCCGGCTCCATGGGGCCGAAGTAGTCCCGGGCCCAAACGCGGGCCGAGTCGGGATCGAAGTCGCCTACCATGGTCACGATGGTGTTGTTGGGACCGTAGTACCGCTGATAGTACTCCTCCACCTGCTGCCGGGAGAGGGACAGGATGTCGGACATGTGGCCGATGGGGGCCACTCCGTAGGGGTGGACCCGGAAGGCGGCGCCCATATGCGCTTCCCAGAGCCGGCCTCCTGGACTGGTGTCGATCCGGCTTCGACGCTCTTCGGCAATGACGTCCCGTTCGGCGTAGAACTCCCGGAAAACGGGGTTCCGCATCCGGTCCGCCTCCAGGACGAACCAGAGCTGGGCTCGGTTGGAGGGGAGCTCGACGAAGTATTCGGTGGCCTCGTAGCTGGTGGTGGCGTTCAGGCTCCGGGCTCCGGCTCGGGAGAGGATGTCGTCGAACTCTCCCCCCACCACCAGGAGCCGGGCCCGGTCCTCCAGTGCCTGGATACGGGATTCGAGCCGGGCCACCTCCTCGGCGTCCGGCTCAGGGAGGCGGCCCCGGGCCAGGATGAGGGTGTCGTGTACGGCATCCATCCGCTGGAAGAGGGGTTTCTCCGCCTCCAGGTTCCGGGTTCCGATGGTGGCGGTCCCCTTGAAGAGGAGGTGTTCCAGGAAGTGGGCGATGCCCGTGTTTCCCAGCGATTCGTTCACACTCCCGACCGGGACATGGACCACGAAGGAGACGGTAGGAGCTCCGGGACGGGGGAGGAGAAGGAAGTGCATCCCGTTGTCCAGGGTGAACTCCTGCACATCCAGATCCACCTCCTGGGCTACCAGGCCTTCCTGGGAGAGGAGCGAGGCAACGATCAAGACCATCGCCAATGAGACCCTGGCCAGAAGGAAGGCCCCTGGGGTTCGGGCTGGGCGGCGACGTTCGCCCCTGGTGATCCTGGCCCCTGGTTGGGGAGAGCGTTCCTCTGGAGGAAAGCTTCGGGGGCGTGGACGGGGGGGCACTTTCAGTGTGGGTTCCGGCACCTTCATTCCTCTGGCGGAGGCTGACATCCTGGACAGAGGAAGGCCGAGCGGTTGCCGAAGACGATCCGCTGGATCGACTCCCGGCAGCGGTGGCAGGGTTCTCCCTCCCGGCCGTATACCCTCAACTGGGTCCCATAGCTCCCCTGGTCGCCCTGGGCCGTCCGGTAATCCCGCAGCGTGGTCCCCCGGGCCCGGATGGCGTCCCGAAGCACCTTCCGGATGGAGCGGTGGAGAGCGGGAACGGCGGATGAAGGGATCCGGGATGCTGGGACCTGAGGATGGATCCGGGCCCTATGGAGGGCCTCATTGGCGTAGATGTTTCCCACCCCCACGACGCGGCGCTGATCCAGGAGCCAGGAGCGGATGGGAGAGACGGATCGAGCCAGATCCGCCGCCAACCGAGGGGCGGTGAATCGGGGCCCCAGCGGCTCGGGACCCAGCCCGGCGGACCAGTCCCCATACGTGGGGGCGTCCATGAGATGGAGGCGCCCGAAGCGACGCACGTCATGGTAGACCAGGGTCTCCCCGTGGCCCAGTTCCATGATCACCGCCGGGTGGGTGGGTGGAGGGGACGGATCCTGGTGGCTTCGATGCAGAAGCCGCCCTGACATCCCCAGGTTCACCACCAGGCGGTGGGCATCGTCCAGGGTGAGGACGATGTTCTTTCCCCTGCGGCTCACCTGGCGGATGGATCGGCCCAGGACTCCGTTCCGGAAGGCCGAAGCCCCTCCCTGGATCACATCGGCCTTCAGGATCCGGGCCCCCTGGATCTCCTGGCCGGTGACGGGACCTGCCAGTCCCTGGACGATGGTCTCGGCTTCAGGAAGCTCAGGCATCTGCAACTACACCAGACTGGTGTTCAGCCACCCTCGGCTGGGGTCTCCTCTGATTCCAGGGCCCGCCAGCCGATGTCACTCCGGTAGGTCTTTCCCTGGAACTGGATGGCCTCGGCTCCCGCCAGGCTCCGCTCCCGGGCTTCGGCCAAGGTATTGCCCAGCCCCACGACTGAGAGGACCCGGCCACCGGCTGTGAGGAGACGTCCTTCCTCTTCGCGGGTGCCGGCGTGGAAGACCAGGAGATCCTCCTGGTCCGTGAGCCCTCCCGGGATCTGGATCTCCTTGCCCTTCTCGTAGCTTCCTGGATATCCCTCCGACGCCAGGACGGTGTTCAGCGCTGACCGCCCGTTCCACCGAGCCCGGGTTCCTGCGATGCTCCCCCCCCGCCCCACGGCCACCAGCAATTCCAGGAGGGGATTGTCCATGAGAGGGAGGATCACCTGGGCCTCCGGGTCCCCGAACCGGCAGTTGAATTCCACCACCTTGGGACCGTCGGCCGTCTTCATGAGACCGGCGTAGAGAACTCCCCGAAAGGGGCTGGCCGAGGCTTCCATAGCGTCCAGGACCGGGAGGAAGATCTGGTCCCGAACCGTGTCCAGAAGGTGGTCAGTCGCGATGGGGATGGGCGCATAGGCTCCCATTCCACCGGTGTTGGGTCCCGTGTCCCCTTCGCCGATCTGCTTGTGGTCCTGGGAGGGGAGGAGGAAGGTCACGTGCCGGCCGTCGGTGATGCCGAAGACGGAGAGCTCCTCGCCCTCCATGAACTCCTCCACCACGATCTCGGCACCGGCACTTCCGAAGGCGTCACCTTCCAGCATCTCCCGGGCGGCCTCCAACGCCTCTTCCGTGGTCTGGCAGACGATGGCCCCCTTCCCGGCGGCCAGGCCCGACGCCTTCACCACCAGGGGGCCCTCTTTCTCCTGGATATACGCCTCCGCGTCAGACCAGCTCCGGAAACACCGGTAGGCGGCCGTCGGGACCCCGACCCGCTCCATGAGATCCTTGGCGAAGGCCTTGGATGACTCGATCCGAGCGGCAGTGGCTGTGGGCCCGAAGACCGGGAGGCCCCGTTTCCGGAAGGCGTCAGCCAGCCCTCGGGCCAGGGGGATCTCGGGGCCCACCACGGTGAGGGAAATCTCCTCTCCCTCGGCCCAGGTGCCCAGTCGGTCCACATCCGTGGGGGCCAGGTCCACCCCCGTGCAGAGGGGCGCCATCCCTGGATTGGGACGGGTGGCGAAAAATTGTGCCGAGGGCGCGTCCCTCCGCAGCTTCCAGAGGAGGGCGTGCTCCCTCCCACCGTTACCGACGATCAGAATCTTCATGGGGCGAACACTACCCGAGGGAAGGAGGACTGTCAAAGGCAATCCGGGCCCTGTGTGGGACGTCCCCATCCCCCACCACCCGGTGTTTCCACCACGAGGAGGTCTCCCTGCTCCACCTCCACCTGAGCGGCTCCCTCCAGCTCCACCCGGTCTCCGGCGGCGCCGATGATCCACTGACGCCCCGGGGCACCGGCCTCACCTCCGGCGGCGCCGTACGGGCGGACTCGCCGGTGTTGAGCCAGGAGGGAGAGGCAGAGGGGGCGGAGGAACCGGAGGGCTCGGACCAGCCCGTCGCCCCCGGTCCAGCGCCCCTGCCCCCCGGAGCCGGACCGGAGTCGGAAGGCCTCCACCCGGACCGGAAATCGGTGCTCCAGCACTTCCACGTCGGTGATCCGGGTGTTGGTCATGTGGACCTGGGTTCCGGATGCGCCATGGAATCCCCGGCCGGCTCCGGCCCCGCCTCCGATGGTCTCATAGTACGAAAGCCGCTCGTCTCCGAAGAGGAGGTTGTTCATGGTTCCCTGGCCGGCGCCCAGGAGCTGGAACGGCTTCAGGAGGGTGTCCACCAACCGCTGACTCGTTTCCACATTCCCTCCCACCACCGCCGGTGCATCCTGAGGAGAGAGGTGCAGGGGCGGGTTCAGAAGTCCCGGAGGGAGGTGGATCCGAATCGGATCCAGGAGGCCTTCGTTCAGGGGGAGCTCCTGGCCTGCCAGGATCCGGAGAAGGTAGAGGACCCCACTCCTGACGATGGCGGGAGTGGCGTTCAGGTTCCCGGGGTGGACCGGTCCTGAGCCGGTGAAGTCAAAGGTGGCCGACGCCCCCTTCACCTGGATCGAGACGGAGAGGAGCGTGCCGTCGTCCAGCTCCTCGGTGGCGCGGTGGATTCCGTCCTCTAGTTTGAGGATGACCTCCCGAGCGCGACGGGCTGCCCGCCGCCGGAGGTGCTCCATCTGTTCGGTCAACGTCTGGGCGCCATGGGTCCGGATCAGATCTTCCACGAGGCCGGCGCCGCGATGGTTCGCTGCCACCTGAGCCGCCAGATCGGCCAGGTTGTCCTCCACGGCTCGGGAAGGGTGGGGACCCTGGGAGAGGAGGTCCTGGATCCTGTCCCACTGCTCCACGCCCCCCCGGACCAGGTGTTGAGGTGGGATGACCACCCCCTCTTCGATGAGCCGCCGACTTTCAGGTGGCATGGAGCCGGGGCGGATCCCACCGATCTCGGCGTGGTGCGCCCGATTGGCCACGAATCCCAGGAGGGGCGGCGTCGAGGCCTCCGTCGTGCCCTCAGCGAAGAGGGGCGTGATGACGGTCACGTCCGGGAGGTGGGATCCGCCGAACCCCGGGTGATTGGTGACAGCCACGTCCCCTGGACCCAGTGCCAGTTCCCGGGCCACGCTTCGGACGCATGCTCCCAGCGCACCCAGATGGACGGGGATGTGGGGGGCATTTACGACCAGGCGACCCTGGGCGTCCAGGAGGGCGCAGGAGAAGTCCTCCCGCTCCCGGATGTTCACCGAGAGGGCCGTTCGCCGGAGCTGAGCCCCCATCTCCCCAACCACCCCCCGGAACCGTTGGACGAAGAGCTCCCGATGGATGGCCCCGCTCCGGATCGCCGGCGATGCAGGGAGCCCATTGGAAGCCCCTTGGCTCCAGGTGGGTGGCTGACTGGTGGGGGTGGACGTCAGTCGGAGGGTCCCGTCGGCCAGGACCTCTCCCGTCCATCCCTCCTCCACCACCACAGTGGCATGTCGGGCTCGGAGGAGGGCCGGGCCCGGGACTCGGGCCCCAGGCGGAAGGTCGTCCCGGTTGTGAACGGGCACCTGGTGCCATCGTCCCCTGCCCCAGAGCCTGTGTTGGTCGGCAGCTGGGGGGAGGGATCGAAGGGAGGGCTGGGGGAGGGGAAGGGGGAGGTGGACGGACCCTGTGGCGGTGACCCGGATGGATTCCACCTCGATGGGGTGATCCCGAGGCTCGTGGCCGAAGGTCTGTCGGTAGACTTCCCGGAAGGCTTCCTGGAGCCAGGTAGCCGGATGGGTTCCTCCTCCCTCCGACGGACTGCCCGTCGCCGGATCGGTGGGGCCTGGCGTCGTCGAATCCGGCAGGGGGATGGCCAGGGTGGACTCCTGTCCAAGGAGCCGGAGGTGCGCTACCGCCTCCCGGATCCGGGTCTCACGGTGGGGAGCCCCTGTACGAGCCACCTCCTCCCGGGCTTGCTGTTCCAGGATTTCCCGAGCCTCCTGCACTGCCCGGATGGCCTCAGGAAGGGGCTGGAGGATCTCCGCCCGCTCCACCTTCTCCACAGGCGCCACGTCCAGTCCAACGGCGCTCAGGACCCCGGCCTCCGCCGGGATGAGGACTCCCTTCATCTGGAGCGCGTGGGCCAGGGCGCAGGCATGCTGGGGACCGGCGCCTCCGAAGGCCACCAGGTAGTGGTCAGCAGGATCGTAGCCCTTGCGGACCGATGTCCGCCGGATGGCCTGAGTCATCCGTTGGTTGGCCAACTCCAGGAAGCCGGCCAGGAGCTCCTCCAGGGAAGGGTCGGAAGCAGTCTCGGCGGCCAGTTGATCTCGGAGGCCCTGTGCCCGTTTCAGGGCGGGGCTCCGATCCAGGGGAAGCTGGGTCTGTCCTCGGGGGAGTCGTCCCAGGAGGAGGTTCACGTCGGTGAGGGTCAGGGGCCCCCCGGCGCCGTAGCAGGCCGGGCCAGGCTCGGCGCCAGCGCTCTCGGGACCTACGGACGGCACGCCTCTCTCCACCCGACAGATGGAGCCTCCCCCGGCGGCCACCGTCTCCACCGCCACGGCCGGAGTCTTGAGCCGAGCCGGGCCCACCTGGTGCTCCTCCACCACTTCCGGGGATCCGTGGTGGCGGGAGACATCGGTGCTGGTGCCACCCATGTCCAGGGAGATGACTGGGTCGACGCCGGCCAAACGGGCGATGTGGGCGGCTCCCAGGACACCTCCTGCCGGCCCGGAGAGGAGGGTTTCCCGGGCTCGAACCTGTTTCGCTCGTGTCAGACCCCCCGTGGAGGTCATGACCAGGAGTCGAGAGCCTGGGATGGCATCCAGGATCTCCTGCAGGTAATCGTGGAGGATGGGACCCAGGTATGCTTCTACCGTCGTGGTCTCGGTCCGCCTCAGGAGGTGGGTGAAGGGCGCCACCTGAGAGGACAAGGCGACGAATGAGAATCCCTGTTCCCGAAGAAACCGACCCAGGGCCTCTTCGTGTGCAGGATTCCGATGAGCATGGAGGAGGGTCACGGCAGCAGATTCGATCCCCTCAGCCCGGAGCCTGGCGACTTGCCGGCGAAGGGAGGGAGGGGGCGGATCCAGGGCCAGTGGGGTCAGCACCTCTCCTTCGGACGAGACCCGTTCCTCCACCTCCACGACCTGATCCACCAGGGGGGGTGGACGAGCAACGTCCAGGGCGAACAGCCTTGGACGGGTCTGGTCCCCGATTCGGAGGGTGTCTCCGAATCCCTGTGTCAGGAAGAGGGCTGCCGGGGCTCCCTTTCGCTCCAGGAGGGCGTTGGTGGCCCGGGTGGTGGCCAGGCGGAGGCGAAGGTTCTTCGGGAGGGGAGCATGGAGGGCGGTTCCGGTGACCAGGCGGGTGGCCAGGATGGGGGCCGGCTCCGGCGAGCGAAGCTCCACCAGCTCTCCCTCCTGCAGGGCCTCCTGCCTGGTCTGACTATCGTCCAGGGTCAGTTGGAGCGTATCTCCGGTCCGGGTCCCATGGCGGATCCGGCCCAGCGGAGCGCCGGTTCTGCGCTGGTGGAGGGTGAGGCCTTCGAGGAGCTTCGGCTCAGGCCCGGCCAGATCCTTCAGGTGGATCCTTCCCTGGGGCTCGACCCGGTCCATCCGGGCCCGGATGGCTCCCGTAGAGAGGACTTTGACGGCGATCCGGTCTCCCCCGGGGGAGCGGGCCACACAGTCGGTGAAGGTTCCCCCGGTGTCGACCCGAACGTCCCATTCGCCCTGAGGCACTACCAGCTTGCTCCAGGACCCTTCCCTCCTCCCCGGAGGTTCTCGAAGATGGAGTCGCGCATCTTGCGGGCGGCGGAGGTCAGGTCGTCCACGAACTCCTTGGCCTCCTTCCGATAGGTGGCAGCAGCGTCCTCCAGATCCTCGGCATAGGTTGCCTCCGGATCATCCCGACGGATGTAGTCCCCCTGCAGGACCCGATCGTAGGCGCCACTCTCGATCCACTCCCGCATCTCCGACACCCGGAGGACGTAGAAGGGGTGGGTAGCACCCAGGAGGTTCATGACCTTGAACACGGAATCGGCAACGTCGTCGCTCTCCCGATAGGCTTCCGCCTGCTCCAGGAAGGCAGTGACGTTCATCTCGTCCGGTTGGCCCCCGCCTGCCATCTTCAGCATGGCTCTGTAGACCACCCGGGGGTCCTGGACGCCCAGGAGGCCGGCTCGGTCGGCGGAGAGTTCGCTCTTCCGGTACCATTCCAGGAGCGCGACCAGGACCCCCCTGGCGGCCAGCCCCACGATGGGGAAGCCTCGTTCCGCCAACTGGATCAGGATGACCAGCATGGTCCGGTAGAGCACGTGTCCGCTGAGGATGTGTCCAACCTCGTGGGCCATGACGTACTGGAGCTCATCGTCATCCAGGAGGTGGACCGTCCCCGAGTTCAGGAGGACGAAGGGGCGTTCCATCCCATAGGCCCCGGCGTTCACCATGGGGGTCTGGGACACGAAGAGGGGATAGGGCTCGGGGGCGTCCAGGGTGCGGAGGACCTCCTGGTACAGGGTGTGGACCCGGCCAAACTGGCGATGGGAGACCTGGACCGAGTTGGCCTGGAATGCCAGGCGAATGGGTTTTTCGCCAAAGAACCCGAAGAGCTTCCGCAGGACCTCGTCGAAGACGGGGATGGAGCGGAGGCCGTGGAGAGCGGCCCGGTCCGCAGGATGCTCCCAGCTCCGGGAGGAGATCCCGGTGAGGATCCGCCGGCTGGGTGCGTCGTGGGCGGGCTCCTCCGGCCCTGGGTCCTGCTCGAAGCGGGGATCGTCGGGTGTCATGGCAGGGTCTCCTGGGCCAGGGGTGGATGGAACCGATGGGAGGGGGCGGACCCGACCTGCGGATCCGGCTCCCCTCCCTTCCCAGATACGGGGGCCGGGACAGGAAGTTTCAGGAGCTGGGTGGCAGGCTGAGGACCAGCCCCTCCTGGATCGGGCCGCCCCAAGGGCCAATCCCCCCGTCCTCCCTGTGCTACAGCCCCTTCAATGCTTCGGTCAGGTCCTCCAGGAGGTCTGCCGGATCCTCGATGCCCACGGAGAGTCGGACCAGCCCTTCCGTCACGCCCATTGCATCCCTTCGGTCCGGAGCCACCGAGGCGTGGGTCATGAGGGCGGGGACGCCGATGAGGGACTCGACGCCGCCCAGGGATTCGGCCAGGGCGAAGAGTCGGGTCCGCTCCACCATGGTCCGGGCCCGCTCCCCGCTTCCCAGCTCCACCGAGACCATGCCGGTGAACCCGGTCATCTGACGGAGGGCCAGAGCATGCTGGGGGTGGGACGGAAGCCCCGGGTAGTGGACGGCCTGGGTGGCTGGATGCTCCTCCAGGAAGCGAGCCACGGCCAGTCCGTTCTCGTTGTGGGCCTTCATTCGCAGGTGGAGGGTCTTGGTTCCCCGGAGAACGAGCCAGGCGTCCATGGGGCCGGGAACGGCGCCGGTGGACTTCCGGATGAAGGAGAGCTCGTCGAACAACTCTTCGTCATCCACGACCAGCGCTCCCCCGATGACGTCGGAATGGCCGTTCAGGTACTTGGTGGTGGAGTGGACCACCACGTCAGCACCGAACTCCAGGGGCCGCTGGTTGAAGGGGGTAGAGAAGGTGTTGTCCACCATGAGGAGGGCCTGGGCTTCCCCGGCGATCTCCGCGATGGCCTCCAGGTCGCAGAGGCGCATCATGGGGTTGGTGGGCGTTTCCAGGTGGATGAGACGGGTCTCGGGCCGGAGCGCGTCCCGGACCGCTTCCGGATCCCGGCTGTCCACGAAGGTGAAGTCGACTCCCAGCCGGGACAGAACCTTGTTGAACATCCGATTGGTGCCACCATAGGTGTTCTCTTCGCTCACCACGTGGTCCCCGGCACTCAGAGTCTTCACCACGGCCTCGATGGCGGCCAGGCCGCTGGCGAAGGCCAGGCCGAAGTTTCCCCCCTCCAGCGAGGCCAGGTTTCGCTCCAGAGCCTCCCGGGTGGGGTTCTGGACCCGGGCGTACTCGTAGCCCAGGTGACCGCCCAGTTCGGGCTGGACGTAGGTGGAGGTCTGGTAGATGGGGGGCATGATGGCCCCGGTCGTAGGCTCGGGAGCCTGCCCACCGTGGATGGCCCGGGTGGCGAAGGCGTCGTCGGAGGGGGTCATGTGGGTCATGGTCGGCCGCAAGGAATGATGGAGTGGGTGAACGGACCCAAAGTTGGGACGAGTGGCCTGGGAACGCCATGCCCCCGGGATCTCCTGCAACGTCCGCGTACAATCTCCTTGACACGCCTCCAGGGTGCGTTGACATGCCCCCATGGTGCAATGAGTGTTCGAGGGTTTGATGACCGGGGCGAACCGGGATCCGGGATGGCCCGGAGGCCGGAGTGTCACCGGCCGCATCCTGGCCGTCCACGTTCACTGCCATCCACTGAGCCTCTATGCCTGTTTCCCTTCCTGACGACCTCATGGTCAGCGTCTCCGGCTTCCGGGGACGCGTGGGCGCACCCCTGACCCCTGAACTCATCACGAGCCTGGCGGCCGCCTTCGGGACCTTCCTCAGGGAGGAGGGGGGCGGCCAGACCGTCTACCTGGGACGGGATTCCCGGACCTCGGGTCCCATGTTCACCGACGCCGCCCGGGCCGGCTTGGTCTCGGTGGGGACTTCCGTTGTGGATCTGGGTGTGGTGCCCACGCCCACCCTCCTCCTGGCGGCAGAGGAGGCAGGGGCTGCCGGAGCTCTTGGAGTGACGGCCAGCCACAACCCGGCGGAATGGAACGCCCTCAAGTTCGCCGGTGGCGACGGCCTCTTCCTGGACGCCGAGCAGATGGGCCGGTTTCGAAAATTACTTGACAAAGTCAACTATTCTCGGGCGTCCTGGGACGAACTGGGCCAGGTGTCCCTGGATCGGGACGCCGTGAACCGACACATCGAACGGATCCTGGAACTCCCCTTCGTGGATGTGGAAGCCCTCAGGAAGCGCCGGTTCCACGTGGCCCTGGATTGTGTCCACGGCGCAGGAGGCCAGATGGTCCCGGCCCTCCTCTCCCAGTTGGGCTGCAGGGTCTCGGGGATGGGACTGGAGTCGGACGGTCGCTTCCCCCGGGACCCGGAGCCGACGGCCGCCAACCTGACGGGGTTGGGAGAGCTGGTCCGGAGTTCGGGGGCCGAGCTGGGCTTTGCCTTGGACCCGGACGTGGACCGCCTGGCGCTGGTGAATGGTGAGGGAGACCCGGTGGGAGAGGACCTGACCCTGGCCCTCTGTGCCCATGTGGTCCTCTCTCGGGAATGGAGTCGGGGGCCGGTGGTGACGAACCTCTCCACCAGCCAGGTGGTGGAGGATGTGGCCCGGGAGGCAGGGGTGCCGTGCCTCCGAGCGCCGGTGGGCGAGGTGAATGTGGCGCGGCGGATGGAGGCGGAGGGAGCACCCGTCGGGGGAGAGGGGAATGGTGGAGTGATTCTTCGGGATCTCCACCTGACCCGGGATGCGCCCCTGGGGGTGGCACTGATCCTGCAGCATCTCCTGGAGACGGGGGCGAGTCTGAAGGAGGCGGTGGACCGCTGGCCCTCCTACCAGATCGTGAAGGAGAAAGCTCCCTTCCCCCGAGAGCAGATCCAGGAAGGATATGCGGCGCTGCTGGCCGCTTTCCAGCCCAAGGGTGCTGACGGCCGTGAAGAGGGGCAGGGGGGCCCAGGGAGTGATGGTGCGGATGACGGGGCCGGCCAGAAGGACCAGGCAGGGACCGCAGACCAATCCCTCGTGGTAGATCGGTCCGATGGCTTGAGATTGGCTTGGCCGGATCGGAGAGAATGGCTCCACGTCCGGCCCTCGGGCACGGAGCCGGTGGTCCGGTTCATCGCGGAGGCCACGAGCCGGGAGCGGGCGGAGGCCCTGGTGGCCCGGGGTCGCGAGATTCTGGGCGCCTGACGGCCCTGGGATCATCCGAGGTGCGCTCTTGATTCACCCACAGAAGACCTTGAAAAGGCGGACATTTCTATGTGCGGAATCGTCGGATACGTGGGACCGAAGAATGCCACGCCCATCCTGGTGGAAGGATTGAGGCGCCTGGAGTACCGCGGGTACGACTCGGCCGGCCTCACTGTTCTGGGAAAGGACGGGGCGGTCCAGACGCTCCGTCGTGCGGGAAAGCTGAAGGAGCTGGAGTCGGCGTTGAAGAGTGAGGCGCTCACGGGTCGGTGCGGCATCGGTCACACCCGCTGGGCCACCCACGGTCCGCCCACCCAGGGGAATGCCCATCCCCATCTCTCGGCCGACGGAAGTATTGCCCTGGTGCACAACGGGATCATCGAGAACGCCTCCACTCTCCGGAAGAAACTCCTGGAGGAGGGAGTGGAGTTTCAGAGCGACACCGACACCGAGGTGGTGGTCCACCTCATCGACCACCTCTGGCCCCAGGACGGATCGCTGGAGGACGCCGTGGTGGCAGCGCTGGAGCAGGTCATCGGCGCCTACGGGATCGCCGTGGTCAGCTCCCGAGATCCGGAGAAGATCGTGGTGGCCCGCCAGGGATCTCCCCTCCTGCTGGGGGTGGGGAGCAACGGCGAGTTCCTGGTGGGGTCCGATGCGGCGGCGGTGGTGGCCCACACCCGTGAGGTGGTCTACCTGAATGACGGTGACTACGCCGTCCTGACTCCGGAGGGGTATCGGACCTACCATCTTCGCCAAGGCCCGGTGCAGAGACAGGTCCACCAGGTCACCTGGGACCTGGCCGCCATCGAGAAGGGGGGCTTCGAGCACTTCATGTTGAAGGAGATCTTCGAGCAGCCCCGGACACTGGAGGACGTGACCCGGGGGCGACTCCTGGAAGAGGAGGGGTCGGCCCGCCTGGGGGGGATCACCCTGGACGACCGGGAGCTCCTTTCCATGGAGCGGATCGTCATCACGGCCTGCGGCACCTCGTGGCATTCGGCCCTCATCGGAGAGTACATGCTGGAGGAACTGGCTCGGATCCCCACCAAGGTGGAGTACGCCTCCGAGTTCCGGTACAAGAACCCGGTGGTGGACGACAAGACGCTGGTCATCGTGGTGAGCCAGTCCGGGGAGACCGCCGATACCCTGGCGGCCCTCCGGGAGGCGAAGCGTCGGGGGGCCCGGGTCATGGGGATCGTGAATGTGGTGGGGAGCACCATTGCCCGTGAGACCGACTTCGGGGTGTATCTCCACGCCGGACCGGAGATCGGGGTGGCCTCCACCAAGGCCTTTACGAGTCAGGTGGCGGCGCTGGCCCTCTTCACCCTCTACCTGGCCCGCCGGCGCAATCTCTCCATCCTGGAGGGGCGAAAGCTGGTGAAGGCGCTCCAGGCCCTCCCCGGCCAGGTGGCGGAAATCCTCAAGCACAATGACGAGATCCGGGAACTGGCCCGCCGGTACCAGGAGGCCCCAAACTTCCTGTATCTGGGACGGGGCTACCAGTTTCCGGTGGCACTGGAGGGGGCGCTGAAGCTGAAGGAGGTGAGCTACATCCACGCCGAGGGGTACCCGGCGGCAGAGATGAAGCACGGCCCCATCGCCCTCATCGATGAGAATATGCCGGTGGTGGTCCTGGCTCCCCACGATGGAGTCTACCACAAGATCATCTCCAATATCGAGGAGGTGAAGGCTCGAGATGGACAGATCATCGCCGTCATCAACGAGGGCTCGGATGAGCTGGACGGGAAGGTGGACCACTTCCTCCAGGTGCCCGAGACGCACCCGGCCCTCCTCCCCATCCTCACCTCCGTTCCCCTTCAGCTCCTGGCCTACCACATCGCCGTCCTCCGGGGTGCTGACGTGGACCAGCCCCGGAACCTGGCCAAGTCGGTGACGGTGGAATGAGGGTCCTGCTCCAACGGGTCTCGGAGGCCTCGGTCCGGATCGATGGGGAAGTCTCGGGGGCCATCGGGAAGGGTCTCCTCCTCCTGGTGGGCTTCACTGAGGGGGATGTGGAAGAGGACCTGGAGTGGATGGCAGACAAGGTGGCGGGGCTTCGGATCTTCCGGGACGCAGAAGGTCGGATGAACGAGCCCCTGTCCGCCGTGGACGGGAGCATTCTGGTGGTGAGCCAGTTCACCCTCTATGGTGACACCCGAAAGGGGCGACGCCCCTCCTTCGTGAAGGCTGCCCAGCCGGACGCAGCCATCCCCCTCTACGACCGATTCGTGGCGCTCCTGAAGGACCGGAGCCCGGGAGCTGTGGAAACGGGGGAGTTCGGGGCCATGATGGATGTCCACCTGGTGAACGACGGTCCCGTGACCCTCATGCTGGAGCGGGGGCCCAGCGGGAGCCCGGAGGGAGGGTGACCCCTCCCGAGCTCATCCTGGCCTCGGCTTCGCCCCGGCGGGCGGAGATTCTCCGAACCCTGGGGCTGCGCCACCGGGTGATCCCTGCGGACATCCAGGAGGACGCCCTCGCCAGTGAGTCTGCGGAGGAGGGCGTGGAGCGTCTTGCCAGGGAAAAGGCTCATGCCGTGGCCAGTGGACACCGGGGATCCTGGGTCCTGGCCGGGGACACCATCGTGCTCCGGGACGGGGTGCTCCTGGGGAAACCCGGCGGGCAGGAGGAAGCTGTGGCGATGCTCCTCTCCCTGGCCGGCCGCACCCATGAGGTGGCATCGGGCTTGGCGCTGGTGACTCCGGAGGGTGTGGGGAGTGGGGTCCAGGTCACCCAGGTCAGGTTTCGATCGTTCGATGTGGCGTTGGCTCGAGCCTACGTGGCCACCGGGGAACCCATGGACAAGGCCGGCGGGTACGGAATACAGGGGAAGGGAGGGGCGCTGGTGGAAGAGATCCGGGGTGACTACTCAGGCGTGGTCGGTCTTCCCATTCCCCTCCTGGTCCGGCTCCTGGGAGAAGCGGGCCGACCGTATCGCTTCTGATCCCTCACCGTTCTCTTCCCCACCTCGCCCGAAGAACCCACCGCTCCATCCCCACCAACCCATCACAGGAGAAGTCCCATGGGCGCCACCCCCGCCATCCTCTCGCTGGATCAGGGAACCACAGGGACCACGGCCATGGTGGTGTCCCGGGACGGACGGGTCCTGGGCCGGGCCTACTCGGAGTTCACCCAGCACTTTCCGCAGGGAGGTTGGGTAGAGCACGACGCCCAGGAGATCCAGGAGGTGACGATCCGAGTGGCCCGGGGCGCGCTGGAGGAAGCCCGGAACCTGGAGCCCCATCGGGTCCAGGGGATCGGGATCACCAACCAGCGGGAGACCATCGTGGTCTGGGACCGGGAAACGGGTCGGCCCGTCCACCGGGCCATCGTCTGGCAGGACCGTCGCACGGCCTCCATCTGTCGGGAGTTGAAGAAGGGAGGCCACGAGCAGGAGGTGCGGGAGCGGACCGGCCTCCTCCTGGATCCCTACTTCTCCGGGACCAAGCTGACCTGGCTCTTTCGGGAGAAGCCTGAGCTCCGGCGGCGGGCCGAGGCCGGGGAATTGGCCTGCGGTACCATCGACAGTTGGCTCATCCACTGCCTCACCGGCGGGGCGGTCCACGCCACCGATCCCACGAATGCTTCCCGGACCCTCCTCTACGATCTCCACCGGCACGCGTGGAGTCCGGAGATGGCCGGGATCCTCGAAGTGCCGGAGCGCCTTCTGCCCGAGGTGCGGCCCAGCTCCGGTGACTTCGGGGTGGCGCTGGGGGAGCATCTGGGAGTGGAAGCACCCATCGGAGGGGTGGCGGGCGATCAGCAGGCGGCACTCTTTGGCCAGGGGTGCTGGAAGGAGGGGCTGGCCAAGAATACCTATGGTACCGGAGCCTTCCTTCTCCTTCACACCGGGCAGGACCCGGTAATGTCCGAGCACGGACTCCTGACCACTGTGGCCTGCGACGCCCAGGGCAAGACTGCCTACGCCCTGGAGGGGTCCATCTTCGTGGCAGGTGCCGCAATCCAGTGGCTTCGGGATCAGCTGGGAATCCTGGCTGAAGCTCCGGACTCGGAGGCCATGGCCCGCTCGTTGGAGGGGAACGCCGGGGTGTACTTCGTTCCTGCCTTCGTGGGATTGGGTGCGCCCCACTGGGATCCGGAAGTCCGAGGCGCCCTCTTCGGTCTGACCCGTGGGACAGCCGACACCCACCTCGTGCGAGCGGCGCTGGAGGCCATGGCCTATAGCACCGAGGATGTCCTTCGTGCCCAGGAAGCCGACTCGGAGGTTGAAGCCCGGGAGCTCCGGGCCGACGGGGGCGCAGCGGAGAACGACTGGCTCATGCAGTTCCAGGCCGATCTCCTGGGGATTCCCGTGCGCCGACCGGCGTTGGTGGAGACGACGGCTCTGGGCGCTGCCGGTCTGGCCGGACTCCACACAGGCCTGTGGTCATCAGGAGAAGAGTTCCTGGCGGCCCAGGGCGAGCCCAGGATCTTCCGGCCCCACATGTCGGAGGCTCAACGGACCCGCCTCCGGACAGGGTGGCGGCGGGCCGTGGATGCGGCTCGCGCCTTCACTGCTTCCGAGACAGGAGATTGAACCGTGTGGCCGGTGTGGGTAGATTCCGGGTCCAGCAGTTGACCCATCGAAGTTGCTCTTTCCCCGGAGTCCCTCATGAGCAGGGATAGACGGTTTTTTGCAGGTCTGGTCGGTGTGGCCGCCATCGTTACGTGGTTGGTCTGGACCGGCATCTCAGACACCATGGTGTACTACCTCACCCCGGCTGAACTCATGGAGCGGGCGGAAAGCGCCCCCGAGATGATGGAGCAGGGGGTGAAGGTGAGTGGCGACGTGCTGCCGGGGAGCTATGCTCCCTCCTCTGATGAACTCCTCCACACCTTCGTGGTCCTGGATCCGGACGATCCGGAGATCCAGCTGACGGTGCATTTCCGTCATCCCCTTCCGGACACCTTCACCGATGAAGCGGAGGTGGTCATGGAAGGGCGGTACGCAGGGAACGGGGTGTTCGAGGCCACCGAAGTGCTGACCAAGTGCGGGAGCCGCTACGAGGCTCTTCCGGAGGAGATGTACGACGGGGCGGGTGATTACGGCGACGGCTATCCGGGCGGTGGTGACGGGGGGTACGGCGGCTACGGTGAGGGTGCCGGCGAGTACGGCGACCCTGAGTCAGGAGCCGGGGGAGGCCCGGGGTGATCCCCACGCTGGGCGAATTCGCGCTCTGGATCGCTCTCCCGATCTCGATCTGGGGGGGCGTTCTTGCTTTCCTCGGCGGACGTTGGGGGCGGGGGGATCTGGTCCTTTCGGCCGAGCGGAGCGTGCACGCCGTCTTCCTCCTCCTGGCCGTGGCTTCTGCCGGTGTGGTGGCGGCCTTTCTGGGGGATCGCTTCGATTACTGGTATGTCTCCAATTATTCCAGTCGGAACCTGGAGACCTATTTCAAGGTGTCGGGGCTCTGGGCGGGACAGCGGGGGTCTCTCCTCTTCTGGGCCCTGAATCTTGGGTTCTTCTCCTCCCTGGCCGTGTGGCTGAACCGGAAGAAGAACCGGGAGCTGATGCCGTACGTGTCCGGGATCCTCCTGGTGATCCTGGCCTTCTTCATCGTCATCACCCTCTTCATCACACCGCCCTTCGAGCGCCTCCCCTTCACTCCCCAGGATGATCGGGGCCTGAATCCGCAGCTCCAGAACTACTGGATGACGATTCACCCCCCGACGCTGTATCTGGGATTCACGGCTTTCACCATTCCCTTTGCCTTTGCCGTGGCGGCCCTCCTGTCCGGACGACTGGACGCCCGGTGGATCCAGATCACCCGGAAGTGGGTCCTGACGAGCTGGTTCTTCCTGACACTGGGGATCGTCTTCGGGATGCGGTGGGCCTACGAGGAACTGGGGTGGGGTGGCTACTGGTTCTGGGATCCGGTGGAGAATGCGTCCCTCCTCCCCTGGATCGTGGCCACCGCCTTCCTCCATTCGGTGATCATCCAGGAGACCCGGGGAATGCTGAAGATCTGGAACATGACGTTGGTCTGCCTGACCTTCATCATGACCATCTTCGCCACCTTCCTGACGCGCTCCGGCCTCATCGAGTCGGTTCATTCCTTCGCCCTGAGCCTGGATATCGCATATACCTTCCTGGGCTTCATGGTGGTGACGGCCATCGCCTGCCTGGTGTTGATCCTCTGGCGGCTTCCCGAGCTGCGCAGCGACCGGCAATTTGAGTCCTTCCTTTCCCGTGAGTCTGCCTTCCTCCTGAACAATCTGGTGCTCCTGGGCGCCGGCTTCGCCGTCCTCTGGGGGACCATGTTCCCCCTCCTCACCGAAGGGCTGACGGGAACGAAGGTCTCGGTGGGGCCTCCCTTCTTCAATCAGGTCAATATCCCCATCGGGCTGATCCTCCTGGCTCTCATGGGGATTGGACCCGTCATCGCCTGGCGACGGGCCAGCGCTCGGAATCTGAGGAAGAACTTCGTCCTCCCCACCGGAATCGGGTTGGTGGTGGCTGGGATCCTTCTGGCTCTCGGGGTCCGGCACCTCTATGCCATCCTCACCTTCGCCATCGGTGCCTTCGTCCTGGCCGTCATCGTCATCGAGTTCTGGAAGGGGACCCGGGCCCGTGCTCGCATCGAATCGGAGAACCTGCCGGTGGCTTTCCTCCACCTGGTCCGACGGAATCGCCGGCGCTGGGGGGGATACATGGTCC
This sequence comes from Gemmatimonadota bacterium, assembly GCA_003562075.1. Classification (GTDB taxonomy): domain Bacteria; phylum Gemmatimonadota; class Gemmatimonadetes; order Longimicrobiales; family Gaopeijiaceae; genus PWLA01. The sequence goes on from PWWP01000111.1 coordinate 38,172, forward strand.
ATGTGGGTGTGGTGGTCATGTTCATGGGCTTCGCCGGAGCGGCCTTCGACACCGAGGTCAGGCAGTCCCTCATCCCAGGTGAGTCGGTGACGGTTCCGTCGGCCTTCGGCCACGAGTACACCCTCACCTACGAAGGACTCTCCACTGCCCGAGGGCAGAACATGTGGCAGTGGATCGCCCTCATGCGGGTGGAGCGGGACGGCGAACCCCTGGGGACCATGACGACGGAGCGACGGTTCTACGAGGCTCCGCCCCAACCCATGACCGAGGTGGGGATCCGGTCCACCTTCACCGAGGACCTGTACGTCATCCTCTCGACGCTGGACGAGCAGGTGGGAATGGGGAATGAGCCCCAGTTCCAGCGGGCCACCTTCCAGGTCCAGGTGAACCCCCTCGTACCGTGGATCTGGTATGGTGGGCTGGTCATCGCCATCGGAACCCTGATTGCCATGTGGCCTGGCGGCCCCATCCCGGGCCACCGTCCTGGGTCTTCCAGCCCGGGGATTGGCCGAAAGGAGGCCACTCCTTCCGGTGGAGGTGGGGATGGAGGGAGTGACGGTTCGATGGGCGAGCCGGCCGGAGGGGACGGGAGCTCCCATCCTCCGGCAGGTACCCCTGCAGGGGTGGGCTGATGGGACTGGCACTGGGCATCGTTCTGGCCACGGCCGTGGTCTTCTGGATCCTTCACCCGGTGGTAGCGGGCCTGGAGGCCCCTATGGAGCGGGACGACGAGGAGCTTACGGAGGCCCAGCATCGGAAGCGCGTAGCCCTCTTGGCCCTCCGGGATGTGGAATACGACTTTCACGCCGGGAAGCTGGGCGAAGAGGACTATCGGAGCATGAAGCGGGAGATCTCCGGTGAGGCCCTGGATGCCCTGGATGCCGAGGCCCAGGAGTGGGCGGTTCGGGAGGGACGGCGGGCCGCCCAGGCTGCCACCGGGCAGGGCGGGCCGGATCGGGCCGCCGTGGAGGCGGAGATCGAAGCGCTCCGGGACCGGCTTCGGGAGGGGGCGGTCTGCCGGGAGTGTGGCCACCCGAATCCCAGGGGAAGCCGATTCTGCGGGGAGTGCGGTGGGGCCCTCCCGGAGATGGGAATCGGGTCTGCTGAGGCCGACTCCGCTTCGCCAGGATCCAAACCATCGGCGACCTCTGCGGCCGGGCAGTCGGAATCCAGCGGGTCCGGGCAGACGGACTCCCGTCCTCCCGACGCCTGACCAGGGGGCCGGTTGTCGGAGTACGCCCCTCGGCCTCCGGTTCCGCCGCTTTCCCACGCCATGGCCCACGGAGGTGCGGATTCTGGAGGGAGGAACAGGGCGGATGACCCGGGTCCCACGCCTTTGCTGGAGGCTCGGGAACTGGCCCGGAGCTTCGGGCCGGTCCGGGCCGTAGATCAGGTCTCCTTCCAGCTCTTGCCCGGTGAGGTCATGACCGTCCTGGGTCCCAACGGGGCAGGGAAGACCACGCTCCTGGCCATGTTGGGTGGCTCTCTCCAGCCCGACGCCGGAGCCATCCACTTTCGAGGACAGCCCCGAGACCCTGGAGAGACTTCCTGGCGTCGAGAGGTGGGAGTGCTGTCTCATCGGACCTTCCTCTACGGCCCACTCACTGCGAGGGAAAACCTTCGGTTCTACGGAGGGCTCTACAAGGTCCCGGACCTGGACGATGCGGTGGTGCAGGGGCTGGAAGGGGTGGAGATGCTGGAGTATGCCGATCGGCCCGTCCGGGATTTTTCCCGGGGGATGCGCCAGCGGGTGGCGTTGGCCCGGACCCTCCTCCACGATCCGGCACTCGTTCTCCTGGACGAGCCCTTCACCGGGTTGGACGTCCACGCCTCCAGCCTCCTAAGGGATGTTCTCACCCGCCTCCGGGACGGAGCCCGGACGGTGGTCCTGGTGACCCACAATCTGGCCCAGGGACTGTCGCTGGCGGATCGGGTGGCCATCCAGGTCCGGGGGCGCTTTGCCTTCCTGGGCCGCCGGGATCAGCTTCCTGCCGGGGACGAAGAGCGCTTCTACCGGACGTTGGTGGAGGGTGAACGTTCATGACGGCCTATCTCCGGTTGGTCCTTCTCATTGCCGGAAAGGATCTGCGAGTCGAGTTCCGGACCCGGGAGCGGGTAGCTGCCATGGGCGCCTTCGTGGTCCTGACCGCCATCCTCTTCAACTATGCGGTGGACCGAACCGTCATCCATCCAAGGGAGCTGGCTGCCGGCCTCATCTGGATCGTCATCGTGCTGGCCGGGCTCCTGGGGCTGGGGCGTACCTTCGAACTGGAGAAGGAGGATGGGGCCCTCCAGGGGTTGCTGGTGGCACCGGTTCCCCGGGATGCTCTCTACCTGGGAAAGGTCCTGTCCAATTCGGTGATTCTACTGGCCGTGGTGGGCCTCACGGTAGGCGTCTTCGCCTTCTTCTTCCAGGTGACGATCCCCGGGAATCCCCTCCCCCTGGCCGGGGTGCTTCTGACGGGGACGGTGGGGTTCGTGGCCCTGGGGACACTGTTCAGCGGAATCACGGCAGGGACCCGGATGGGCGAGACCCTCCTTCCTCTTCTCCTCTTCCCCCTTCTGGTGCCTCTCATCACCTTTGGGGCAGCATCCACGGCCCACCTCCTGGCGGGTTTCCCGCCTGGGGAGTCGGCATACACTCTGAGGATCCTGATCGCCTTCACCCTGGTTGCGCTGACAGCCGGTGCGGGGCTCTTCCGGTTCATCGTCGAGGACTGAAGCATGTCGTTGAGAGCAGTGCGTTGGGGAGGAATCGGACTGGGGGTCCTGGGTGTGGGGCTCACCATCCTCTTTCACTGGCAGGTCTTCTTCTGGGTCCCCACCGAGGCCAGCATGGGGATCGTGCAGCGGATCTTCTACATCCACCTTCCGGCGGCTTGGGTGGCCTTCTTTGCTTTCGGGATCGTGGCCATCTGCAGCGCCGTGTATCTCTGGCTCGGAGAAGAGAAGGTGGATCATGCAGCCCGAGCTGCAGCGGAAGGGGGAATGATCTTCACCACCATCGTCCTTACCTCCGGGCCCCTCTGGGCCCGGCTTGCCTGGGGAACCTGGTGGACCTGGGAGCCTCGCCTCACCCTGACCCTTCTGCTCTGGTTCATCTACCTGGGTTACTTCCTGGTCCGAAGCTCCACGGAGAATCGAGAACGAGGGCGGAAGTTTGCTGCAGTGGTGGGGATCGTGGGGGCGCTGAACATCCCCCTCATCCACATGAGCGTGCTCTGGTTTCGATCGCTCCATCCCCAGCCGGTGGTGGCCCGGACCGACGGTCCGCAGCTCCACCCGGACATGGCCACCACCGTCTTCACCGCACTGGGCGCGTGGACCCTGGTCTTCCTGTCCCTCTTCCTCCTCCGCTACGGGGTGGCCCGCCTGGAGGCCCAGGCGGAGCGCCGGGAAGCGGAAGGCAGGGGGATGGCCCCTTCTCCTCAACCGGGAATGACGGCCCCATGAACCCTTTTTCTCCGGATCCCATGTTGAACCGTGGTCTTCTGACCCCCCTTCTCGTTCTCCTCCTGGGTGGCGCAGCCTTCCTGGTTCCCGGCCTGCTGGAGGCACAGGCCCAGGCTACCGGCCAGCCACCGGAAGGAGCCCGGCAGATGCGCCACTTCTGGCACGTCTTCATTGCCTTCGGGATCGCCTGGCTCCTCCTCTTCGGGTGGGCTGTCTCCATCGCGCGACGCCTTGCCCGGGTAGAGGAGAAGCTGCAGCGGTGATCGACTTTCTCAGCGATACCGTGACCCGGCCCACCCCGGGGATGCGAGAAGCCATGGCCACGGCGGAGGTGGGGGACGACTGTTTCGGGGAGGACCCCACCGTCAAAGCCCTGGAGGTCGAGGTGGCTCGACTCCTGGGAAAGGAGCGGGCCCTCTTCTTCCCCTCAGGGACCATGGCGAATCAGACGGCCATCCTGGCCCAGACCGAACCGGGGCAGGAAATCCTGGTCGAGGCACGCTCCCACCTGGTCCACTACGAGGAGGGGTCGCTGGCGGTTCACGGTGGCCTGCTGTTGCGTCAGATCCCGGCGGCCGGGGGCATCCTGGCCACGGAGGAGCTGGAGTCGGCTCTCCGACCCCCCTCTCCGTACCAACCCCGGACCGCTCTTCTGGCCCTGGAGAACACCCATCTGGGCTCGGGTGGCCAGCCCATGACACCCCAGAGGACCGCCGAGTTGGCGGATCGGGCCCGGAGGGCAGGATTGGCTGTGCACCTGGATGGAGCCCGCCTCTGGAATGCCGCCGTGGCTCTGGGTGTTCCCCTTTCCGAGCTGACGGCTCCGGTGGACACGGTCATGACCTGCCTCTCCAAGGGGCTGGGTGCGCCTGTGGGCTCGCTCTTCAGCGGACCGGAGGAGGTGGTGGAGCGAGCGTGGCGGATTCGGAGACGGCTGGGAGGGCAGATGCGGCAGGCCGGACATCTGGCGGCAGCAGGACTCTTTGCCCTGGAGCATCACCTTCCTCTCCTGGAGGAGGACCATGGCCGAGCCAAGGCGCTGGCCCGGGGCCTGGGGGTGCTGGAGGGGGTCACCGTTCCCACTCCCCGCACGAACGTGGTCATGGTGGAGCTGGATCCCTCCGAGCTCGAGGTAGAAGAGGTACTCGAGGGCCTGGCACGGCGAGGGGTGCGAATGGGACCCTTCGGCCCGAACCGGATCCGGGCGGTTCTCCACCTGGAGATCCACGACGCCCATGTGGAGGAGGCGGTGGCCGCGTTCCGGGAGGCGCTCACTTCCGCCGGGTCGTGAAGAGCCACCCCCGACGGATGCTCCGTGGCTCCTCCACGGAGATGAAGGCGCCGGCGTCCACGGACTCCACCACCTTCAGGACCTGATTGAGCTGCCGCCGCTTCACCAGGGTCAGAAGGAGCTCCACCTTCCCCTCGCGACCATAGCCGGCGAATTCGGTGACTCCGAAACCCTCCTCCCGGAGGGCATGGGCCACGTCCGGTCCTCCCGTCCGAGAGATGATCCGGATGGAGGCAAGTCCCATGGCCAGCTTCCCCTCGAGCCAGAGCCCTACCAGGCTCCCACTGGCGAAGCCGCCGGCGTACCCCAGAAGGTGCCAGACCGAATCGAGGTTCTGGATGGCGACGCCTACGGCCAGGACCCAGATGAGGGCCTCGAAGAATCCGATGAAGGGCACGGCCAGCCGCTGGTTTCGCATAACCAGGAGCATGCGAAGCGTGGCCAGGGTCACATCGATGATGCGAAGCCCGAAGATGAGGACCGGACCCCAGGGCCCTGCGAAGAGTTCAGCCATGTAGGGAAGCGAAGAGGCCGTTGAAGAAGTACCGGGCGCCACCGTTGGGAGCGCCAAGGAGCCACGTCGTAGGCGGCGACCAGCAGGCACAGCGAAAGCTACGTATAGGGGAGCCAACGAGCGAGGGGCTCCCTGCCACCCCAACCGAGCGGCTGGGATCGTGGCGCCGCAAAGCGCTGTGGTTCAGTCGTCCGCGAGACCTCCGAGCAGTGCACAGGAGAACCCGAAGGGTGACGTGGAGGTGCGGGCCGGGATCTTCGTTGGAGTTCCTCACCGATGCTATCGCATCGCTGCCGGACCTCTGCCTCGACCCGGACTCGCAAGACCCCGTCGCGATGGTCCCTGTACGTCTTCAACGGCCTTCCAAGGGTCGGATGCTACAGGGAAAGGAGGACGGAGAGGGGGCAGTGCGTCCTGGCTGTGGTTGGGTCGTGTACTTCCTGGCGGTGCCTGCCCTTCGGTTCGCTGGGCTGCTCTGGTCAGGAGAGGGCTTGCAGAACGGCCATGGCCGCACCGCGGGCCACCTGTTTTCCCGGCATTTCCACGGCTCCGATGAGATCCTGCTTCTGGCCGCCGGAGCGGATCCGCACTGCTGCAATGATGATCCGGGCATCGAAGGCCCGGACCTCCTTGGTTCCACGCAACTCCAGAGTCCGCTCCGAATCCGCAAGGCTCCCAGCCACGGCTCGTACCGCCGCTCGTGCCCCAGCCTGGGCCAGTCCCGGGGGGGTGTCCAGAGTGGTGGCTTCACCTACTTCGCCCCCGACCAGCCGGACCCGGACCAGACAGGACCCATCCCGATCTCGCTGCACCTCCACCCCGTCCAGTTCCAGGGGGGTACCCCGGCGTCGGTCTCTCACCGGGAGGGAGCGCCGACTCTCTTTCGAATCGGAAGCGGACGAGGGGCGGGACATGGAGGCAGGTGGAGGTTGAAGAACGGGTGGACTGGCGAAGGTGCCCCGGTGTCGACCCCGGTCTGGAGCCGACACCGGGGGCCTTTCACGGGGTCTCGGGTCGTCAGAAGTGATAGTGGACACCGAGGCCCAGTGTGACCCAGTTGGCCCGAAAGCCGTCTCCGGCGTCGTGGGTCATGAAACCAAGGTGGGGCACCAGGTAGAGGCTCTGGGCCACCGGCATGTCGATTCCAGCGCCGGCCTCGAATCCCAGGTTCCGGTCCCGGGAGGAATCATCTGTGGAGAGCCGATTGGCCAGGAGCCCAGCCCGGCCCCAGATGAGGGCGTCGGGGGGGCTGGGAAAGATGTACTTCAGGCCTGCGTTTAGCCCTGAGCTCCGCGGGTTGGGGCCCAGGTCACAGTCCGAGTCACAGGAGAATGCATGGCGGTTCAGGCCTACGTAGGCCGTCACGTTCCGCTGGAAGGTGAACTGGGCTTCAGCGCCCAGGGAGAGGCCGGCCTCGGCCCCCTGGCTGGAGAGGTCTCCGGTGGGGAAGGTGACGCCGGCTCGACCCTCACCGGCGATCTGGATTTGCCCCCACGCATGGGAGGGCATGAAAAGGAAGCTGCCTGCCAGGAGAAGGGCGACCACTGCAGATCGCGATCTCATCGGGACGCTCCTATCAGAGTTGTGCACTTGGAGGTGAAGAAGACGGGGCGAGCCCATCTTCAGGCCCTGAAGGTACTGCTCCCCCGGATCTCTTACACGAATCGTGCCGGATTCGGCCCGGCAATGGTAGGCGAGAGGAGGTCCGGGCGTGACGGGTCATTTTGCGGGAGCCCATCCCCTGGGCCACAGCTCCATCCCGGAAAGATTGACAGGGGCCTGGGGAAGAGAGTTCCGGGTAGAACGTGGGAGGGGGGCGGACCCGCTGGTCGTCAGGCAACCGTGGCCGCCAGGGGGAGATCTGCTGGGCGGTCCACATCCGACAGGACCGGGAGGGTGACCACCTCCAGCCCGGCGGCCTGGGCCTCCTCCAGGCTCCGGTCCAGGACTTTTCCGGTGCTCCACGGGATCTCCCGGAAAAGGGCAGGCGCGGGCCGACGGAGACCCAGGAGGTAATACCCGCCGTCGCGGGCGGGCCCGAAGACTGCATCGACCTGCTTCAGGGCCTGAAACGCCTCGGTGACGCGAGCGGCATCCAGGTCAGGTGCGTCGGTGCCGACGACGCAGGCTCGATCCGCCTCCCGAAGAGCCTGGTGGAGGACCTGCTCCATCCGATCTCCCAGGTCGCCAGATCCCTGGGGCTGAAACTCCAAGCCTTCCTCCCCCAGCCACTGGACGATCTCGGACTCTCCTTCCGGTGGGTCGAAACAGATCCGGATCCGGTAGGAACCGCCCCGAAGCTGGTCCACCACCTGACGGCCCATTCGCCGGTAGAGAGCGGCGGCGCCTTCATGGCCCAGGGCCCCGGCCAGGCGCGTCTTCACCTGGCCTGCCCGGGGAGCCTTGACGAAGACGAGGAGGAGAGGAGGGGCCCCGTCTGTACCGCCCCCGGTCCGCGGTACTGGGTTCCTCCCGGCGGCGGCAGGTTTGTCGGCAGGCACGAGGTAGTCCCGGTTCCGAGATGGATACCAGCGGGCCAGCCGCTGGGCAGGCACGCCGGCAAGGAAGAGGGAGATGAGGAATGCATTCCTCGCGATTCCCGGTAGGACTCCCAGGGCCCGGTACCGCCGGGGGCTGGTCAGGATAGGAGCAGGGATGGCGCTGACCCCACCGGCTCGGCGAAGGTGCCGGATGGCGGCCACATCTTCCATGATGGGGAGCTCCGGGATTCCTCCCATCTCATCCCACCGTCGTCGGGAGAGGAGGAGGCCCTGGTCCCCGTAGGCCAATCCGGTCAGACGTTCACGGATCCGTTGTCCAAGTTCAATGATGGACCAGCCCAGTCCCTGGGTATCGAGACGAAAGCGGAAGTAGCCGGCTTCGGATGAGGGTGGGTCGGAAAGCCAGTCCTGGAGCGTTGCTCGGGTCAGTGGAGGAATACGGGAGTCGGCGTGGAGGAAGAGAAGCCAGGGCGTGGCCAGGCTGGCGGCTCCCACATTCATCTGAATGGCCCGTCCCGGAGGAGCTGCCAGGGTTCGGACGCCCAGCGCTCGAGCCACCTTCACCGTCCCATCTTTCGATCCTCCGTCCACCACCACGATCCGAGGCGATGGGTCTAGCTGCGAGAGATCGTCCAGGAGATGGGGGAGCGCATCCTCCTCGTTCAGGGTGGGGATGATCACCCCGAGGGACTGTGGCTCGGATTCCTTCCTCTCCTGGCTGGTCCCGGTCATGGCTGCGTGTCGTTCAGCGTCCAGTCGTAATCGAAGAACTCCACGCGAGTCTCAGGAGCCAGCACCAGCTCGCGGCGTTCAGGGTCCAGGTAGTCGGCGAAGAACTCCTTCAGCCCCTCGTGACCACCAAAGTCCTCTGCATACCAGTCCATGACCCGGTTCAACCGAAGGATGGGTGGATCGCCCTCCTGGAGCTGGAAATCGTTCTTTCCGGCCATGAGATGGCGGACGGCCCGATCGAGCTGGGCGTCCAGCTCCGGTCCGGTGTAGGCCATGGGCCATACGGGAGGACAACTACGGGCTGCACAGTTCACGGCGAAGTGGATCCGGGGTTCATCGAATCGAGGACGGATGATCTCGTGCTCGATCTCGTCCTGGGAGCGGTGGGCCCCTGCTACGGGACAGTGATCGCGGGTGAAGACATCCCGGATCTGCCACACCGAGTTGTCCGGGTACCCGGCGACCCGGATTCGGATGCGGCCAAAGAGTCCTGCCCGGCCGGTCTCGATGGGATAGTGATCGATGACCAGGCGGAGCATGCAGGCGTTGTAGGCATTGATCCAGAACGCCAGCTGATCCTCCCGGGGGGCGGCTTCGAGGCTCGACTCGGAGGTGCGGTACAGCGCGTCCACGTAGCGATCCAGCCCGTCCCGGTTTTCCTGCAGGTGTTGGTAGTCCACCAGGGGCATCCGCACGACCTCGTCCAGCACCCGGGTGAAGTCCTCGTGGTCCGGGAGTTCCTGACCGGAAAGCTCGCCTGGGACCAGAGGTGCCAGAGGCACCAGGATCAGGAAGAGAAGGGAGAAGGTTCTTCCGGAAGGAAGGGGGGGACGTCGTGGCATGGGCAGGCAGTTGGCGAGAAGAGGTCGGTGTGCGAGAGACATTTGCTCCTACCCGGAGAATAGATGGAGGATTCCTCTTGTTCCCGCCGGCTCCCCGGGGAAGCCCGGGGTATGGGGCCAGACCAGGTCAAGGCTCATGAGGAGGCGAGTCCCCCGAGCGTGGTAGCGCGCTCTCAGGAATGCCCATCCAGGCATTTCGACGACCTTCGTGTCTTCCTACCTTCCACTTCGAGCCCATGAGAATATGGATCCGGTTCTCAGGGAACAGCGAGCTGCTCGAGGGGCTCGATTCCAGTACTTTCGCATTCTGTTCGGTTCGGGTACTTTGTATGGAGGCGGCGATGAGCCACTCCGGCCCGGAGTCGGTGGCGACCCCCTCGGTCAACCCTTCACCACAACGCAGGGAAGCATACATGGCGACGGCGGAGATCAGTGCGCAGAAGAAGAAGGATCTGGATACGGCTCTCAACCAGATCGAGCGTGCCCATGGAAAGGGAGCCATCATGCGGATGGGGGTGGACGGCGCCCGGATCCAGGTGGAGTCCATTCCCACCGGTGCGGTGAATCTGGACTCGGCTATCGGCATCGGAGGGATGCCCAGGGGCCGAATCTCGGAGGTCTATGGGCCCGAGTCGTCGGGGAAGACGACTCTTTGTCTACACATCATCGCCAACGCCCAGAAGAATGGCGGGGTGGCTGCCTTCATCGACGCCGAGCATGCTCTGGACGTCCAGTACGCAAAGAAGCTGGGTGTGGATGTGGACAATCTCCTGGTCTCCCAGCCTGATACGGGAGAGCAGGCCCTTGAGATCGCCGAGGTTCTGATCCGCTCCAACGCAGTGGAGGTGGTGGTCATCGACTCGGTGGCGGCATTGGTGCCCAAGGCGGAGATCGAAGGGGAGATGGGGGATTCCCATGTCGGGCTCCAGGCCCGGCTCATGAGCCAGGCCCTCCGAAAGCTCACCGGGGCGGTGAATCGGTCTCATACCTCCGTCATCTTCACCAACCAGATCAGGGAGAAGGTGGGGGTCATGTTCGGGAATCCGGAGACCACCTCTGGTGGGCGGGCGCTGAAGTTCTACGCGTCCCTTCGTCTGGACATCCGGCGGATCGGGGCTATCAAGGACGGACAGGACCTGGTAGGGAATCGGACCCGGGTGAAGGTCGTCAAGAACAAGTGTGCCCCACCCTTCAAGCAGGCCGAATTCGACATCATGTACAATGAAGGGATTTCCCATACCAGTCTGCTGTTGGATCTGGGGAGCGACCTGGATATCGTCCAGAAGTCTGGGGCCTGGTATTCGTATGGTGATCTTCGTCTGGGTCAGGGGAAGGAGAACGCACGCCAGTTCCTCCTGGAGAATGAGGATGTGGCTCAGGAGATCGATGTCCGGCTGAGGCGAGAGATGGGGCTCTTGAAAGAGGAGCAAGACGAGGAGGAGGAGGAAGACGAGAGCTGACCCTCGCCGTTGAGCCACCTCCGGTCCGGCGGTTATGTTGCGGGCTCGCAGAGGAGATCGATCCAGCCCGGCCGGAGGGCCGAAGCGAGTCCATGAAGGCATCCGAAATTCGACGACGGTTCCTGGATTATTTCCAGCTCCGGGGCCATGAACTCCGACCCAGTGGACCTCTGGTCCCAGGCGACGATCCCACCCTGCTGTTCACCAATGCGGGGATGGTCCAGTTCAAGGGCATCTTCCTCGGGCAGGAGAAGGTTGCCTATAAGCGGGCGGTTACCAGCCAGAAGTGCGTCCGGGCCGGCGGGAAGCACAACGATCTGGAGCAGGTGGGCCAGACGGCCCGGCATCACACTTTTTTCGAGATGCTGGGCAACTTCTCATTCGGCGACTACTTCAAGCGGGATGCCATCCACTTCGCCTGGGAGTTTCTGACCTCGGAGATGGGGCTGGATTCGGATCGTCTCTTCGTGACGGTCCACCATACCGACGATGAGGCCCATACCCTTTGGCAAGAGGTCACAGGGATCGATTCCTCCCGGATCTACCGTCTGGGCGACCGGGACAACTTCTGGCAGATGGCCGATACCGGCCCCTGCGGACCCTGCTCCGAACTCCATTACGACCTCAGGCCGGAGGAGGAACGGGATGCCCCACCCACCCCCCGCTTCGAGGAGTTGGGTGAAGCCGGCCGGATCATCGAGCTCTGGAACCTGGTCTTCATGCAGTTCGACCGGGACGAGGAGGGGACGCTGCACCCTCTGCCCGCTCCTTCCATCGACACAGGACTGGGATTGGAGCGCCTGGCCGCCGTCATGCAAGGGGTCGATTCCAACTATCACACCGACCTCTTCATCTCCTTGTTGGAGGAAGTGGCTTCAGTGGTGGGGCGCCCCTATCAGGCCGAGACCCCGGAGGGGATGAGTTTTCGGGTCTTGGCCGACCACGCCCGGGCCGTGGCCTTCCTCCTGGCCGATGGCGTGTTTCCCGCAAATGATGGTCGCGGGTACGTCCTTCGTCGGATCCTCCGTCGGGGAGTCCGACACGCCTGGCTCGTGGGGCGGCGAGAGCCGACCTTGGTCCGGGTCGTGGAGAAGGTCATCCAACTCATGGGCCGAGCCTACCCTGAATTGACGGAGCGTAAGGCTCTGATCGTCCAGACCACCCGATCTGAAGAGGAACGCTTCCTCACGACCATCGAAGGTGGACTGGCTCGTTTCGACGAGTTGGCACCGGATCCGGAAGGGGAGGGGAATGGTGGAGCACCGCTGATCCCTGGTGACGAAGCCTTCAAGCTGTACGACACCTTCGGGTTCCCCCTGGATCTCACCGAGCTCATGGCTCGGGAGCGGGGCTACGAGGTCGATGTGGCAGGTTTCGAGGAAGCACTCAACCGACAACGGGCCCGAAGCAGAGCCGATCGGGAGGCCAGTGGAGCGGGTCTGCAGGAACACCAGACCCTGGAGGATTGGAAGGTTCTCACCGATGATCTGGACCAGCAGTGGGTAGGGTGGGATTCTACCGAAGTTGAAGCCCGCGTCGTGGCGGTCCAGGAGTCCTCGGGAGAGACTGGGCTGATCCTGGATCGGAATCCCTTCTATCTGGAGGCTGGAGGGCAGGTCTCGGATCGAGGGGTAGTGAGGGGAGAGGCTTGGACGCTCAGCGTGGAGCGAGTGGGACGGGTGGGGGATCTCACGGCCCTCTTCGGGTCGATGGAGGGGTCGCCGGAGTTGGAGTCGGATGGTGAGCTGCCGGTCGTCAGGGCCCAGGTCGACCAGGAGCTGAGGCATGACACCGAGCGGAACCACACCGTCACCCATCTATTGCACGCGGCCCTTCGGGACATTCTGGGCGAGCATGTGAGCCAGAGGGGATCGCTGGTTGCCCCGGACCGCCTTCGCTTTGACTTCTCCCACCCTGGACCCATGACGGCGGAAGAGGTGCAGGCGGTGGAATCGGCGGTGAACCGGGCGATCTGGGCGGACCATCCGGTCCACTGGGAGATCACCAGCCGGGAAGAGGCCACTCGGCGGGGAGCCATGGCCCTTTTTGGTGAGAAGTACGGTGATCAGGTCCGGGTGGTGGAGATCCCCGATCTGAGCCTGGAGCTGTGTGGAGGACCCCATCTCCGACACACGGGAGAGGCGGGCCTCTTCACGATTCTGGGCGAGAGTGGAGTGGCTTCCGGGGTGCGGCGGATTGAAGCGGCTACCGGGCCCGGTGCCTACCGTCATCTCCGACATTCGGAGCAAACCCTCGATTCCCTCTCCCAGATTCTCCGGACTCCTCCAGAGAATCTGGAGAAACGGACCCAGCAGCTCCTCCAGGAGAAGGCAGAGCTGGAGAACCTCCTGGACGAAGTCCGACGGAGTGGAGGTGGATCTGGCGAGTCCGTGGTCCACGAAGCCCAGATTCCACTCCCTGGAGTGGACGGAGAAGGCGTTCTCTATCGGGGCATCCAGATGAAGGTCAAGGACGCCGACGATGCCCGTGCATTCGGCGACAGCTTCAGAGAAGAGGAGTCGTCCGGTGTGGCGGTGGTGGCGTCCGAAACTCCCGATGGCAAGAATGCCCTTTTCGTATTCGTCACTGACGACCTCATCGGCCAGGGGGTCAGAGCCGGCGATCTGGTCCGGGAGATCGCCGGGATGGTCGGGGGGCGTGGTGGGGGAAGACCCCACATGGCCCAGGGGGGAGTGGAGGATCCGGATGGGATTCCAGAGGCCCTGGTTCGGGCGGAAGAGCTGGTCCGAAAGGCTCTGGAGTCCTCAGGATGAAGGAGCCCGGTCCCTTCGAGAGACCGTTATCGGGAGCGAACTCCGGTGATTTTCCGTCCTCCTTGAGGGATTGGATGAGCACCTACGGATCCTCTTCCAGCCCGGCCTCGGCAGAGGAGAGCAGCCGCCTGGGGGTGGAAGCCCTGCGGTTTGTATTGAGCCATCCCGGCCGGCACCGGAAGGCGGCCTTCGCTCTTCTGGCAGCCGATGCGTTCCTCACCCTGGCTTGTGGTCAGGCCGTGGAGACGGAGGATCCGGAGGAGGCCATCCTCTCCATTCTGGATGAGGTGACCGGGTTGGAGGCTGAATGATCGAGGGGGAGGGGCTGGGCCCAAGTGTGGATCTCCACTCTCACCTGGTACCTGGGGTGGATGACGGGGCCGGGAGTGTGGATGACGCCCTCGAAGGGTTGAAGCGGATGCACGCCACAGGCATCTCAGTGGTGGTGACGACGCCCCATCTGGAGGGGAGCGTCACCCTCCTCCCTGAGCGCTTCAAGGTGCGTGTAGAGGAGTTCGATGAGGCTTTTCAGAGGCTCCTCGTCCGGATGGAGGATGAGCTCCCCGGGATCGAGATTTCCCGAGCCAACGAGGTGGCTCTGGACCATCCAGAGCCGGACCTGACAGCACCGAGCCTCCGACTGGGAGAGGGGCAATACGTCCTGGTGGAGTGGCCGAGACTTCGGGTGCCGTCCTCCAGCACCAGGGTTCTCCAACGGCTCTCGGAGCAGAATGTTGGACTTCTTCTGGCCCATCCCGAGCGTTACCGGTTGGGAGATGGAGCCATGGCGAGAATGGCGGAGTGGAAGGAGGCCGGGGCTTGCTTTCAGGTGAACTACGGCTCCCTCGTGGGGGCCTACGGACCGGATGCCCGTCGGAGGGGCCTGGAGCTTCTGGCCCGCGGCTGGGTCGACTGTCTGGCCACCGACTTCCATGGCCGTCCGGCTCTCCGACTCTTCATCAGCGAGGCCATGGAGGGCATCCTGGATCGAGGAGAAGAGAGGGAGGACAGTGTGGAGGTCTGGCGTCTCCTGACCCGGACCAACCCAGAACGGATTTTCCGGGGTGAGGTCCCAGCTCCGGTGCGTCCTCTGGGACGAGGAGAGGGAATCTGGCAGCGACTCACATCTCTCTTCCGGTAGATGCCCAACGTACTGGAAGAATCGAATCCGAAAGAGGAAGGGTGCGGAGTGGGAAACGAGGAAATTGAAGGAATCATCGAGGTTCTCCGGGAGGGACGTCGCCGGGAGAAGGGGCAGAGCCCCTTCTACCGGAGGCTGGCCGCTGCCGCCGAAGAAGCAGGTAGGCCGGATGATGTGGAGCGTCTGAACGAACTCCTGGCTGACGAGCAGCACCATCTCTCTCGCCTCACGGCTCGGCTCATGGAGCTTGGTGACCGACCTCCGGATCTGAAGCCGGTGAAGGGCCCGACCAATCTGGATGGGTGGGAGGCGGAAGCCCGGGCTCGGGAGGCCGGTGAGGTAGCCTTCTACAAAGGGGCTCTGGCCAGACAGTTGGACGGCCAGACCCGGCAGATTCTACAAGAGATTCTCCACTCGGAGCGGCAGCACAGGGAACAACTCCGGGGAAAATGGATGTCAGCATGACTCCCGGAGTGTTGGACCTCAGCAATCGGCGGGTTCTGGTGACGGGAGGCTCCCGGGGCATCGGTCGAGCTGTTGCCCTCCTCATGGCTCGAGCCGGGGCCAGCGTTGGGATCTCCTATCGGTCCCGGTCGGAGGATGCCGACGCGGTGGTGAAGGAAATCCGAGGAATGGGCCGAAAGGGTTGGGCCATGGGAGGTGATCTGACCTCTCCCGAGGAGGTCCAGCGACTCTTCCAACATGCCCGGGAAAGCTTCGGTGGGGTCGACGTAGTGGTCGGAAACCACGGGATCTGGCCTGCCGCCGACATCTCTCTGGCTGAGATGGAGTTGGACCATTGGCGTCGGACGCTTCAGGTGAACCTGGAGAGCATCTTCCTCCTGGCGCGCGAATCAGCCCGAAACCTGACCGATGGAGGGGGACTCATCCTCGTGAGCTCCACCGCGGCTCAGCGGGGTGAGCCCTTTCACGGGGATTATGCGGCGTCCAAGGGAGGGATCAACGCCCTGGTGAAGGGGCTTTCGGTGGAGTTGGGAGGCCGCGGGATCACGGTGAACGCCGTGGCACCGGGATGGGTCGACACTGAGATGACGGAACAGGTCCTGACGGGTGCAGCGCGACGGGAGGCCTTGGCCGGGATTCCCCTGGGCCGGATCGCCACCGCCGAGGACGTGGCCGGACCCATCGCGTTTCTGGCTTCACCGCTGGGTCGGCACATCACCGGGGAGGTCCTGAACGTGAATGGTGGCTCCGTACGACCCGGATGATGGAACTCAGTCCTCCTGGTGCCGTCCGATGGATCTGCAGGACGCTGGAGGAGGCCGGGTTCGAGACCTGGGCAGTTGGGGGAGCGGTTCGAGACGCCCTGGCGGGGATCCCCAGCGGCGATTGGGACCTGACGACCTCGGCTCGACCCGGCCAGATCCGCCGGATCTTCCCTCGAACCGTCCCTATCGGAGTGGAGCATGGAACGGTGGGAATCCTGGCTCGAGACGGCACCTTGTTCGAGGTGACCACCTTCCGCCGGGACGTCCAGACCACGGGGCGCCACGCCGTGGTGGCCTTCTCCGACTCCCTGGACGAGGATCTGGCCCGGAGGGATTTCACCATCAACGCTGTGGCCTGGCATCCCCTCCGGAAGGTCATGTACGACCCTTTTTCCGGGGTTGCGGACATGGAGGCCCGGTGTCTGCAGACCGTAGGAGAGGCCCGGGTCCGGTTCGCCGAAGATTACCTTCGCATTCTCCGGGCTCTTCGGTTTGCCGGGGTCTTCCAGCTCACGGTGACGTCAGAGACCTGGTCGGCGCTGGTGGAAGCCGTTCCTCGGATGGGGCAGCTGTCAGCCGAGCGAATCCGGGAGGAAATGGAGAAGATCCTGACGGGTCACGCTCAGCCCTCGACTTCCCTCTCTCTTTACGCCGCTTCCGGCGTCCTGGCCTTCTTCTACCCTGAGTTGGATAGGCTGGTGGGGCTCCCCCATCCGCCGGAGACGAGGATGTGGGACGTCGACGATGGGGAGGCCCGGGTCGATGGTCATGGCCAACCCCATGAGCATGGTCAGGCCCACGAGAATGACAGGGAGGGAGGCGCCGTACGGTCCGGGGACGTCTGGAGCCACGCCCTCCGAACAGTGGACCTTCTCCCCCGCCACCGCCCCGCCCTCCGCTGGGCCGCGCTGTTGGCCGGGATAGGGATTCCGGAAGAGGATCAGGGGGCCGGAGAAGTGGGAGAGGAGGAGGGGCGCCGTACTCTGCTCCGCTCGGCGGCTGTCCTCCGTCGGCTTCGCTCCTCCAACGCCCGAATCCAGGAAGTCGGGGGACTGGCGGAGTGGATTGGTCGGCCTCCCGATCCCAGTGCTTCGGATGCCGGCCTGAGGCGCTGGCTTTCTCAGGTGGGTCGGGACCGACTCCCGGACCTCCTTCGCATCTGGATTGCCGAGGCCCGCTCGGATCGACTCCTGCGTGCGGCCCCGGAGAAAGGACCCCAGGGCTGGAAGGTGGAGGAACTGCGACGTCTGGCCCGCCGGTTGCGTGGACTCTCGTCCATGGAGTTCCCCCTGAGCACCGGAGAGCTGGCCTTCTCAGGACGGGACCTGATTCGGATGGGCCATCGACCGGGTCCGCACTTTGGCCAGCTTCTTGACCATCTTCTGGAGATGGTGCTCCAAGATCCGGAGCTGAATACGTCGGAGGCGCTGACCCTGGAGGCGAAGAGGTGGATGAAGGACTGGGAAGCCCGGGAAGGGGCATCTGCCGAGGGGCGATGAGACCATGACACCTGGAGACGAGGAGTTGGGGCTTTTCGGACCCGACGATCTGGACGATCCCCGTGAGCCGAGGGGGGAGCCCGCTGGTCGTCAGGGTGCATCGAGTGAGGTGTCGAAGGCCGGTTCCAGTCAGGAGCCGGGGGGCGGGACAGGCCGGGATCAAGGCGCCAGGAGGGGAGGCAGAGAACCTCTCCCGGCCCGGATGCGACCCCGTGAGTTGGCCGAAGTCCGAGGCCAGGATCACCTCCTGGCGCCCGACCGTCCCCTGGGCCAGATGCTTCGGGGAGGTGCACTCTCCTCCTGTATTCTCTGGGGACCTCCGGGGAGCGGAAAGACGACGCTCGCGCGGCTTCTGGCACACCATGCCAATGCGGCCTTTGTCTCCTTCTCCGCTGTCACCGAGGGGGTAGCCCGGGTCCGGGAGATCATTGAGGAAGCCCGGGTTCGGCTCCAGGTTTCGGGCCGACAAACGATCCTCTTCTGCGATGAGATCCACCGGTTCAATCGAGCACAGCAGGATGCCTTCCTCCCGCACGTGGAGGACGGGACCATCATCCTCATTGGAGCGACGACGGAGAATCCATCCTTCGAGGTGAACCGGCCCCTCCTCTCTCGGGCCCCCGTATTCATCCTGAATCCGCTGGAGGCAAGCGCTATCCAGGAGATTCTGGAGGATGCGCTCGTCGATGCGGATCGGGGGGTTGGGGCCATGGGCATCCAGTGGGAACCTGAGGCTCTGGAGTTCCTGGCGCAGGGAGCGGACGGAGATGCCCGCCGAGCACTCGGTGCGCTGGAAGCTGCCACCCGGTTGGTGGTGGATTCGGGAGGAACGCTGACGCCGGAGGTGGCCCAGGAAGCCCTTCAGCACCGATTTGCCATCTACGATAAATCCGGGGAAGAGCACTACAACCTCATCTCGGCTCTCCACAAGAGTATCCGCGGAAGCGATCCGGACGCCACGCTCTACTGGCTGGCCCGGATGCTCCGTGGGGGAGAGGATCCCCTCTATCTTTGTCGGAGACTCATCCGGATGGCGGTGGAGGATATCGGACTGGCAGACCCGGACGCACTGAAGGCCACGGTCTCAGCATGGCAGGCCTACCACTTCCTGGGATCCCCGGAGGGGGAGCTGGCTCTGGCCCAGGCGGCGGTTCACCTGGCCACGGCGCCCAAGTCCAACCGAGTCTATGCAGGGTGGAAAGCCGCTGTGAGAGCGGCCTCTGAGAGTGCTTCCGCTCCTGTTCCCCTCCACCTCCGGAACGCGCCGACCCGCGAGATGAAGGAGTGGGGTTACGGGAAGGGTTATCGGTACGATCCTGATGAGGAAAAGGGCGTGGCGAACCAGGAGTATCTTCCACAAGAGGTACATGACACCCGGTTCTACGAGCCGGGACCCTATGGCTTCGAACGAGAGATCAGAAAACGATTGGATTGGTGGGCGCGCCACCGAGGGGCCGAGATGGAGAGGGAGACGGAAACCTCGAGTCCCGGACCCCAGAAGCACGCTTCTGATTCGCCAGGGATGGAGGGTGAGTCGGGAAGGAAGCCTGCGCAGGGGAACGAGAGCCAGGGTGGGAAAAAGCCGGGACACCCTTCCGCCCCGGACGGGTAGAAGAATCCATGGACCGACTAACCAGGCCGGTGAGTCTCCCGGCTCTTCTGATCTTTGTCGTGTGGTTGGGGGGCTGTACCGCCTTCTACCAGGCGCCGGAGGTGACCATCACCGACGTTCGGATCGTCGGGCTTGGTCTGAGCGCCGGCACGGCCGAGATCCATTTGGAGGTGGACAACCCGAACTTCTACCAACTGGAGGTCCGGCGCTTCCAGTATCTTCTGGAGGTGGAGGGTCGGAACTCCAACTGGAGCCCCCTGGCCGAGGGGGTCACAGCTGACACCGTCCGTCTGCCGCGAAGAAGCCGGGAGGATGTCCGGCTCCAAGTGCCCTTCCGTTACGATGCGGTGGGCACCGCGGTTCGGAATTGGTGGGAAACCGGTGCCATGAACTATCGGGTCCAGGGAGAGATCCTGGCCCGAGGACCCATGGGGGAGAGAGAGCTCCCCTTCCGGGCCTCGGGGAGCATGACTCCCTGAAGCAAAGAGAACCCTCTACAGAGGAAGGGAACGATTCCTACCCAGTTGTTGGATAATCGAAATCCGGTGGAACGGGCGGTCCTGGTGGGTGCACCTCTTCGGCAGGTGGATGCCCGTGTGGTGGACGAGCACATGGAGGAGTTGGAGCGCCTCACCGACACGGCCGGTGGACAGGTCGTAGGTACACTGATTCAGCGGATCGAGGCTCCAACCCCCCAGACCTACATCGGGAAGGGCAAGGTGGAGGAGCTCCGTCAGCTAACGGTAGAGACCGAGGCGGATCTGGTCATCTTCGACGAGGAGTTGAAGCCCGATCAGGCCAAGAACCTGGAGCAGGCGCTGGACGTTCGGATCATGGATCGCTCCGAGCTCATCCTGGACATCTTCGCGTCCCGCGCTCGAACCCGGGAGGCCAAGCTTCAGGTGGAGCTTGCCCAGCTGGAATACCTTCTGCCTCGACTCCAGCGGATGTGGACCCACCTCTCCCGGATCCGAGGTGGAATCGGGCTGCGAGGGCCCGGTGAGACGCAGCTGGAGACAGATCGACGCCTCATCGGGAAGCGGATCGCTGATCTGAAGAAGAAGCTCCGGTCGGTGGCCGAGGCCCGGGCTGTACAGCGTAAGGGGCGGATCGGCGAGTATCGCGTGGCTCTGGTGGGCTACACGAACGCCGGGAAGTCGTCTATCCTTCGAGCCCTCTCTGGTTCGGATCTGTTCGTGGAGGATCGGCTCTTTGCCACCCTGGACTCGGCGACCCGGAGTGTGGAGCTGGGGGGAAGCCATCAGGCTC
Source organism: Gemmatimonadota bacterium (assembly GCA_003562075.1). Taxonomy (GTDB): domain Bacteria; phylum Gemmatimonadota; class Gemmatimonadetes; order Longimicrobiales; family Gaopeijiaceae; genus PWLA01. The sequence continues at coordinate 58,489 of PWWP01000111.1, forward strand.
TGGTCACTGATACGGTGGGGTTCATCCGGAAGCTTACCCATCACCTGGTTGCTTCCTTTCGTTCCACCTTGGAGGAGGCCCGGGAGGCGGATCTGGTGATTCACGTCATCGATGCTTCCCACCCCGACTGGGAGGAGCAGAAGGAGGTGGTTGACCAGGTCCTCCAGGATCTGGAGCTGGACCGGGTAGATCAAGTCCTGGTCTTCAACAAAGTGGACCGCCTCACCCACGGAGAGGAAGAGGTGGTTCGCGAGCGGGTCCGAGCCCATGAACGAACACCGGCCGTCTTCAGCTCCGCTCTGGAGAAGGATGGCCTGGACGCCTTGAGAGAGACCCTTCTGGCGCGGGTCAGAAATCGGTATCCCCGAATGAGGGTGATGCTGCCGGCCTCGGAAGGTGAGATCCTTGCGGCCCTCCATCGCGAAGGGGAGGTTCTGGAGGTGAAGCGGAACGGGGTCCGGTTGGAGGTGACGGCCCGGATTCCCCGTGCGCTCATCGGTCGCCTCCGGGACGAGGCGGGAGTCAAGGTAGAGGAGCTCATCGGTACGGGCTGAGAAGACGCCGAACGGGGGAGGTGATGGGAGGTGGAGCGACTAGTATTCGTAGGACCAGGGCGGGTCGGGCTCGCCCTGGGGTATGCATTGATCCAAGCCGACGCTGTGTCCTCGCTTGTCTATCATGGCCGGCGACCGGAACCTCCCTCCCACCCTCTCTTCCATCAGGGGTTGGCCGAATACCGGTACGGACTGGAGCGACCGGCTCCCGGCACCACTGCCCTCATCCTGAGCGTTCCCGATCGGGTCCTCCCTGAGATCTCGGTGGCGTTGGCTGCCCGGGGACAAGCGCCGGCTGGATGCCCGGCGATCCACACCTCAGGAGTGCAGGGAGCTGAGCCCCTGGAGCCTCTCAATCGGGTTGGATACCGGGTCGGGACCCTCCACCCCCTACAATCCATTGCCAACCCTGTGACAGGGGCTGAACGGCTTGTTGGATCCGGCTTTGCCGTATCCGGAGAACGTGAGGCCCTGGCCGTGATCCGGCGGCTGGTGGGGATCCTGGAAGGGCGAGCCATGACGATCCCAACCCATCGACGCCCCCTGTATCACGCGTCTGCGGTTCTGGCGTCCAATTACCTGGTGGTGCTCCTTCGGGAAGCTGTACGGATCCTCCAGGAGGCCGGGGCTGGCGCCGAGGAAGCTGAGGACGCCATTGTTGCGCTGGCTCGAGGCACCCTGACGAATATCCAGGAGCTGGGATTGGACCAGGCGCTGACGGGTCCAATCGTCCGGGGAGACCTGGAGACGGTGGAACTCCACCTCAGGACCCTGGCCCCCGACGATCGGGATCTCTACGCCCTCCTGGGCCTTCGGGCCCTGACCGGAGGGGCAGACCGGCTGTCGCCCGCGCAGATCTCAGAGTTCAAGGAACTCCTTCAACGCAATTCATGAGACTCTATATCAACGTGGACCACGTCGCTACGATCCGTCAGGCCCGTCGAACCAACGAGCCGGACCCGGTCCGCACTGCCGTTCTGGTTGAGTTGGCTGGCGCCCATGGGATCACCGTTCACCTTCGGGAGGATCGTCGACATATCCAGGAGCGGGATGTCCGGCTTCTCATGGAGACCTGCAGGACCGGGGTGAATCTGGAGGTGGCCATCGAGGAGGAGGTCCTCTCACTGGCCGAGGAGCTTCAGCCCATGCAGGTCACCCTGGTTCCGGAACGCAGGGAAGAGGTGACAACGGAGGGAGGATTGGCGTTGACGGAGCCGGAGGTGCAGGACCGGGTTGGCCAAGGGGTGGATCGCCTCCGGACAGCCGGGCTGCGGGTATCGCTCTTCGTGGATCCCTCCCCGCCGGCCCTGGAGGTGGCGTCCAGCCTGGAGGCCCATGCCATCGAGCTCCACACCGGTGAGTATGCCAATGCAAGGTCCCACGAATCCAAGGGCCGGGAGCTGGCTCGTCTGGCGGAGGCGGCGCGTCTGGGCCGGGAATTGAATCTGGCCGTCCACGCCGGACACGGCTTGACCTATGAGAACGTTCTCCCGGTGGCGGCCATTCCCCAGATCGAGGAGTTGAACATCGGGCATTCCGTCGTATCGCGTGCGATCTTCACCGGGATGGAGGAGGCCGTATCGGAGATGCTGGAGCTGATCCGGGATGCCCGGAGAGCGGTGACGGAGCCCGGCCGCTGGATTCCCCCCGTGGGATTCTGAGGGTGGCAGGACCGGCCCCACGATGAGATGGGACTGGAAGGCGACTCTGGGGCTCATCATCAGCGGCGCCCTCATCTGGTGGGTCCTCCGAGGGGTGGACCTGGCGGAGGTCTGGTCCGTGGTTCGAGAAGCCAACTGGTGGCTTCTCCTGGCCGCTGTGACCGTGGCGACCTCCGGATTCGCCATCCGTGCGCTTCGTTGGAAGCTCCTCCTCCACCCCATCACCCCTGGAACTGGATTCCGGGAGCGGTTCGCGGCGGTGAACATCGGCTTTGCGGCCAACAACCTCCTGCCGGCCCGAGTTGGTGAGTTTGCCCGAGCCTGGGCCATCTCCAGGCTGGAAAGGGTTCCGGTGAGCGGTGCCCTGGGATCCCTGGTGGTGGAGCGCTTCCTGGATGCGGTAGCCGTATTCTGCCTCCTCATCGTGGCCGTCCTCCACCCTGGCTTCCCCAGCGCCGTCACGGTGGGAGGGCAGTCCCTCCAGACGCTGGTGGTGACCCTCGTGATACTCCTCTCCGGCTTGATGGCAGGGTTGATCGTACTGGTGCTCTTTCCTGGCCCCTTCTTGACCCTGACCCGCCGGATGGCTGTCGTCCTCCCCGATCGGGCAGCTCGGATCCTGGTGGATGGCCTCTCCTCCTTCCTGGTGGGACTCCGTTCGTTGCAGGACCCCAGGCTGCTCCTGGGGGCTCTGGCCTGGTCCTTCGGTTTCTGGGCCTGGAACGCCGTCTCTTTCTGGCTCGGGTTCCGGGCCTTTGGTATCGAGGAAGGATATGCTGCAGCCCTCTTCGTACAGGCCATCATTGCCATTGGCGTAGCGATTCCCTCAGCACCGGGATTCTTCGGTACCTTCCACGCTGCTGCAGTGGTGGGGCTCCACGAGGTGTTCGGTGCCGGTGAGAGCGCCACTTTGGCCTTCGCTTTCGGTTATCACCTGGGAGGGTTCATTCCAGTGACTCTCATGGGGCTCTGGTATGCGGCCCACCTTGGGATGTCCTGGAGCGAACTTGGGCAGGCTGAGGAACGCGTGGAGGAGGAGACGGAGATATGAACCCATGACTCATCCCCCTGAGACCCTGAGATGGGAGGGACGTGCGCCGGCAAAGGTCAACCTTTTCCTGAGAGTCCTGGCCCGAGAAGAGAGCGGATTCCACCAGATCGAAACACTATTCCAGGCTCTGGAGCTCTCCGACAGCATCCGGGTGGAATTGGTGGACCGTCCCGGAATCCACCTGGATGTGGATGGAGCGGAGGAGGGATCGCTGGGTCCGATGGAGAAGAACCTGGCGGTGAAGGGAGCCCGGGCCTGGCTGGAGGCCTACCGGGAGGTGGGCGGAACGGCGCTGGCTGGCGGGGCGGGCGGCATCCAGATCCACCTGGAGAAGAAGATTCCCCACGGCGGAGGCCTGGGCGGAGGCTCCTCGGATGCAGCTGCCGTTCTGCGGGGTCTGGAGGAACTCCACCAGCATCCTCTGGGAAGAGAGAGGTTGATCCCTCTGGCTGCCGGGCTTGGGGCGGATGTGGCCTTCTTTGCGCTTGACGTTTCTCGGGCTCTGGCGTGGGGGCGAGGGGATCGCCTTCTCCCCCTGTCGACTCTGCCAGTGCGAAGCGTACTTCTGGCTCGACCTCCATTCCGAATCAGTACGCCGTGGGCCTATGAGGAGTTGGCTCGGCATCGGTCGAGGGAGAGATTGACCCATGCTGGCGGAAAGGTCGTGGATGCGGTTGAGCTGGAGAGTTGGCCGGGCATGGTGGGACTTGGCGAGAACGCCTTCGAGGGGGCGCTGGATCCCAGATACCCCCAACTGGCCCTGATCCGGTCGACCCTGCTTGGCGCAGGTGCCGAAGTGGCCCTCCTATCGGGGAGCGGATCCACCGTGTTCGGCCTCTTTCCCGACGAAGAACTCCTGGCTCAGGCGATGACTGCTCTCACCCGTGAACACCCGGACTGCATGCTCACCTCTACCAGGACGGCAGGCTGACTCCTGCGCATCGTCGAGGCTGCCCAACGACCTGGGGGCTCCGTGGCGACGCAACCCTCTGGGCGCCCAGGGGTTGCGGTCATTCGGGGGAGCTGGATCCGTCGGAAGAGAGCCATCCCTGGGTGACCGCATAGCGAACGATCTCCGCCCGGGTCTGCAATCCCAGCTTCGTTGTGATCCGCGACCGGTAGGTCTCCACCGTCCGGGGACTGATGTCGAGCTTCTTTCCGATCGACTTGTTGCTATGCCCCCATGCAATGAGGCGGAGTACCTCCTCCTCCCGGGAGCTGAGCACGTCCACGGAGGGGGAAGCCCCCCTCGTGCGAGCGCTTCTGCTCAGAACGGGACCGGCCAGGATCGGATCCACGTATGTCTGCCCGGAAGCCACGGTACGTATGGCACGCACCAGATCGGCGGCGGGCGACTGCTTGAGGACGTATCCTGTCGCTCCCGCCTGGAGCATGCGATTCAGGTGAGCCCGGTCGTCATGTCTGGTCAGGGCGAGGACGCTCACCTCAGGGCAGCACTTCCGGATGAGTTTCGTGGCCTCCATCCCATCGGTCTTGGGCATGGAAACGTCGAGGACAGCCACGTCGGGACGGTGCTCACACGCAAGGTGCACGGCTTCGTTCCCGTCTCGGCCCTGGGCCACGACCTCGATGTCGTCGGCCTGTTCGAGCACGTCCCGGAGTCCTCGCAAAACCACCCCGTGGTCGTCGACGATGAGTACGCGAAGGGGCTTCATGGTGCTTCCTTCGGGTCCGACCTGTCGCCAGACATGATTCCCTTTCGGCTCAGCGGGGTGGTGATCCGTATGCGAGTCCCCTGGTCGGGGGCGGTATCGATCTCAACGGTTCCACCGGTCATGCGGATGCGCTCCCGGACCGAGAAGAGGCCAAGACCAGTCCGGCGGTTTCTGGAACGGCCGGTCTTATCGAGATCGAAGCCGACCCCCTCGTCGGACACCGTGATCTCGATGGAGTCTCCCTTGCGGTGGAGCATGACGGTCGCCTCCAGTACGCCGGCGTGTTTGACTACGTTGAAGAGCAGCTCGCGGACGACCTGGAAGAGGAGTACGTCCTTGTTTTCACCGCCGAGGTGGTCCTCGTACTCCACGTGCAGGGCGATCTCCAATTGATGCCTTTCCGACATCCGGCTGGCGAGCCATTCCAGCGCCTCGGCGAGGCCGTCGCCCTGAAGGACGGGCGGGACCAGATCCACTGACAGCTCACGGGTAGATGCGATTGCGTCCCCGATCCAGTGGAGCGCCTCCCGAAGGTCCTGGCTGAGCTCCGGCTTGCCGACTGCCCTGAGGGCGTTGGTGAGGGACTCCAGGCGGAGTTGGATGCCGAAGAGCAATTGCTGCAGGTCGTCGTGGAGGAACTGTCCGATGCGGCGGCGCTCCTCCTGCTCGGCCATCATCAGAGTCCGGCCCAGCTCCCGCAGCGGAACGGTGGTCCTCTGCCGCTCGATGAAGCTCGCCGCCAAGCGCGTATAGAGCCGCAAGCGGTCCAAGTCCTGCTCGCCCGGCCGATGCGGAGAGGCGAAGTACACGGAGAGGACGCCCAGGACGGTGCCCTCGCTGCCGATCAGGGGTGCGCTGGTCACAGCCCGGTAACCGGATGAGCGTGGAGGTGAGAGCAGAGGGGCGTATGTCTGGTCGGTCTCCATGTCCTCGATGACCATCACATCATGGGTGCGGAGCACGCCGTCGTACGCCGCATCCTCCGAAGGACCCACCTCATCGAGAGAACCAACCGATTTCGGGTCGAATCCGTGCTCTGCCAGGGTCTGGAGGCGCCCATTGTCGAGAAGCTGGATGTTGCCCTTGTCGCCGTCCAGCAGAGAGATCGTCCCTTCCAGCATCTCGTCGAGGCCTTCCTCGATCCCTGGCGCCTGCCACAGCCGTTCGCTGAGCTCGTTCAGGCGGGCCAGCGCCTGAGCTTCAGCCGCCAGTCGCGCCTCACTCTCGCGTACTGCCGTGAGGGCCTCCTTGCGCCCGGTGATGTCGACGGCGTATTTGACGATCGTGCCGTCACCCAGGTCAGCGGCGACCAGCATCAGCCAGAGCCGGGACCCATCCTCCCGGACGTACTCCTTCTCGTAGGGGACGCCGGCTCCGGTCTCCAGCACCGTGTTCAACAGGTGCTCGCCCGCTTCTCCGTGTCCCGGGGGTGTGAAGTCGCGCCACGTGAGGGACTCCCCCTCGAACTTCTCCCGGTCGTGGCCGAGCATCTCCAGGACCGCATCGTTTGCGTAGAGCAGGTTGCCTTCGTAATCGAACGTCAGGACCCCGACACGGGGAACATTCACCATTCGCTTCAGCCGCTGCTCATTGCGGCGGAGCTTTTCCTCGGACCGTTTCCTTTCGGTGATGTCGCGGATGCCGAGCAGGATGAGCTGCACGTGGTCCAGGCGACGCGCGTTGACCAGCATGATGCGTTCGCCGATGTCCTGGAATTCGTGCCGGACCTCGAAGTCGGTGAACACATCGTTGGAAGGCAACACATCTTCGAGCAGTTCCCGGAGGCCCGGGATATCCCACTGCCCATTTCCCAGCTCGTAGATCTTGCGCCCGATCGTCGCCTTCCGTTCGACCTCGAAGTGTTCGTAGAAAGCCTCGTTGGCAGATTGGACTCTCAGGTCCGGCGTCAGTACGATGAGCGGCTCATGGAGCGTCTCAACAATGCTCTCCGCATAGATCTTGGCCTCCTGGATGGCCTCCTCTGCCTCTTTCCGCTCCGTGATATCGACAAACGTGATGACGACGCCCTCGATCCGGTCTTCGGTGGAGCGATAAGGGGTGATGTTCGTCAGGAACCAGCGCTCGTCCACGCTCCGGACCTCGCGCTTGAGTGGCACCAGGGAGTCGAGGACCTGCTGTGCGTCCGATTCTACGGCGATGTCACCGAGCCGGTGCGTGAGATCGGAGATGGGTCGACCGCGGTCGGCAGGCCGCACGTTGAAGAGTTCCGTCAGTGGCGGCGTGAAGCGCATGATGCGTAGCTGCCGATCAAGGAAGAGCGTGGCGACGTCGGTGGCTGAAAGGAGGTTCTGTAGATCGCTGGAGAGTTGGGCCAACTCCTCCACCTTGTACCGGTTTTCCTGGTTGACGGTGGCCAACTCCTCATTCATCGACTGAAGTTCCTCCTTGCTCGTCTCCAGCTCCTCCGTCGTGGAGCGTAGCTCCTCGTTGATGGACTGGAGCTCCTCATTGGAGGCCTGCATTTCCTCCTGGCTCGTCTCGTGCTCTCCGATGACAGCCTGCAGGTGTGCGCGGGCAGCGGTCAGCTCCTCCTCCAACTCTTGAACACGGCCTTCGGGCGCGCCCTCTTCACCCGCTTCTCCTGATTCAGGTGCAGGGACCTCGTCGAAGATGACCAGGTAGAGATTTGCCAGTTCGTCGTCATCAGCCGGGTGCACGCGTACCATGACGTGGGCCGTCTCGCCTCCGACTTCGAGACGGACCGGTTTCGATCGATGGGCCTCTTTCCGATCGCGCGCGGCGAGAAGTCCGGCGCGCAGCACCAGGCGTAGCGGCTCTCGGACCAGGCGGAAGACATCGTTCGTGGGCTCACCCGCGGGAACTGTCAGGTACTTCTTGGCCTGGGCCGATGAGTGCACCAAAGCGTGGTCCTCGTTCACCAGGACGCTTGGTGGCGCATACTGCTCGACCATCGTCAGGTGGAGTGTGCCGGCATCGGGGGCTCCCCTGGCCCGCTGCAGGACATCCAGGTCGCGACGGGCGAATCGGGGAGCGGGCAGGGAAAAGACTGGCAGTCGCGGCTCCTGTGCGGGAACCTCGCGACGGCGGTATATGCGGTGCGATTTGTCCGTGCGCCGGAAGAGTTCGGAGTGCTCGATCGTCTCGGAGCTTCCAAGCAACAAGTAGCCGCCCGGTCTGAGCGCGTAGTGGAAGAGCGAGATGATCTCCTCCTGCCCCTCGCGCTGCAGATAGATCAACATATTCCGGCAGCTGATCAGATCGAGGTGCGAGAAGGGCGGGTCCGCCATCACGTTGTGCGGCGCGAAGACGACCGTGTCGCGGACCTCCGGTCGGATGCGGTAGTGATCATTCTCCCGGACGAAGAACCGCTCCAGGCGTTCGGGAGGAATGTCGGCTTCGATGGTGTCCGGATAGAGCCCGGCTCGGGCGCACCGGAGCGAGGACTCGCGGAGGTCGGTGGCGAATATCTGGATCTTGGGCGGCCGGTCGAGTCGCGACGCGTGCTCCAGCAGAAGGATGGCCAGCGAGTAGGCTTCCTCACCGGTGGCGCACCCCACGGACCAGGCTCGGACCTGATCCTGCTCGGACTTTCCTTCGAACAGAGTCGGAATGAGACTGCGCTTGAGGACGGCGAAGGTCTGCGGATCCCGGAAGAAGGTGGTGACCGTGATGAGCAGATCCTCGAAGAGCTGCTCGACCTCATCGTGGTCGCTGCGGAGACGCTCGGCGTACTCCTCCAGATTCTCGATCTGCTGGAGCTGCATGCGCCGGTGGATGCGGCGCATGAGGGTGGCCGGCTTGTATCGACTGAAGTCATGGCCGGTGCGGGCGCGAACCTGGGTGAGGATCTTCTCTCGCCCGTTCCGCCCGATCTCCTCGACTTGGTCGAGCACCGGCACCACGGGCTCGGAGGTGGCGAATCGAACGATCTGTTCTGGCATCTCCGAGAGTGCGAGGACCCGGTCGACGACGCCTCTGGAAACGGCGTTCTGTGGCATCGCGTCGTATTCGGCCTCGACGGGGTCCTGCGCGATGGTAAGCCCGCCGCGCTCGCGGATCTTCTGTAGCCCCAAGGTGCCGTCGGAGCCCGTGCCGGTAAGGACCACCCCAATGGCCGTCCGGTGGTGCGCCTCAGCCAAGGTCTCGAAGAAGTGATCGATGGGTGCGCGCCGATTGCGCTCCTCTTCAAGCTCCGAAAGGCGCAGGTGGGTGTCCACTGCCGTGAGATTGGCCCCCGGTGGAATCACGTACACATGATTCGGCTCCATCTGGACCGTTTCAGCCACTTGCGTGACCGGCATCTTCGTGTGGGTCTGGAGCAGATCCGGAAGGTGGCTCTCATGCTTTGGCGACAGGTGCACCACGACCACGAAGGCGAGGCCGGAATCGGAGGGCATGTTCCGGAACAACTCCTTCAGTGCGGCCAATCCTCCGGCCGATGCTCCGATGCCCACGACCGGAAGCAGCTCGGAGCGGCTGGAGGGCTTGCCGGCTTCGGTCTCGCCAGAGGCCATCGTGTCGCCCCGGTGCTGTTGGGGTCTACTATCCAACGACGTCCCCTTGGAATGGACCAGATAATTTCGTTGATTCCGTGACTTACTCCTCTGGAAAGGTCGCTCCGCAGGCTTCCAGAAGCAAATACAGGAGGGCACGATCGTATTGCCCTGGAGGGCCGTCGAAGAAGGACAAGGCACGCCGTTCAGAGTGCCAGGGAGCCGAATCCGAGGCGCGCCCTTCTGAACGGGCGTTCAGGCATCCCCTTCGTCGCTGACAAGGAGACTTTCAGTGCCGGAGATGAAAAGGCTCGTCATATCGAAGAAGGTCTCGCAGATCATCGGCCCTGAGCTCTCGGACGCATCGTCCGTTTCCACCAAAAGGCTGTTGAAGAAGTAGAGGAGCCACATCCGGATCAGCCTCCCGATCCGCAGAAGCACACGCCACAAGGCGGGTTCCTTGGCGTGCCGGGCCATGCCTCACCTGGGACCGTCCGCTGTGGTCAACCGGACAACGGGTGTGCCCTGTCCAGGTTTCGTTTTCCGGGACCGAGCATGGACCGCACGCAGCCAAGGATCGCAGTGCCCGGAGCCGTGTCCTGGTGCCGATTGGAAGCGCCCGCAAAGTCGGGATCCGATGGTTTTCCGACTCGTTTGAAACGGATGGATTGCCGCTCGCCCTCCTCGTCCAGGTACTGGAACAGCTCGTGTCCTGGCAGCTCATGACAGGCCTGGAGGATCCCGGCCTGTCATGAGTCATCCAGGCCCAACTCGTGGACCTGAGGAGCGCATACGGCTGAACTTGTGTCGAGCTGCTTCTTCGATCCACAAGATAGAATCCGAGCGCTTGTCGTCGAGCCTCGGGGTCGTGGGAGGATCAGGTCCGGATGGTGGGGTAGGAATTCAACCGGTTGTAGAGCGTTTTCAGGCTGATTCCCAGCTTCTTGGCGGCGCAGGGCTTGCTGCCGTCCATGCAATGGAGTGTGCGCATGATGAGCTCCCGCTCCGCTTCTTTGAGCGACGTGCCCATCGGCACGTGGAAGACCGGATCCGGCTCTGGGGAATCGGACAGAAAATCAGTCGGCAGCGCCTCGGGCGGGATCTCTCTTCCCTCCGACATCAGATAGGCGGTGTGAATCGCGTTGCGGAGCTCTCGGACGTTACCCGGCCACGTATGCTCGCGTAGGCGATCCAGGGTTTCTGAGGTCAGGGTCTTCGTGGCTCCTTCCTCTGACACCACCTCGGCAAGAAAGGCCTTTGCGAGGAGCTCAATGTCCTCCAGGCGTTCACGGAGAGGGGGGATCTCGAGCTGGAGAACACTCAGACGGTAGTAGAGATCCGGCCGCAGCCGGCCCTCGCTCAGCGCACGGGCTGGAGTCCGGCTCGTGGCTGCAACCGTCCTGAAGTCCGCTCTCACGAGGTCTTCACCGCCGGTCCGGTAGAACGCTCCCTGCTCCAGGACTCTCAAGAGATTCACCTGAACGTCCACGGACATTTCGGTGACCTCATCGAGGAACACCGTTCCACCGTGCGCACGCTCGAAGACTCCTCGATGGCGGCGCTTGGCTCCCGTAAAGCTACCGCGCTCGTGTCCGAAGAGCTGACTCTCCAACAGTGTGGGGGAGAGAGCTCCGCAGTTGATAGCCACAAACGGACCGTCACTCCGGTGGCTCAAGTCATGTAGCCGTCGCGCCACCAACTCCTTTCCACTGCCCGTCTCCCCGATGATCAGAACCGGTGCCTGCGCCGGCGCCATGCACTCTATACGACTCTTCAACTGGCGCATGGCTGGAGCACTGCCCAGCAGCTGCATCTGGTGACCATCGAACTCCGCACTCTCGGGAGATGACACCGCATCCGCTTTCTCTCCAGGTACCACGTGGCCGTTGGAGACCGGCCCGTCCAGGAGTTCGGTCACCTCGTTGGAATCGAACGGTGTGGAGAGTCGGGCATGGAAACCCGCCGGCAGCAGTCCGTCCATGAGGACTTCGTCCGGCGGATCCACCAGCACTGCAATTCGGCACGTCGGGGTGGCCGGGCCCCAGGGCCCCCCTTTCCCCTCGCGTACTTCCGCGAAGACCACATCGTACTCGTGCCCCGGGAATCGTCGACGCGCCTCCCTGCAGGAACCCACACTTGCCACTTTCCGCCCGGACCCCGTCACGATCTTGGCCAGGGCCATTCGCACCTCAGGATCTCGTATCGCAATCAGCACCGTGTGCATCCTACCATACCTCCTTCCGAGAACCTATGAGAACCCGGGCCCGAAGCGGCGGCCGGGCGGTTCAGCCCGTTGCTGATTCCGTCTCCATCGTGTCGTACTCTGACAGCCGGTTGTAGACGGTCTTGACACTGACTCCCAGCAACTCGGCGGCCCGGGTCTTGTTCCCCTCCATGTGGCGCAGCGTGGTCAGAATCAGTCGACGTTCCATTTCCTTGATCGTGGCCCCTATGCGTAGGGGCAACCCTTGATCCTCCTCTCCGTTGACGATGCCCTCCATGGTCACCGTTTCCGGAAGGTGCTGGACCCCGATCACCCCGTCGGAGAGCAGGCAGGCCGTATAGATGGCATTGCGTAACTCGCGTACATTTCCGGGCCAGAGATGCTTCTCCAGGGCCTCTACAGCCTCATCTGAGAAGGTCCGATCCTGACCTTCACGCTGGGTGACCTCGTCGAGGAAGCGCTGGGCCAGAAGCGGAACGTCTCCGATCCGCTCCCTGAGGGGAGGCAGATTCACGCTGAGGACTTTCAACCGGTAATAGAGATCCATCCGGAGCTTGCCCTCGTCGATTGCCTCCTCCGGCCTCCTGTTCGTCGCGGCCAGGATGCGCACTTCGACCTGGCGTTCTTCTTCAGCGCCAATCCGGAGAACCCGTGACGTTTCCAGGACCCTCAGGAGCTTGACCTGGAGCTCGGCGGGCATCTCCGTGATCTCGTCGAGGAAGAGCGTTCCCCCGTCAGCCTGCTCGAAGTACCCTCGGTGCGTTCCTGTGGCGCCCGTGAAGCTCCCTCGCTCATGGCCGAACAGCTCGCTCTCCATCAGGCTCGGGGAAATGGCACCACAGTTGACGGCTACGAAGGGGCCTTCGCGTCGAGGGCTGAGGTCGTGTAGCGCCCACGCCGCCAACTCTTTCCCGGAACCGCTCTCCCCCACGATCAGCACGGGCGCGTTTCGTGGACCGGCCAGGGCCAAACGTCGAAAGACTTCCTGCATGACGGGTGACTGGCCCACCAGCGGTCCACAGTGCCCAGCGTCGATACCCTTCCGCCACTCCCGTATCCGTGTTTCCAGGCTATGTGCATCGTCCAACTCGCGCACCAGGCCCTCCAGACAGGTCTGGGTGACCGGAGCGCTGAGGAAGCTCAGGAGCGGATGTTCGAGCACCCGTTGGGCGGCCGTGAGCGCTCCCTTCCTGGCGATCAGCGCCAGCTTGCAGCCGCTGGGGACCGCATCGAACAGTTCGAAACCGACGCCATCCCGGAGGCGAAGGTCCGTGAGGACCAGTTCATATTCCTGATTCTTCAGCCTCTCGACCCCTTCCTCGACCGTGTCCACACAATCGATCTGGCGCGAAAGGGCCTCGCACATCCCCGCGAGATCAGCTCGCAGACCACTGTCACCGATGGCGATCAGGATCCTGGACATCACAGTCCTTGTACCGAAATGAACCACGCGTACTCCCGAGGAACGCGGGATCTGGAGCCGTCGGGCATCTGGATCTCCACCCCTGAACTGTCCTGGGTAAGGCACTCGAGCACCGCACCGTCCCGGATGCCAAGCCCGTGGCAATAGCTACGAACAGTCCCAAAAAGCACGCTTTCGACCTGAACGGCACAGCCTGCCTGGACGATGGCGAGACTTCTGCGCCAAGGCCATTGCGAAATGGTGGACATGGAAATCTCCGGTTATCAAAGCGTTAGGAGGGACCCTCACATTACCAGGGAGATGGTCGTGGCCACTATCCGGAATGCTACGGACGGTGTGGGGGATTTCCCGTACACCGGCTTGTCAGGCTTGCATGCCGGGCTGTAGGAGTTGCCTGGGCAGCTTCCGCCAGAGGGGCTCGAGAAGAGCTGACTCCCCAGGGGAAGTTCGATCAGGGGCCCGGGGCCAATTCGACCATGGCTGAACGACCACTCCGGGTTTC
>PWWP01000012.1 GCA_003562075.1 Gemmatimonadota bacterium
CCCAGGATGATCCGGTCCGGACGCATCCGCAGAGCATTGATGACCAGGGCCCGCTGATCCACCATCCCGGTGCCTTCGATGTTGGGGGGCCTGGTCTCAAGGCGGACCACGTGGGGCTGCCTTAGCTGGAGCTCGGCAGAGTCCTCAATGGAGACGATGCGTTCGTTGGCGGGAATGGACTCGGAGAGCATGTTGAGGAAGGTCGTCTTCCCGGAGCCTGTTCCCCCTGAAATAAGGACGTTGAGGCGAGCCTTCACGCACCCCTGGAGGAACTCCAGCATCCCCTGCGTCAGCGTATCGTAGCCCAGTAGCTGCTCGGCCGAGAGGATATCCCGGCGGAACTTCCGGATGGAGAGGTGCGGGCCATCGATGGCCAGGGGCGGGATGATGGCGTTCACCCGGGAGCCGTCGGCCAGGCGGGCATCCACCATGGGGGACGAGTCGTCGATGCGGCGCCCCACAGCCGAGACGATCCGGTCGATGATCTGCAGGAGGTGTCGGTCGTCCCGAAAGGAAATCCTGGCCTCCTCAAGCTTGCCGTTGCGCTCGATGAAGACCTGGTCATGGGTGTTCACCAGGATGTCGGAGATGGACTGATCCTGCAGGAGCGGCTCAAGGGGGCCCAGGCCGAAAATCTCGTAGAGGATCTGCTCGACCACCTTCTCCCGCTCATCCAGGTTCAGGGCCACCATCTCGTCGGCCATCAGTCGATGGACGATGCGGGCCACCTCGGTCTCGGCCTCTTCCCGGTCCCGCTTCGCCAGCGAGGCGAGGTTCAGCCGGTCCATGAGCTTCCGGTGGATCCGGATCCGGGTCTCCTGGATCTCGGGATTGAAGGCCAGGTCGTCCGTGCCCGCCGGAACCACATTGGCATCGGGCCGGCGTGTGACGGCGCGGCCCTCACCTGCCGCGGGCTCGCCGGGAGCCCAGCGAGGCCGGTCCTTTACCGTCGCGGAGGTCGGGTTCTTGGGAAGATCGACGCCGTTGGTCATGATAGTGAACCCTGGTTCGGGGCGAGACAGTGGGTCAGCGCGAGCGTCCGAAGAGGCCGGAGAGGAATCCTCCGTCCCGATCGGCGACCTGCACGCCGGTGATCCGGGAGGCCATCTCCCGGACATCCTTGGCAAAGATGGAGTTGCGGTCCAGAACGGCGGGCCGCCCCTCGTTGATGGCGTCCATGGTGGACTGGTAGTCGTTCCGGAGGGTGGCCACCACGTCCCGATTGAGAGTCTTCCGGATATCACCCAGCGAGATGAGCTGCCGGGGGCTGATCCGGTTTGCCACCACCTGGATCCAGTCGGGACGACCCGGACGCTCAAGCTGATCGAGGAGAGGCAGACACCGGGCCGCATTCCGAACAGAGGGCAGATCCGGCGTAACCAGGACCAGCACGTTGTCTGCCACCTGGATGGCCGCCCGGGTCACCGAATTCAGCGACTTGGGGGCGTCCACCACGATGTAGTCGTAGTACTGCTTCACGAATGCGAAGATCTGGGCCACCTGCTCCGGCTCCACATCCTCGAAACCGGCAGGCTTCAGTGGGGCCGCCAAGAGTTCCACCCCTGAAGAGTGACGCTCGATATACGAGGCCAGGAGTCCGGCGTCGACCCGATGGAAATTTCGAATCAGATCGACAAACGAAAAGCGCGGCTCCATACCCAGGAGGAGGGCAGTGTCGCCCAGCTCCAGATCCAGATCCACCAGAAGGGTCCGCTGCCGGGTGGTCCGGTGGATCTCCACCGCCAGGTTCACGGCGAAGGTGGTGCTGCCTGATCCCCCCTTTCCACTGAAAACGCAGAGGGTCCGGCCAGCCCGCTTCTCCTCAGCGGCCGGAGCATCACCCGACTTCCCCGCCCGCTTCCAGATCCGGTCCAGCGTGCCCCTGACCTGCTCAATGTCCAGGGGCTTCGGGAGAAATTCAGCAACCCCGGCGCGCATGGCCGATAGAAGAAGATCCGGCGAATCCGCCGGCCCTGCCGCCACCACCGAGCGGGTCAGCTTCGACTCCAGGAGGTACTCGGCGAACTTGAGCCCCACCTGTGGATCTGATTCAAGATCCACGAAGATGACATCGGGCGAGACCTCCCGGAGCCGGTCCAAGTGAGGATCGGCAATGGCCGTGAACGCCTCGGTGATGCGCACATCGATCCGGAACCACCCGGCCTTTCCATTCAGGCTCTGAGTGAGCCCCTGATGGAAGGTGGGGTCGGTGGAGACGATGGCGGCCGAGACGAGGCCGGCGTCGGGGGCGGGGGAGGTGGGCATATCAGTGGTTACTCGACGATGCGGATGGCCGTCAGGAAAAAGTCATTGCCCGGCGTAACTTCAAAATCCCCCGGTGCCAAACCGAGCCCTCTAGCCATGATGGCCGTGACTTGGTAGTTGCTGGGGCCCCCAGTGACTGATTCAATGAACAGCGGAATGAGCCGAGTCACAGGCACGGGAGATCGACCCGGCGGGATACTTACGGTCGGATCGAAAAAGACAACCGGCCGTAGCCTGGGACTCGGTCTGCAGATGCCATCGCCACTGGTGACGCACTGGAGATCCGGATCCCATTCGGCGTCGAGGTCCTGCTCTAACAGGTCCAGGAATGCTCGGCGCCCCCGATTCCCCAGATTCCCCGTCGCAGTCTCCAACTCTTCGCCTTCGCCGAAGATAACGTCATCACAGGCCTGAATGGCGTTGGCGACGCCGACTGCACCTGGAGTCGCAAACTGGAGATCCCGAGATTGAACCGTGTTCCACCAACTGGGGTTGATCCGATTCCCCCCTTCATCGCCGGGTCGGAGGAACACCTCCCGGCCGATGTCGTCCAGAAGCCGAAATCCGGTTTGGGTGGGCACGTAGAAGTGGTCGTTGTTGTTGAATGCCTCCTGCGGCCCAACCGGTTGACCATCGTACCGCTGATATCGATCGGGAATCGCAATGGGGAGAATGCACTCGGCCAGGGTCGCGCCATAGACCTGAGCCGCGGCTGAGGCGCTCACTCCAAGCTCATTGATCCCCAAGGCGCGGGAAAAAAGGGTTGCAACCGGCCCTTGACTCGAATCATCGGTGCGCCGTACTCGAACGCGAACGAGCGAACGGGCTACTTCGATATCGATATCCTCATCGCGATCAACTTCAACGGGGATCCCGCGCACTGAGTTGTTCGAAGCGAACTCGACCACGAAATCCCTGGTTGCGGCTTCATTCCGGTTCAGTTGGAAAAAGCCGGCCCCGGCATGAGCTGCGGCATCCGCTGCTCGCTGAGCCTCACCCCGGGCCACGAACAGGAGCCCAAGATCAATGGCCAACGCAGCAATGCCCAGGAAGACAACCAAGGCGAACGCCATCAGAACCAACACCGCCCCGCGTTCATTGCGGACATGAGAGGCACTCGGTGCCTTGGGGTTCGTCCGGGGATTCGGGGTCATGATTCTCTCCGTCCTATTCAACGATTCGGATCGCGGTGACCGCGTCGCCCGGACCGGCGACCTCGTCGCCAGGAAGGGTAGAAGGGATACGAGCCAGACGTGCGATCACCTGATACTGGGATCCGGTCCGATCCACGTCTTCAATGAAGATCCCAATGATCCTGGAGGCGACGAACCCATCCTGGTTGGTCTGAGGCGCAAGATCTGGATTGAACAAGACCATGGGGCGAAGACGGGGGCTCGTGCGGCATTCGCTACTTCCCGCCGTGGTAACGCACCGTGCCACGTCATTCCAGATCGCTGTAGGGTCAGAATCCCTGACCAACTCCCAACTCGACCGGAGCGCCTGCTTACTCCCTCCACTCTGGTCCATGTCGGCACCTTCACCAAAGGGATCCCCGGAGCACCCCTCGATGGCCCTCCGAAGGTCGGTGGTGCTGTTCCCGGCAAAACTGAATTCGTCAGACTGAGTCGTTCCCCACCAGCTGGGGGTGATCCTAACCTGCTGACCACCACCGGACGCCTCCGGACGAATCAGTAGAGTGTCCCCCAGATTCTCCGGGATCCGGTATCCTGTGGTCGCCTCGTCATAGAGGTCTCCCGCGTCGGGGTCGTAGATATCGTTGGAGGCAGGAAAACTCCCATCCCCCCGAATCCACCGGTCCGGAAGAGCCACTGGGAGCATGCAGCCGACAGCCCTCGCCCCGAAGATCTGAGCCGCCGCGGATGCGCTCACCCCCACCTCCCGGAAGCCGAGAGCCCGGGCGAAGAGCGTAGGAATGGGACCGTCGATCCCGTCATCCGTTCGACGCACCCGCACACGCACAAGTCCTTCGCTGGGGAGCACGTCGATGTCCTGCTGGCCGTCCACACGCACCGGAAGCCCTCGAACCTCGTTGTTCTCGGCGAAGCCCACCACGAAGTCTCGAGTTGCCTGGACGCCATCCGCCCGATCCCGATTGAGCTGGTAGAAACCGGCGCCCGCATGGGCCGCCGCATCCGCCGCCTTCTGAGCTTCACCCCGGGCGACGTAGAGGAGGCCCAAGTCGATAGCCAGGGCAGCCATCCCCAGAAAGACCACGAGTCCCAGGGCCACCAAAACCAGCACTGCACCGCCACGGTCGTTCAGACGACCGCTCTGGCGACCGATTGGAGACTGGGTTCGATGCCCTTCACGGGTGTTCATGACATCATCCTCCGTTCGACTCGTCCTGTCCGTCCGGTTCCGGTGCATCCACAGGAGGAACGCTCCGAAGCTCCCTCAGCATGAAGTCTCCCCACGGCCACGCATCCAGCTCACCGGTGGGAAGGTCCGGCATTGCATCCAAAGGCCGGACGAAGTGCGGGGTCACCAGGACCAGAAGTTCGGTCTGATTCTCCCGCATGGATGTGGAGCGGAAGAAGCGGCCCAGGATGGGGATATCCCCCAAGTAGGGGACCTTGTTGACGGACTCGGTGATCTCGCTGTCCATCAGGCCGGCGATGGCGAAGGTCTGCCCGTCGTTCAGTTCGATGGTGGTTTCGGCTCGCCGCGAGAGCAGGGCCGGAACCTGCGTTCCCGCAATGAGCACGCCGGACGCGAAGTCCAGCGTAGATACCTCCGGCTCGACCCAGAGGCGGATGGCACCGGAGTTCGTGATGGTGGGCAGGAAGTTGAGACGAATCCCGAACTCACGGAACTCGGCCGTCACCGTCCCGGTCTGCGGCTGTACGAGCGGGAAGGGGAATTCACCACCGGCCAGGAAGGAAGCTCTTTCGCCGGGGATCGTGATGAGATTGGGTTCAGCCAGACTCCGGAAGATCCCCTCATCCTCCAGCGCCTGAATGAATGCAGCAACATTCGAACTCCGGTGGAAGAGGTAGAAGTTCACCGCGTCGGAGAAGGTCTGGTTCGGCCCGCCCTGGATTCCGGTCCGGGGGAACTCGCCGCCGGGTCCCACCACACCACCGGACTGGATCATTCCCTCATCCGCCCCGCGCGGATTCAGCGGATCGAGGCGAAGCAGATTGATCCCCAACCGCTCGATGGCGGTGCGGCTCACCTCGGCAACCCTTACCCGCAGCATGACCTGACCGGGATCGGGCGTTGAGATGTAGTTCAGGATCTCGGACCCGTTGCCCAGGGCCCGGGCGAGCGACTCGGCCCGCTCAGCGGCCCTGGGGTCTGTAACCTCGCCCGTTAGGATGATGGACCCACCCACGGCCGAGACCGTGACTCCGTTCCCGGGGAACATCCGCTCCATCTCACTCTGGATGGCCTCCACATCGGCCACGACCCGGACCGAATAGGAGTGACGCTGCCCCCGGTTATCCCAGAAGAGGAGCGTCGTGGTACCAGCCGCCAGTCCGTTGACCACCACCTCCCGCGCCGTGACCGGGAGGGCGTCGGCGATGTCCGGATCGGTGATGAGAACCCGCTCCAAGGTGGCGTCGTGGGTCACCACCGTGGAGTTCCCCAGGGGAACCGAGATGACGGCGGTGCGGCCCTGGGCCGACTGGCCCCAGAGCGGGGCCGCAACCAGGAAGAGCCCGATCAGCAGAACAGTCCAGGGTAGCTTCCACATCTGACGTGGTCCTGTGGAGGGAACGGAATGGTCCGAGGGGCCCCAGGCCCGACGGGAATCAGGAGTCTGGGCAGTACGCAGGCTGCTCATCGTCCACCTCCCCCACCACCGCCCACCACCGAGGTGTCCACGGTTGAGGTGCTTCGTTGCGGACCGCGGTAGACCTCCACATCAACCCGGGAGGGCGCAGCAGGAGCGGCTGGAGCCGGTGCGGCTCTCCTCACTGGAGGGGGGGCAGGGGCAGCGCCTCCGAGCACCTGATTGAGCCGAACGCCCAGGGTCGACACCGTATCCACGTCCAGGGGGTTCCGGAGCGCGAGCTGGATCGTCCCACTCCGGGCCGCCATGACGAGGCGCTCTGCCTGATCGGGGGCCAGGTGGAAGGTTGCGTTGGGCACCGTCTCGGGGTCGCCCTGGGGGCTGGCTTCCACCGTGGAACCGGTGGCGGCCACCTCTACGTTCTGCAGGACCATACGGGTGGTGGGCTGTCCTCCACCCCCATCCGCACCCACGGTCACCAGAACGTCCACCCGATGGCCTGGCCGGACGAATCCGCCCACGCCGATGACGTCATCGACTCGGAAGGTGAGAGCCCGCTTTCCTTCCGGAATGCTGATGGAGAGTCCTCCACCGGCTTCCGGGCGGGCCAGCTTCGCGGCGAGCATGGGCTCGTTTTCACGGATGGTCAGGAGGACGCCCCGGCCCACCCCCTCTGCGGCAGTGGAGCTGAATCCGGCAGGGAGAGCGTCTCCGGGCCATGGAACGGTTCGGATATCCCCCTGGCCCACGACAGTACCCGTGGGGAGGTCCCGGGCGGCCAGCACGACGTCGACCGTGGAGACCTCTGCCCGTGTGGGGGCAGGGTCGGAGACCTCCGGGCGCAGGACCTGAAGCGCCAGGAAGGCCGCCAGCCCGCCCAATGCCAGGGCCAGGACCAGGAACAACACAGCCTTTCGTCGCATGGTATTGAATCTCCAGAAAGATCTATTCGGTGCGCATCTGAGATACGCTGGTCACAAATTCAGGCGGCTCGAAATCGGCACCCAGACCCTGGATCAGGCGAAAGACAGCCCCGATAAGCACGAAGTTCACCGGCTGGCTGACCGTGACGCTGGCGATGTCGCCGGTCTCACAGGGGAGAGGCGAGCTTCCCGAGCTTCCCTCACAGTTGAAGCCGCGGGTTCCGTCATTTGGGTTCAGGCCGGCGCTCTGCAGGTAGCGGATGACCACGCTGTCGGCCTGGGGCTGCTCGACTCGGAGCACAGCCGTCCTGGCCCCCTCACGGGCGGCGTTGGTGACCACCTGATAGGTGCGGAAGGCGATTCCGAATTCCAGGATCCCCACGATGATCAGGAGAAGTATCGGAAGGACGAGGGCGAATTCCACAAGGGACTGCCCCTCACGCCGAGCCAAGCGGTGCCCGCTGACGGAAGGACGGCGGCCTTCTGACTCGAGTGGCTCCCCTTCATTCGCCTTCATGACGATCTCCTCCTAGAAGAAGGGATTGATGGCCCAGATCGCTCCGATGGCGATGGCCACCCCGTACGGCTGGGTCAGGGCTCCGGCCGAGCGGATGTTCAGCCCGTCCCCGCTGTCCTCCTTCCATCCGGCGTAGGCTGAACGGGTCCGGAGCTTCCCGAAGATCATGTACATATTCCAGGCCGTTTCCTTCGTTCTCCGCCTGAGAAGAATGGAGGCCAGCGCGAAGATGCCCCCGGCGATGGCGGTGACGGCCAAGGCTCCCCAGAGTCGCTCCATTCCGAGGAAGGCACCCACCGCCGTGAGGAGCTTCACATCTCCGCCTCCCAGCCCTCCCAAGGCGAAGACGGGGAGGCAGATGAGGAAGGCGATCCCCGCCGCCATCAGGCCTCCCAGGAGCGGATCGACCCCCATGATCCCCCTCAGAACCAGTGCCAAAGCCAGAGCCGGCACGGTCAGGACGTTCGGAATCCTGCGTGTCTTGAGATCCAGGACAGCCGCCCCGGCCACGAGCCCAAGGAGGGCCAGATCCAGGGTGAGGGGGATTCCAGACATGAACCCGCGGTCCTTTGGAAGAAGGGTGGTATGCTCCGGGCCACCAGAGGGGGAGCCAGAGCATCGGTAGGTCACGGTCCCGATATGGCGTCCGCTAACTCGTCCGCGCTCGAATTCCAGAGGTCGGAAATGGACGAACCGAGAATCGAGACAGCCCCGACAACCGCAACCGCGATCAGCACAAGAAGCAACCCGTACTCGGCGATATCCTGCCCCGCTTCGTCCTGCCAGAGGGCCTGCAGTAGGTTGACCATGGTGCTCGCACCGTCGAAGAAGTGGGTAACGGATTCCGAGTCGGCTCGCCTGAGGCTTCAACCAAAGCGCTCAGCCCATGGGAGTCGAAATCGCTTCGCTGCTAGTGACTGAGAGGTCGCCGCCCGGTCGCATCTGTAAGCGACCGGGCAGCGGTCCCATGGACATCGGCTTACGGAAGGGCACCGTCGAGCTCGGCGGCGGTGTCTTGGAAGAGATCGGAAATGCTCCCGCCCAGGGCCGTGATTGCCACAACCGCCGCAATGGCGATGAACGCCAGCAGCAGCGCATACTCAACCAGATCCTGTCCGGACTCGTCGTTCCAAAGCTTCGTCAGAAAGTTCTGCATCGGTGTCTCCCTCGCCGTTTTCGGCTCTTTGGGATGAACAGTTGAGCGGGTCCGGACCTGGTCTTTTCCAGCGACCGAAATACTCCCGCCAGGTGAAGGCGACCGATGTGTCGCACTTCGGTTACTCGGCGGAAGAGAGGGGCAACTGGAGTGCCAAACCCCCGGTGAGGCGTATATTTGGCGTTAATGTGGGGTAGGGACTACCGGCGGATGCCGCTCCCGAACAGGCAAGAGAACGGACCGTCAAATCGTTACCTGGCAGCGGCTTGGGGAAACCGATCAAAGGGGTCGAATAGACCGATTCCAGATAAGAAAGTACGAAAACACCCATCTGGGGCCGAGCTGGTGACGCCGTCATGATTCGGGAGTTCGCCCGCGCCTTGACTCGCCCCTCCGACTCCCGGTTTTGTGGACGGGCCACAACAACCATGGCCCTTGCAAACTCGTGACGAATGGATTCCGCCACTTTTGGCGGATGCCACCCACCTGCATCCGGGGCCGGAGCCGGAGATTTCCGGCCGAAAGCGGCCCTGAACCCCCTCAGTCCCCCCTCACCGCACCGGCCGCACCACCCGGATCCCCACCTGGCTCCCGATCCCCTGGATCCGCTCCGCCAGGGGGCGGGGCGATACCTCCACCGAGTCCCCCACCAGGGGAGCGTGGAGGAGGTGCACCCGCCCCTCCCGGCGCACGGCGAACCCCGTGTGGGCGATGTCCAGCCCGTCCAGGGCGCTCGCGGCGGCGATGATGTCGCCGTCCCGGATCCCCCCTTCCACCTCCCGGATCCGCTCCTGGGGGATGAAGAGTCGGGTGCGGGCGCTCAGCTCCTCTTCGATCTGCCGCACCTCTTCCACCAACTCCGGCGACTCGGCGAGCTGCCGGTATGCCTCCGGGTTCGACGACATGAAGTGGATGGGCCGCTGATCGGGGATCCCCCCGAGCTCGCCTGTCACCTCCTGGAGCTCCCCCGCCGCAATCCCCCGATCCAGCCACTCGGTGAAGTAGTGGAGCCGGCTCAGGTAGCCGTCCGGCGCCCCCTCCCGGTACCGGAGCCGGGCCAACTCGTCCCGGTAGCGCTCCCGGAA
Organism: Gemmatimonadota bacterium; assembly: GCA_003562075.1. Lineage (GTDB taxonomy): Bacteria > Gemmatimonadota > Gemmatimonadetes > Longimicrobiales > Gaopeijiaceae > PWLA01. The sequence goes on from PWWP01000012.1 coordinate 9,704, forward strand.
GCGCTCCTCATCGTCCAGAACCGCCGGATCCGACCCGTCGGCCAGCCGCGATAGGGTGAGGGCATGCTCCACCAAAGTGACGCAGTCGAACCCCCGGAGGTTCACCACCAGACGCTCCGGCCCGGAGATCTCCAGGGTGGCAGGGATGTAGGGTGCCCCCAGAAAAGCCAGCGCCGCCCGGGCCGTCCGCTCGCCAGGATCCAGTCGATCCGCCGACGAGTGTGCCAGAGCCGAGAAGGCCTCCCGGGCGATCTGCCAATCCTCCTCCGTCTCCGCCGCCTGGACATCCTGGAGGAAGGCGTCGGCCTCCCCCGGGGAACAGGCCCCCACACAGATGAGGGTCACGAGGGTCACAATCGGAAGCCG
>PWWP01000178.1 GCA_003562075.1 Gemmatimonadota bacterium
ATCTGGACGTCCTCCGCATCGCTCATCCGGACACCGTTGTGGAGGTCCTCTCACCCGATGGTGGCGGTGACCCGGGAAAGCTGTGGGCCGCCGGCGAGGTTCTCTATCTGGAGGGCGTCCGAGCCCTGGCTGAGGACCAGCTCCATACCGGCCGTTCAGCCCTCGTGAAAGCCCGCCTCCTCCTGCAGGCCCTGGATTCGGACCTGGCGCTCCCAGAGGGGGCTCATCCGGTGGAGCTCAGGCTGGAGGAACTGAACCAGCTCCTCACCTCTCCGGGCAGGGAGGCCAGTTCGTGAGCGAACCCCTTCCCCTCCCCTTCCGGAACCAGGCGCAGGAACCCACCGACACCGATCCGCTGACCGTCCTCCGAAGCACCTTCGGCTACGAGGGCTTCCGGCCAGGACAGGAAACAGTCATCGAGGCCGTATTGGAGGGACGGGACTGCATCGCCCTCATGCCCACTGGCGCCGGGAAGTCGCTCACCTACCAGATCCCGGCCCGGATGATGGATGGGGCCGTCCTGGTCATCTCTCCCCTCATCAGCCTCATGAAGGACCAGGTGGACGGCCTCCTGGAAGTGGGATTCCAGGCGGCGGAGATCAACTCCTCCCTGGAGTTCGAGGAACGCCGGGAACGACTGGCCCAACTTCGGAGGGGTGAGTTGGAGGTGGTGTTCCTCGCACCCGAAGCTCTGGACGGGAGCCTCCGGAGCTTCATCACAGACTGTCCCATCGCTCTCCTCGTGGTGGATGAAGCCCACTGCATCAGTCAGTGGGGCCATGACTTCCGGCCGGCCTATCGGCGACTCCGAGGGCTGAAAGAGGAGTTGTCAGTCCCTGTTCTGGCCTTGACCGCTACTGCGACCCGGCCGGTGGCCAGAGATGTCCTCCACCAATTGGGAATGCGAAAGCCGGCCGGCTACAAAGGGTCGTTCTTCCGCCCCAACCTCAGAATCGGATGTCGGAAGAAGGGGTCCGGCAACACCCGTCGCGAGATTCTGGCCCTGATCCGGGAGTGGGAGGGAGAGAGCGGGATCGTCTACTGCCTCTCCCGACGGGGGGTGGAAAGCACCACCCGATTTCTACAGGAGAAGGGCATCCGAGCCCGAGCCTACCATGCCGGGCTTCCGTCAGAGGAACGGTCCCGGACCCAGGAGGACTTCCAGCACGACCAGATCGATGTGGTCGTGGCCACGGTGGCCTTCGGCATGGGGATCGACAAACCTGACGTCAGGTTCGTGATCCATCGGGACATGCCCAAGGACGTGGAATCCTGGTACCAGGAGATGGGTCGGGCAGGCCGGGATGGGCTTCCCAGCGACTGTATCCTCTTCTATTCCTGGGCCGACGTGAAGATGCATGAGCGCTTCCTGGACGAGATCCAGGATCCGGAGCTTCGCCACCAGAAGGCACAGGGCACCGTCGGGATCTTCCAGATGGTGGAGGATGGCGGGTGCCGTCACCAGGCCATCCTGGCTCACTTCGACGAGGCCATGGATCCTTGTGGGCGTTCGTGTGACCTCTGCACCGGAGAGTCGGTGGCGGACCGGGCTTCAGCGTCCGGCCACCTCGGGTCGAAGACACGAAGGGCGACAAGTTCCACATCGAGACAGGGGATGGAGATTGACGGTGGCGGCCCCCAGGACCGTTCCAGGCGTGCCACTCCCCTCCAAGCTTCCCCTGAAGAGGAGGCCCTTTTCCAGGAATTGAGAGAACTCCGGCTGGAACTGGCCCGGAATCAAGGAGTGCCGGCCTACATCGTTTTCAATGATCAGGTCCTTCGGGACATGGCCACACTCCGCCCCACCACCCCCGACGAACTCCTGGGAGTGTCCGGCGTGGGACCCACCAAGCTCGAACGCTACGGCCCTCACTTCCTCTCGCTCCTGAGGGAATGGGCGTGACGACCCCATGGGGTGGAATGGCTGTGACACCCCTCGGTCCCGCATCACCATTCTGGCGCCCCCGAACCCACCCCACTCTTTGACCCGAGGCTCTGGTGACCTTCTCTTGAGAGGGTGGCCCGCATGCGGGTCACCCCGATCGCCGGGACCTTCCCCCGGCTTCCGGGTAACGAAAATTGCCGGATCCCGTCGTGGTGACAGGATCCAAACCCCGTGCCGGCAGCCTACCGCAGCCGGCTCCACCCTCAGGTCCCCAAGGAGGTACCCGAGATTTCCAGCAAACCCAGAGTGAATGACCAGATCCGTATCAGCCCGGTCCGCCTCATCGATTCCGATGGCGAACAGGTCGGCGTCGTAGCCCTGCAGGCCGCCCGGGAGAAGGCCCAGGAACAGGAGTTGGATCTGGTGGAGGTAGCGCCCCAGGCCCGCCCGCCGGTCGTGAAGATCATGGACTGGGGGAAGTACCAGTACGAACAGCAGAAACAGGCCCAGGAGGCCCGGAAGAACCAGACTACCGTCGAGATCAAGGAAGTCCAGCTCCGTCCCGTGACGGAGGACCACGACTTCCAGACCAAGATCAAGCGAGCCCGTCGTTTCCTGGAGGACGGGAACATCGTCCGGGTAGTCCTGCGCTATCGGGGTCGGGAACTCCGACGCCCCGAAGTCGGGGAGGCCATGCTCGACCGGGTCGAAGAGGCCACCGAGGATCTGGCGACTGTGGAGCACCGCTCCCGAAAGATCGAAGGCCGTCGCCTCCTCATGCGGCTTGAGCCGATCTCCAACTGACGGTCTCGACCCTACACGCCGCGCCCGGCTCTACCTGGGTCGGGTCCGGCGTGTAGGCGTCGCTGCCCTGGGATCCTCGGGCCAGTAGTGCTTGGGGTACCGTCCCCGCATGTCCTTCCGGACCTGGAAGTAGGCATCATCCCAGAAGCTGGACAGGTCCTGGGTGACCTGGACTGGACGTTGGGCCGGTGAGAGGAGTCGCATGGTCAGCGGAACCCGGCCTCCGGCAATCCGTGGCGTCTCCTCCAACCCGAAGACCTCCTGTAGCCTGACCGCCAATGCCGGGGCGCCAGGGTCGGAGTAGTCCACCCGGATCCGGGATCCGCTGGGGACCTCCAGGTGGGTCGGCGCCCACGCATCGAGACGTGCTCGGGCTTCCCATGGGAGACGGGACAGGAGGGCCTGGGCCAGATCCAATGATTTCAGGTCGTCCAGGGATCGCATGCCCGCCATGAAGGGCAGGAGCCACTGATCCACGGACTCGGCCAACGCATCCTCTGAAGCCGCCGGCCACTCTTCCGGATCCAACTGGTGGAGGAAGTGGATTCGGTCCCGGAGTTGTACTGTCTCCCGATGCCAGGGCAGGACCTGAAGTCCTCGCTGGGCTACGCCCTTGAGAAGGGCTCGGGCAACCTGATGAGGATCGGGATCGACCAGTGGGGCACCAGCCAGCTCCAGCGCTCCCAGTCGGTGCACCCGGCGAGTTCGCACCCGGCCGGCCTCATCATCCCAGTGGACCTCATCCTCCACTTCAATATCCCGGGAGAATACGTTCTGGATGTCCTCCAACGTGAGAGGGGCTGCCTGGAAGATCCGAGCCTCTCGCCCCTGTCCGGCCACCTCCACTGCTACCAACCAGTCTTCTTGCTCCAGACTCTGGGACTCGGCGAACGCCGCGCCGCGCCCACTCCGCAGGAGGAAACGTCCTCGTGTGCCCGGGCGTCTCCGGGCGATCCGGTCCGGATAGGCCAGGGCGGCAAGGACCCCGGTCGGCCCCAGCCCCTTCCGTCGCTGGGAGGATCCGGTAATTCCGGAAACCCTTTTCCAGTGAGCCACCTCGCGTCGGACTCGGGCCAGGCCCCCTCCATGGACCCGGTGCCCACCCAAGGGTGAACGCCCGGTCCGCAGCGCCTCCACCCGAAGTCGAAGATCGGCATCGGCAGCCCGACCCTCCCGTTGAAGGATGTCCCGCTCGCCCAGGAGCGCCGCCAGCTCCGCCGCGGCCTGGCCGTCGCCCAGCTCCCGCCCCCCCAGAAGCATTCGGCCCAAGCGGGGATGCACACCCATGGATGCCACCTCCTGGCCTCGTTCAGTAAGCCCGCCCTTCGAATCCAGGAGGCCCAACTCCCCCAGGAGTTCACGTGCCTGGGACAGGGATGCCTCCGGCGGTGGATCCAGCCAGTCCAACTCCTCCGGCTCGGCACCCCAGCGCTTGAGCTCCAGGAGCAGTGGAGCCAGGTCAGCTTCCAGGATCTCCGGTCGGCGGCGGGGGACCAGGCCCCGATCCTCACCCCGGGTCCAGAGCCGATAGCACACCCCTGGGGCCACCCGTCCCGCACGCCCCCGTCGCTGGTCCGCCGAGTCCCGCGTTACCCGCACCGTCTCCAGGCGAGTCATCCCCGTCCCCGGATCGAAGCGGGGAACCCGCATGAGCCCAGCATCTACGACCACCCGAACCCCCTCGATCGTGAGGGAGGTTTCGGCAATGGCCGAGGCCAGAACCACCTTCCGCCGGTCCGGTGGACTGGGCGCGATAGCCCGGTCCTGAGCCGCCTGGTCCAGACTCCCGTGGAGAGGATGGAGGGTCACGCCTGTTGGCAGCCCGGCCTCCTGGAGTCGCTCTTCGGTCCGACGGATCTCTCCCGTCCCAGGGAGGAAGACAAGAATATCCCCCTCTGTTTCATCCAGGGCCTGGAGCACCGTGGCCGCAGTGGGCGGCTCGATCCACCCGCCCACCGACGTTTTCCTGAATCGGGTCTCCACCGGATATTCTCGTCCCTGGCTCTCCAGGACGGTGGCCTGACCCCGTCCCTGCGCCAGGAGATCAGCCACTGGGCCAGGATCCAGAGTAGCGGACATGACCAGAAGCCGAAGATCGTCGCGGAAGAGGCTCCGGCTCTGGAGCGCCAGGGCCAGACCCAGGTCGGCATGGAGGGACCGCTCATGGAATTCGTCGAAGAGGATGGCCCCGATGTCCTGCAGGGTAGGATCCCCCTGGAGCATTCGGGTCAACACACCCTCCGTCACCACCTCCACCCGAGTCCGGGCACTCACCCGGGTATCCATCCGGATCCGGTATCCGATCAGGCCCCCCACCTCCTCCTCGCCGACCAGGGATGCCATGCGATAGGCGGCAGCCCGCGTCGCCAGCCGCCGGGGCTCCAACACCAGGATCTTCTTCCCTGCCAACCAATCCGCCTCCAGGAGGGCAAGAGGCACCGTGGTGGTCTTACCTGCTCCCGGCGGGGCCACCAGGACTGCGGCGCCCTCTTCCCCCAAGGTCCTGGAGACCTGGGGAAGGAGCGGCCGAATGGGGAGGTCGGGAAGTTGGATCGTCATATCTTTCTCCACCATGGAGGCGGCTGGGAGTTCCCCCCTGGAGACCGGGAGCGGGTTGAGCCGAGGACCGGGAGCGGGTTGGATCGGAGACCGGGTTGGAGCCTCGGGACCCCTCCAGGAAAGATTGTCGAGGGAAATCCTGACTGCCTTCGTGGTATGAGCAGGTCGAAGGCTCTGGAGGATCCATCCATCCTCAGTCAGCGTTCGCATCTTCACCTGCACCACTCTTCGGCCTCGCCTGTACCACTCTTCGGCACCTCAGCTCCTCAGGATCCGCCATGAAACTAGAACGGATCGACGACTACCGCTGGCGCCTCCCCCGCTCCGGCGAGATGCGGGTGGACGGGCTCATCTTTGCCGATGATATCCTCATGGAGGACATCCGGGAGGACCAGGCCGTTCAACAGGTGGCGAATGTAGCCACTCTCCCAGGAATTGTGGGGCACTCCATCGGCATGCCCGACATCCATTGGGGATACGGCTTCCCCATCGGCGGGGTGGCAGCCTTCGATCCGGAGGAGGGGGGCGTCATCTCTCCGGGTGGGGTGGGATACGACATCAACTGTGGCGTCCGGCTCCATCGATCCGACCTCCACGTAGATCAGATCAGACCCCGTCTCTCCCAACTCATGGATGACCTCTTCCAACGCATCCCCTCAGGAGTGGGACGTGGCTACAAGAAGTTCATCCTCTCGCCCCGGCAGATCCGATCCATCCTGGAGGAGGGGGCCGGGTGGGTCGTGAACGAAGGATACGGGTGGTCTCAGGACCTGGACCGGATAGAGGATGGGGGGTGCCTCGAGGGCGCCGACCCGGATCAGGTGAGTGAGCGGGCTATCCGGCGGGGGAAGGACCAGGTGGGTACCGTGGGAAGTGGGAACCACTTCATCGAGGTCGGCTATGTGGATGAGGTCTACGATGAGTCATCCGCCCAGGCAATGGGACTCCCCCAGGGGACCGTCACCGTCTTCATTCACTCCGGCTCCAGGGGCTTGGGCTACCAGGTCTGTGACGACTTCCTGGACGTCATGATGAGGGCCGCCAAACGGTTTCAGATCCATCTTCCCGACAAGCAACTCGTGTGCGCGCCGGTCACGTCCGCCGAGGGCACCCGTTACATCGGAGCCATGCGGGCGGCAGCCAACTACGCCTTCGCCAACCGTCAGATGATGGGGCACCGCGTCCGGGAAAGCTTCCAGGAGATCCTGGGATCCTCAGCCCAGGAGCTGGGCCTTGAGCTTGTCTACGACGTGGCCCACAACAACGCCAAACTGGAGGAGCACCGGGTGGACGGGGCCGTCCGGAAGGTCTGGGTCCACCGGAAGGGGGCCACCCGGGCCTTCCCACCGGGGCACGCGGATCTCCCGTCTGCCTACCGGGAACTGGGGCAGCCCGTCTTCATCCCCGGAGACATGGGCCGCTACTCCTATGTCCTGGTCGGCACCCAGGGCGCATATGACGAGACCTTTGGCTCCACCTGCCACGGAGCAGGACGTCGAAAGAGTCGACGGCAGTCCAAGCGGGATACCCGAGGCCGGAACCTGAAGGAAGAGTTCGCCCGGCAAGGGATCCAGGTCCGGGCTTCCTCAGGAGGCACCATTGCGGAGGAGGTTCCAGAAGCCTACAAGGACGTGGCTGATGTCGTCCGGGTGGTGGACCAAGCAGGAATCGGCCGGACCGTGGCCCGCCTCCGTCCCCTGGGAGTCCTGAAGGGTTAGAAAAAGTCCTGACCGGCTACAAGGCTCTTGTAGCACTGGCAGGGCCACCGTTGGGAGCGCCAGGAGGCGGCTGAGCACCAGGTCCTCCGCCGCAGTTCAGCCCAAAAATAGTTGACTGAGTCAACTATTTTTGGGTGCGCCCCCCGGCCTCGCCCGACCGTTGGTCCGACCCCGAGCCGCTCATCCCGCCCGATCCACCCATGGCCCCCGGCTCAGCCGGCCCACTCCCCAGATCGGACAGATCCGGAAGATCGGCCCGTGCTCCCGGCTTCCCCTCCAGAAGGTTCGTGTAGACCCGCTGGGTAGGATACGCCAGGTCGATCCCATCTTCTGCGGAGAAGGCCTCCAGAATCCCCTCCCAGATGGCCTGATGGAGGCCCCGCCGACGCCGGGCAGGAGAAATGAACCGCATGGTGAGGAGGACTCCGCTGGCATCGGCGGAGGTGTAGACGGTCGGGGTCAAGGTCCCATAATGGATGTAGAGCTTCCGGGAAGCCGCCTTCACGGCCGATTGGGCATTCTCCACCACATCAGCCGTTTCCCGGGTCACCAGGTCCAGGAGGATCTCCCGGGCCCGCTTCCAATCGCTCTCGAAGGTGATGAGGACCGGAATCTCGTGCCAGACGAAGGGAAACTCGGCCGTGTAGTTGGCCAGGGGATGGGAGAAGACACGGGCGTTGGGCACGTGGATGATCCGCCCCGTGCTCTGATCGGCAGCCACCCAGTTTCCGATCTCCAGGAGGGAGAACTGGAAGAGTCGGATGTCCACCACGTCACCGGCATTTTCGCCGACCTGGACCCGATCCCCTACCCGAAAGGGATGCCGGAAGAGGATGAAAGCCCATCCGGCCATGTTCGACACCAGGTCCCGCAGAGCGATGGCCAGGCCCGCCGTCAGGAGCCCCAGGAAGGTCCCCATGTCCCGGAGCGCCTCCACCCAGATCTGGCTCAGGAGAACCAGGATCAGGACGAAGGCAACGTAGCCCGACCCCTTCCCCCACTGGTATCGGACCCGGGGTTCGTCGATGCGCTGATTCGCCAGCCTCAGGACTAGCCAACGAATCGCCCAGACCACAACGATGGCCAGAACGGACAGGAGAATGTTCTCCTGGGCGTTGGCAGCCAGCTCCAACGCCTGCCGTAGCCCCTCCTCCGTCTCCTGGCCCGCCTCCATGGCTACACCGTCCTCTCCGCGGCCGAGATCCTGGCCCCGTCATCGGCGCCCCCTTCTCCATCGTCCTCCGGACCTTCTCGGTGGGCCCGCAGGAGGGCGCTCAGAGACTCCAGCCCCACCCAGATGGTGGCCACCAGGATGATGACATCCATGAAGACCAGGAAGTACTGCTCGTTCCTCCAGAACTGGGCGAGCTGATAGAGGAGGGCCAGGATGGTCATGCTGATGAGGAAGGCGAACGGGACCAGGGTGAAGATGGTCCGCCGCCCCTTCTTCAAGAGGATGACGCTGAGCACCAGGAGGGTGAGGGCCGCGAGGAGCTGGTTGGTGGTACCGAAGAGGGGCCAGATAATGAGGCCTCCCGTCCCGGCGCCGCCTCCAGCGCCGAAGGCCAGGGCAATACAGGCCGCCACGGCCAGCAGGGTGGAGAGAACCCGTCCGGTCAGGGCCGGAATCCGATAGATGACGCCCCACTCCTGAATGATGTACCGCTGGAGGCGGACGCCGGTGTCCATGGTGGTTGCAGCGAAGAGGACGGCCATGACAGCCAGGAGCGTCTCTCCGAAATGGGACGGGAGACCCGTACCGGTGGCAATGATGGATCCTCCGCCCTGGACGAAGGCCAGGAGGCCCCCCGAAGCGAAGGAAGTATAGAAACCCTCCCAGTCGGCCAGCGTGGCAAATCCGGCGGTGCAGGCCAGGATGGCCGCCAGGGCCAGAGCTCCTTCGCCTACCGCTCCCAGGTACCCTACGAACCGAACGTCCGTCTCCGTGTTCAGCTGCTTGGAGGTGGTCCCGGACGCCACCAGCCCGTGGAAGCCGGAGATCGCACCGCAGGCGATGGTCACGAAGAGCAGGGGCAGCAGAGGCGGCACATCGCCGGGGAGTCCCGTGTTGAGAGCCGGCGCCACCACTGTGGGGTTCGCCAGGAGTACGGCGGTGAAGAAGATGGCCAACCCGATGAAGAGCTGGAGACCGTTGATATAGTCCCGGGGCTGCAGAAGGACCCAGACCGGCAGGAGCGAGGCCACCGCCGCGTAGGCGAAGAGGATGAGGACCCACTGCCCTGGCGCTCCAAGACCCGCCACCTCCTCCGGAAGTCCCAGGGGAACGGCATCCCCGACGAACATGGAGGCATACAGGAGGATGAGGGCGATGATGGAGGGCCAGAGGAGCCCGACCCCCCTCCGATAGAGGAGCCACCCGATTCCCAGCGCCACTGCGATCACGAACCAGGAGGGGATCACACTGCTGGGAAAGTCGACGAAGAGTCCTGCAATGATAATGGCGAAGACCGCGTTCACCATGAGGAGCAGGAGGAAGATCACCACCATGAAGAGGCTTCGGGCCCTTGCTCCCACGGCGTTCTCGGTGAGCGCGCCGATGGACTGCCCCTTGTTCCGGACACTGGCCCACAGCGCCCCGGCATCGTGGACGCCGGCGAAGAAGATGGTCCCGAACACCACCCAGAGGAAGGCTGGAACCCATCCCCAGATCACCGCGATGGCAGGGCCCACAATCGGGGCGGCCCCGGCCACCGAGGTGAAATGATGCCCCCAGAGGACCCACTTGTTCGTGGGGACGAAGTCGACCCCGTCCTCCTGGGCATGGGCCGGGGTCTCGAAGGTGGGATCGAGCCGGAAGATCCGATCGGAAATGAAGCGGGAGTAGAAGATGTAGCCCAGGGCGAAGGCACCCAGACCCACGACCATGAGGAGGATAGCGTTCATCAGTCCTCCTCCTCGTTCAGTTCCAGTTCGGCCAGACGGAAGCGGTCACCCAGATCGGCGAACCGCCCGTCCACCAAAGCACGGGAAGCGATGAGCTCTCCCACCATGGGACCGAACTTGAATCCCTCGGCACTCCCGCCGCCGGCCAGGAGGACATTCTCCATCTCGGGGTGGTCATCGATGATCCAGTCCCGGGTAGCGCTGGATTCGTAGTGGCAGGCCCGGGTCTCGACGATGGGTTGCTGGGCGATGATGGGGAATCGCTCCTGGAGGATCTCCATGGGGCGCTCGTGAAACTCCTCGGGGATCCAGCGGACGGAGGTATCCGGATCCTCACCCACTCTTCCCCCGGTCCGGATCCGGAAGCCCCGGTTGTCCGGTGGGAGGGTGGGCCAACCCGTTACCCCGGGGAAGCCCCAACTGGGGAGGTTCGGATAGCTGAACCGGTAGTCCCCCGGCGGCGTCCCAAAGTAGAAGACGTGCCCCATGGTGGTGATTCGGAGCCGGTCGGCCATAATCTCGGGAAACGCCTTGGGAAACCAGGGCCCCAGCGCAAAGACGTACCGATCGGCGGAGATGGAGTCGGCCCCGTCGTCCAGGTCCAACGAGACCATCCGCCCTCCCTCCACCGGGCCGGGGCGGGCCTTGGCAATCCGGATCTGGCCACCGCGCTGCTGGAAGATGCCGGCCACCCGCCGGCAGGCGGCCCTGGAACGGACCACTCCAGCCCCCGGCTCGTAGAGAGCCGCCTCGATCCCTTCGATCTGGATCTGGGGCCAACGACTCCGGACCTCGTCAGGTGAGAGCACCTCGTAGGGCACCCCCACCGTATCCCACACTTCGCGGACCTCCTCAATCTGTCCCTCGGTCGTGTCCCGCAGGATCAGGTCACCCGTGGTATAGAAGAGGGGGTCCCCCATGGCTGGAGACCATTCCTCGTCGAATTCCCGCCAACGCTCCATGGCCAGATTCGCCCACTCGGTCCAGAGCTCCCGTCCGGCGTAGGAGCTTCGGACGCCCCGGGTCTCGTCCCCTGAGGTAGAACGAGAATTCCCCGCACCATAGAGATCCACTAGCGTGACACGGGCACCCATCTCCTGCAGGTGATAGGCCGTCCAGACGCCGAAAGCACCGGCACCGATGACCACCACCTCCGGCCCCGTTCCCGGTGCTGCAACGGACGGGGTCGCAGCAGCGGTAGCCGAGCTTCCACATCCGGAGAGGAGCCCCCCAAGGGAACCGGTGAGTGCCAGAGCACCCGCACCGGCACCGGAACGGCGAAGGAAGTCCCGGCGATCCATCCCGGTGGCCTGGAGCGAGCCATCTTCCCGGTGCGGTGAGGCCTCCTCCAGTCCTCGACCCTCCGAGGCTACCGGCTTATCTGATCCCATCCGCTCCTTCTTCCCTCCGTCACTCAAGACGTCCTCCACTGGTAAGAAAAGTCAACGTCCTTCAGCCACTCTTGTCCATTCCCATCACCCTACAGGCGCATCGCCACCCTCAAGCCTTTCCTACCGTGCGGCGCCGATGCATTCGATCTCCACCTGGGCCGCAGCCGGAAGCGCTCGTACGGCCACAGCCGAACGGGCCGGTGGATTGGAGGGGAAGAATTCAGAATACACCTGATTCATCCCCTGGTAGTCGTCCATGTCCACCAGGAAAACGGTGCACTTCACCATGTCATCCAGAGTGGCGTCCACAGCCTGGAGACGCTCCTGGATCCCTTCCAGGGCTCGGCGAGTAGCCTCTCCGATGTCTCCATCATCGCTCCGGCCGATCACTCCGGAGAGAAAATAGAGGTCTCCCGTCCTGACAATAGGGGCAAAGGGGGTGGTGACCTCTCCACCGGCCGGGTTGATGACCTCCTTGTGGGGCCCTCCACCTGCGGCGCAGGCACCCATCAGAAGGGGGAGCACCAACACTGCCGCTGTCGCTATCAAAGCTCTCCGCATGAGGGCTTCTCCTCCGGTATATGGTTGGTTGAAAGAGTCCTTCGCAGTTTACGGGCGAATCACAGCCGAACAAGATATGGGCCCGTTGCTCCCCGCGCATCTCCCCTGAAGGGACCGGGAGCGATACCTTGACCCCATACACAGCGTTGAACGTCTCACCCCGTCGCTTTCCACTCCCAGGGACAGCGCCTCCGGAGGAGCCCCATGTCGTCCGCCACCCCCCCTTGCCCACCAAGCCACGCCCGGTCCCACCTCTCCCACTCCCCTGGTCAAATGAGGCCGGCGATCCTGATCTGGCTCTTCCTGGCCCTGTTACCCGGGATCCATTTCCTTTCCGGACCGGTCTTGAGCCTGGGTCCAGTCCCCCTCCACGGCCAGGTGCTGGAGCGATTCACCCCGGAGGAAGGATATGCTCTTCCTCCGAGCGAGGTGCAGGAGTTTTTCCAGCGAGATGCCAACTTTGCCGCCCTGGACCACCCGGATCCCACTGGAGAGCGCTTCCTGATCCCCCTCCGGACCGAGCTCTCCACCCTGGAACGGATGGGAGAGCCAACGCTCCGCCTCGCCGAGATGGAGATCCGGCCGGAGCGGGACCGGCTCTGGCATCTGGACACCTATGGCATCTATGGCTTCCGGATCTACTCCCTTCCGGAGCGGACTTTCCGGGACGTGGCGCTCCCGGAAGAGGCCTTCGCCAGTGACTTCATGTGGGCACCGGACGGACGCCAGATCGCCTTTCTGACCCATCTCCGGAGCCACACCCAACTCTGGATGGCATCGGCAGAGACGGGAGAAGCCGGGCCGGTGGGAGAGGGTCGGATCATGGCGACCATGGCCACAGGCGCCGGGGGCCAGGGAAGCCGACCATCCAACATGCTCCAGTGGACGCCGGAAGCCTCACTCCTGACATTGGTGGTACCTCCCTCCAGGGACGTGCCACCTCAACGACCTGCCGTCCCTCCTGCGCCGGTGATCCGCCGGTCCCTGGATGAATCGGCCCAGATCCGAACCTTCCCCTACCTCCTGGAAGACGAACACGACGCGGCACTCTTCCAGCACTACACCACCAGCCAGATCGCAGAGTTCGAAAATGGCGCTGAGCCCCGGCTCATCGGGTCACCGGCCATGTACGAGTCCGTCTCGTTGAGCCCAGACGGCAACTACATCCTGGCTACTGTGGTGGAGCCCCCCCTCTCGTATCTCACCTCGTGGCGGTCCTTTCCCCGCCGGGTGATCGTCCTGGATCGTCAGGACGGCACTGAACTGGCCACGCTCCAGGAGCAGGACGTCCGGAAGGGGCGGGACTCGGAGGAGGATGATCCCCGGCGGGACTTCCGCTGGCGCCCAGACGGGTCCGGGCTCCACTACATCCAGAAATCGGAGGAGGGGTCGGACGAACACCTCATGCTCCTGACCGCCCCCTTTGACACGGCCGGAGCACAGACGGTCGCCACCTCCCACCGGACCATCCAGAATGTGGTGTACGACTCGGCGGGGGAGCACGCCCTGGCCCAGGTGGCCGAGGAGGGGCGGGAGGGACTGGTCCACTTCGATCTGACCCGGCCCGATCCTGAGGCCCGGGTCCTCCTGGAGCTCGAGTCCCAGGACGATCCCACCTCCCTCCGAGGAGAGGTTTTCACGCAGCGGACCGGGAATGGACTGGAGTACGCCCTGCTTTCAGAGGACGGCGGTCAGGCCTACCTCCAGGGCCCGGGATTCCGGGAAGACTTCCGGCCTCAACCCTTCATCGACGCGGTGTCCCTGGAGGACGGGTCCACCCAGCGGCTCTTCCAGGGTTCCACAGACGCATGGGAACGGCCCCTGGTAGCCCTGGATGCTGGAGTGGAGCGCCTCATCGTGAGCCGGGAGTCCAAGGAAGACTTTCCGGACAGCTTCCTCTGGGAGCGAAATGGGAGCCATGGGAGCTTCGTGGAGAACCTGACCCAGAACGAAGATCCCTTCCCCGAGCTGACCGCAGCACAGCGCATCGACTACTCATTCACCCGTCGGGACGGTCTGGAAGTCCAGGCCCGTGTGTCCCTTCCCACCGATTACGTGGAGGGAGAACGGGTGCCCGCCATCTTCTGGACCTATCCTCGGGAATACACCTCCCCGGAGGGATATGAGCGAGCTGCCATCCGGAGCCGTAACCACAACGCCTTCCACCATGTGACCTGGCTCCGGTGGTCCGATATCTGGCTCAGCCAGGGGTACGCCGTGGTCCACCCCGACGTCCCCATCGTAGGCGAGAACTACAACGACACCTACATCGCCAATCTCAGCGATGCCATGTACGCAGCCATCCGGGCCACAGATGAATTGCAGGTGGTGGACATCCAGCGGATCGGACACGGGGGCCACTCCTACGGCGCCTTCGCCACGGTCAACCTCCTGGCCCACACTCCGTATTTCCAGGCAGGGATCGCCGGCCATGGCGCCTACAATCGGAGTCTCACGCCGGCCGGCTTCCAGGCAGAGCGCCGCATGCTCTGGGAGGCGCCCCATACCTATACGGCCATGTCACCCTTCTTCTATGCCCACCAGATCGAGACTCCGCTTCTCATGTACCATGGAGCCGACGACAACAACACGGGAACCTGGCCCATGCAATCCGAACGGCTCATCCATGCCCTCACCAACCTGGGAAAAGATGCAGTCCTCTACATGTATCCGTTTGAGTCCCACACCCCTCGGGCATTGGAGAACAATCTGGACATGTGGGCTCGCTGGCTCGAATGGTTCGACCACTATGTGAAGGGTGCGCCGTCCACTGCCGTAGCCGATGACGCTGACGGGAACGAGGAAGGCTAGAAGGCTGACAGGGAATGGGGCGCCGGTTCCAGAAAGGTGTCTTCAGAAAACCGCCCCTGGTCCCGCTCCGGGTGATCCACGTTGAAGTGCAGCCCCCGGCTTTCCTTTCGTAGACGTGCAGAGGTCACGATGAGGTGGGAGAGTTGGAGGAGGTTCCGGAGCTCAACCCCTTCCACCGACCAGGGAAGGTGGGGCCAGCGCCCCTCCTCCACCTCCGTGAGCTCCTTCACGCGCCGGGCTGCACGCTCCAGACCCTCATCGGACCGGACGATCCCCACGTCCTCCCACATGATGGAGCGGAGACGGCTCCGAACGTGGGCCACCCTCACCTGCTCCGCCCGGTTCACCGGCTCTTGTGGCACCTGAACCGGCGAAAATGACACCCCTGGCTCCGTCCTCGCCTGAGTTCTCTCCGGGTCGGTGAGGACGGCCCGAGCAGCCCGATTGCTGAAAACCACAGCTTCCAGCAATGAGTTGGAGGCCAGTCGGTTGGCCCCATGCACTCCGGTATGGGCTGCCTCACCGGCTGCCAGAAGACCCTGGAGATTCGTACGGCCGTCTTCGTCGGTCACCACGCCCCCACACAGATAGTGGGCCGCCGGAACCACCGGGATTCCACCATTGAAGGGATTGATCCCCTGGGCCCGGCAGCCCGCCATGGCTCCGGGGAACCGGGCTTCCATGATGGCAGGGGTCATGGTGCTCACATCCAGGAGCACATGGGTGTCCCCCGAGCGTTGAAGCTCGTGATGAATCGCCCGGGCCACTACGTCCCGGGACGCAAGCGAGCCCCATGGATCCGCTCCCTCCATGAGGAGGGATCCGTCGAGCCGGCGCAGGACCGCTCCCTCCCCTCGCAAGGCCTCCGAAATCAGAAAGGCAGGATCCTCCGTAGGGTAGAGGGCCGTGGGATGGAACTGGACGAACTCCAGATTGGCGACCTGGGCACCGGCCCGATAGGCCATGGCCACGCCATCACCGGTGGCGATGGTTGGATTGGTGGTATGCCGGTAGACCTGTCCTCCTCCCCCGGTAGCCAGGAAAACCAGGGGGGCCGGGATCCGAACCCGGACTCCCCGTTGTTCATCCAGGGCCACTACGCCCCGACATCGACGTCCTCCATTCACGCCGGGTCCCACCAGGAGGTCGACCACCAGGAGATGTTGCACGACCTGAATTCGCGGGTGGGCTTCCACCGCCGCCAGGAGGGCTCGTTCGATCTCCCTCCCTGTTCGATCTCCCGCACGGACGATCCGGCGGCGGGAGTGTCCTCCCTCCCGCCCTAGCGAAAGGTCTCCATTCTCCCGGTGGAATCGGACCCCCCACTCCACCAACTCCCGGACCCGGTCCGGGCCCTCCCGAACCAGCAGCTCAACCCGGTCTCGATGGCAGAGTCCGTCTCCAGCGCTGAGCGTGTCGGCCAGGTGGAGTTCGGGGTCGTCGTCCGGCCCGAGTCCGGCGGCAATCCCCCCCCGGGCCCAGTTGGTATTCGAGTCAGCCCGGGATTTCTTCGTCACCACCAGAACCGGCGCCTCTTCTGCCACCTTCAAGGCGAAGGTCAGGCCGGCAATCCCCGACCCGATGACGAGGATTGGCGCACCCTCATGGGCCGTTGGCTCCAGAGCAACAGGGACCGGCCCGGCCCACTTGGCATTCACCCCCCGCTTTTCACCTGTCACCTTTCCGGGCCTCCTCCATCCTCTCGCAGAAAACGCAGATCCCGGATCCGAGGCTGGGTGGCGGTGAACCCGGTGATCCGACCCTCACGATCCCGGGTGAACCGGACCTCCCCAAACCCTGGTGCCCTGAAATGATCCGGTCTCAGCGGTCGGAGGAGCTGAACCCCAAGCCGGAAGTGCTCTGCCAGGAGCATGCCGTCTTGAATTCGGAGGGTGTACCGGGAATCCAGTTCGGGACTCCGGTATCGCCCCCCGTACTCCACCAGCTCCTGGGCATCCGGAGACCAGGATGGTTCGGGCTCGGGTTCGTCAGCCCTCCCACTCCCGGTAGCAGCCGAGACCGGACCGACACCGGCCTCCTGGCCCCCACCCAGCGAGTCCCCTTCCTCCAGGAGCCAGCGCAGGATCTCCTCCCCGAGCCCGTCCGCATCCATGACCGCCGTATTTCCCAGAATGGCCACGCCCAGTTGTCGTTCAGGCGCATGGACCAGAACACTCCGATAGCCTGCCCAGGCGCCCCCATGTCGGAAGATGGGCCATCCTGCCAGCACATCCACCATCTGCCCCCAGCCATATCGGATGGACTCACCCCCATTCAGGATCCCATGCTCTCCCAGCCGCTCCACCACCTCCTTCCGGTCGAAGTCCGGCCTCTGCAGGTGCGCCATCCAGCGACCTAGGTCCTGGGCGGTGGTGAAGAGAGAGCTGGACCCATAGGCAGTGAGGTTGGACGTCACCCTTCGGTATCCAAGGTCATGGGAAGCATCCGGAGCATAGGACTCGGCCCGCCCTGGAATGACCTGGCCATGGTCTTCCAGGAAGCGCGTATCCTGCATGTCCAGGGGTTCAAAGATCCGCTTGCGTGTGAACTCTCCAAAGCCTTTTCCCGACACCCGACTGACCACCTCGGCCAGGAGATTGTAGCCGGTGTTGGAATAGGCGTACTCCTCCCCCGGGTCGAAATTCAACTCCGATTGCTGATAGGTCATCCGGAGAATATGCCGGAAGGAGAGCACATCCTCAAAGGACCACCCGGCCATGAAGAGAGCGCCGGGCCAATCCCGGATTCCGCTGGTGTGATGGACCAGATGCCGGATCGTCACCTGCTCCGCAACCTCCGGAAGCTCGGGGATGTGCCGCCTGGCAGGATCATCCAGCGACAGGACCCCGTCAGCCTCCAGGAGGGCCACGGCATAGGCCGTGAACTGCTTCGAGATGGACGCCACATCGAAGACGGTCTCGGCGCGGTTGGGCACCCCATGCTCCAGGCTGGCCATCCCGTACCCTGCCAGATGAATGGGCTCCCCATCCTGGATCACCACCACGGCAGCCCCCGGCGAATCGGGTCGATCCCATTGGGCCAGAAGGCTGTCCACCACCTGGCTGACCCTCGCCCCCTGCTCTTCCTGAAGGACTGGCCGCACCTCCGCAGGCAACGGCTCCTGGGCCGCCACCACCGCGACGCCTCCCCACCCCTGGGCTGGGCACCCGGTGGAGGTGGCCAGGAAAAGCCCCAGAAGCAGGGGCAGGCACCACGCCCTCCCCGTGCCCATGCAGGCCCAGCCATGGGAGAGGGACGAGAGTTGGGTTGGGATCTGGCTTCGCATTCTTCGTCCGGGTGGGTCCGTCCCTGCCGGACCTCCTCAATCCAGAGGCTTCAGCCCGGCGACGATCTCCTCTCGCTGCGGCTCCAGGAAGGGAGGCAGAACCACCGACTCCCCAAGGCTGGCTTCGTCTTCATCCACAGCGAATCCAGGACCATCGGTGGCGATCTCGAAGAGAATCCCCCCCGGCTCCCGAAAATAGAGGCTCTTGAAGTAGTACCGATCTACGGGCCCGCTGTTCGGCACCCCCATCTGGTTGAGTCGCTGGGCCCACCCTTCGTACTCCTCCTCATCGGGGGTTCGGAACGCCACGTGGTGGACGCCGGCGGCCCCAGGACGGGCCGGTGGAAGATGGGGCTGCACCGCAACGTGAAGCTCGGCGTGGGCTCCCTGTCCCCCCATTTCATATACGTGGACCTGGCTCCGTTCATCCTGATGACCATAGTCCCGAACAGGACGCATCCCCAGGATCCGGGTCAAGGCCTGGTGTGTGGGCTCCAGACGGGGGACGCTGAGAATCACCGGACCCAAGCCCCGCAGTTGATGGATGGCCGGAACCGGGCTCTCCGCCCAGGTGACCGGGTCGTCACCCTGACCATCATCCACCACGAGAAAGAGCCGCTGTCCCTCCGGATCCTGGAAATCCAGAACCGCCCGACCGTCACGCTCTCCAGGGGTTCCTACATCCAACTCCTCGGCCTCCAGACGCCGGGCCCACCAGTCCAGGGAGTTTAGGCTGCCTACCCGAAGCCCGGTCCCAACGATGCTTCCAGTTCCTCGGCGTTCCGGTGGGACGGGCCAATCGAAAAAGGTCAGATCCGTGCCCGGGGTCCCCACTGCGTCAGCATAGAAGAGATGGTAGGCGCTGACGTCGTCCTGATTCACGCTCCGTTTGACCAGGCGCATTCCCATCACTTCGGTGTAGAAGTTCAGGTTGTCCCGGATCCGGGCCGAAATGGCAGTGAGATGGTGGATTCCGATGAGTTCCATGGATTGAGCCTGGTCCCTGTTCTCTGGTCGAGTTGGAGGCTGGGTTGCAGAGGTCGCGGTCAGAGCTGAACGGGCTTCGACCCCGACTACCATGGAGCCGGTTGGTGGATCCACTCGTCCCCGCCACGGACCTGGGGAACGGCGACGACCCGGAGTCGACAGGTGGAACCCGATCCGGTGGTTTGAGCTTCCGCCCCGTTGCCCGTAATTTGCGAGTTCAGACCCATTGCCTGGAGGCACCCATGTCGTTCGTCAGTATCCCCGGAGACGGCCCACACCGTTCCACCCTCCTCCCCTCCACCCTGGCCAACGGTCGTGTGCTGGCGGCCCTCTTCCTTCTGGCGGGGCTGGCGCTGTTCACCAGCGCCTGTGCCTCTTCGGGACAGAGTTCCAGCCGGGGAACCAGTGGAGCCATCACCTTCGAGATGATCGATGATCTCTCCAGCTCCGTCTCCGACGCCTATGCCGTGGTGGACCGACTGCGTCCCCAATGGCTCCGGTCCCGAGGTGCCACGTCACTTCGGAATCCCCAACCGGACTATCCCGTCGTCTATCTGGATGGAACCCGCTGGGGACCCGTGGGCACGCTGCGGGAGATCAACTCCAACTCGGTGAGTGAGATCCGTTACATCAGTGCAGCCCAGGCCACCACCCGATTCGGGATCGGCCACATGGCCGGAGCCATTCTGGTGGCCAGTCGCTGACCGGCCCCAGCCGCCGGGCGGGGGGGCTCCCCTGACCTGAGGGAGCCCTCCCAATCCACACCCGACCCGGTGGCCAGGTTACCTGGTCAGGCCCTCAGGTCCCTTCCTGGTCGGCGGCCGTCCTGGGAGCCCCTTCACCCCACCGTTCGAACCAGCTCCGAAGGTAGAGCTGACTCCGGATGAAATTGGTGGGGCGACTGCTGGTGCCATGCCATTCGTCCTGGAAGCGGAGCATGGCCGAGGGTACACCCAGCACCTGTAGCGCCTGGTAGTACTCCTCCGTCTGGGCCATGGGGGTCCGGAGATCATTCTCGCCGGTCATGAGCATGGTGGGGGTGGTCACATTCCCCACATACATGAGGGGGGACCGCCGGAGGTGCTAGGAAGGATCATCCCACGGAAAGTGCTCGAAGTTCCGATACCATCCCACCCCGTCCGTCGTCCCTACGAAGGAGAGCCAGTTGGTCACCGGGCAGTTGGATGATGCGGCGGCGAATCGGTCCGTATGGCCCACTACCCAGGCCGTCAGGACGCCTCCTCCAGAACAGCCATAGACGTACTTCCGGTCCAGATCCACCCACCCCCGGTCCACGAGAAGGTCCACCCCGGCCATGAGGTCGTCATAGTCCTCGCCAGGATAGGCATTGTTGATCTCGTTGGCGAAGGGACTCCCATACCCTGTGCTCCCCCGTGGATTGGTGTAGAGCACCAGATATCCGTTGGCAGCGTGCTCCTGCCAGGAGTAGTTGAAGCCGACTCCGTACATGGCGTGGGGCCCCCCATGAATCACCAGCATCATGGGATACTGCTGGGACGGGTCGAAATCCGGGGGCTTCACCACCCACCCCTGGATCTGCCAGTCGTCATGGGCATCGTACCAGAGCTC
The DNA here is from genome assembly GCA_003562075.1 of Gemmatimonadota bacterium. Taxonomy (GTDB): domain Bacteria; phylum Gemmatimonadota; class Gemmatimonadetes; order Longimicrobiales; family Gaopeijiaceae; genus PWLA01. The sequence continues at coordinate 20,497 of PWWP01000178.1, forward strand.
TTCCACCTCTCCCAGGGCCACGTCCCGGAGCAGATCGGCGTTGATCTCCGTCAGACGAGCCATGGCATCCGGTCGGGCCGGATCGATGAGGTAGATGTCCCCTGGCTCGTGGAAGGAGCTGATGGTGCCGGCGATGCGGCCGTCATCACTCATGGAGGCCGGTGAGATCTGATGAACGCCTTCGGTGACTTGCCGAACCCCACCCTCGACGGAGACGAAGTGAAGGTTTCGGCTGCCCTCCGAGTTGGCGGAAAAGTAGAGGCCGCTTCCATCCGGCGCCCACATGAGGTTGCTGGGGCCCCGATCGAAGTCGCCGGAGATCACCCTGGGATTTCCGCCATCCCGATCCATGAGGTGGATCTTCCGATTCCGATACGTGTCGTCGTGCCACTCATCGCCCATATAGGCGATATGATCACCAGCAGGGGAGGGAAGGGGACTCGAGTCGGGGCCATGGCGGTCGGTCAACTGACGGATCTCCCCGTTGGCTACCGAGACGGCATAGATCTCTGAGTGCCGCCATTGCAGCTCGGCGTCCTCGACCCGGTGGGAGCTGAAGACCAGTTCAGCTCCATCCGGCGTCCACTCGCCGGCAGAATGATTCCAATCCCCATCCGTCAGCTGTCGAACGGCTCCGCCTTCGGCCGACACGACGAAGAGATGGGTATATGAATCGTCTACATACCCCTGTCGATCACGACGATAGACAGGCCGCTCCACGACCTTGGGTCCCTGGGTCCAGCTGGCCCCCTCCGGCCGGGACGGCATGGCCACCTGCCAGGACGTCGGGGCATCCACGGAACTGGTGAAGGCAATCTGCTCCCCGTCCGGCGACCACCGGAGGTTGGAGGGAGCGTTGTCCAGGCGCGTCACCTGACTCACAGCCCCCTCTTCGTCCATCCATCGCACGTGGATCTGGGTACCCTCAGGCTTTCCGGACGCCAGAAACGCGATTCGGGTGCCGTCCGGAGACCACACCGGTGAGGACCCCTCCACCAGGAACCGCTTCCGATCTCCATCGGCATCCATGACCCAGATCTCCGATGGCCGGCTGTCATTTTTCCGGTCGATATACCCCCGCGTGTAGATCACCTGGCGCCCATCCGGCGAGAGCTGGGGGCTCCCCACGGACTGGAGGTTCCAGTACATCTCAAGGTCCAGAAATCGATCTTCATCCCCGGCCTGGGCCTCCAACGACCCGGGCGCAGCTCCGGCCGCCAGCAGGAGGAGTAGGAGAAGAGGCGAAAGGAAACGGGGAACGGAGGCAGCAAGAAAAGGCATGGAATCCTCACGGATGAACTCAACCGGCTTCGGGCCCCTCCCGCAGCCGTTGTTCTTCAATCTGGCTGGAATCAGTCGCATATGCCAGTTGGTATACTTCCTGCTTGGTTGGCCCCTGAATCGGAGGAGAAAAGGCGGCTGGTTTCCCTCCTGACAGGTAGCCCACCCTGCGGGCCCCGGCAGAGCTTCCCGGGTGCCCCGGAAGGATTCTTGGAGATGGTCCCTCGATCCCTTTCAGACGCTGGAACCAGCGGAGTTGCCGCTACGTTTCCGAGCCCTTCCCTGAACGGCCCTTCGGAGACGGCCTCCATCCTTGTCGTGGAGGACGACGATGCGCTCCGTGACGCTCTGACCCAGCACCTGGCCCGATCAGGCCACACCGTCTTTTCCGCAGCCACGGGCCGGGAGGGTCTTCGCATCGCTTCGCTCCGGGGGCCCAGTCTCACCCTGGCTCTTCTGGATATTCGTCTACCCGACATACAGGGCGACGAACTCTGGCGGAGACTCAATCAGGAAGTCATGGGCGTTCGGGGACTCTTCATCTCCGGCCATGACCTGACGGAGCTCCCGGACCTCCCCCTCTCCCGAAAGGAAATCCTCTTCCTCCCCAAGCCCTTCCCCATGACGGATCTGGATCAGGCCATCCAGCGCCTCCTCATCACCCGGTAAGAGGAAAGCACAGAAGTACGGGCAGGACCCTCCACGCCAACCCGATCCACCTCCGGTTTCCTGACATAAAGTTGACAGGTCGTGGTGCCCCCTGTATCTGAAAGGGAACTGTAAACTCGCCGGCCGTCCTCGCCTCGGGCGACCCGACCGGACCGGCGATCCCAGCTCACCTCCGGGTGAAGGAGTCACTGCACATGCGAGTCGGTGTCCGGAAACGATCCCTGAACAAGCCTCCTCCCCTGTTGCTCCTCCTCCTCCTTGCATTTGCCTTGAACCCGCAGCAATCCCAGGCCCAGGCAGTCATCACCGGTACCGTCACCGAGGCTGGAACCCAGCGGGCCCTGACCAACGCCCAGGTCTCGATTCTGGGCACCAGCATCGGGAGCCTCACCAACGCCCGTGGAGAGTTCACCCTCTCCAACGTTCCGGCCGGCGAGGTCACCGTGAGGGCGGAGCTCCTGGGATTCAGGGCTGAAGAGACGACCACCTCCGTGGATCCGGACGGCAGCATCCAACTCGACTTCCAACTCCAGCAGACGGCCCTCGCCCTGGACCAGATTGTCGTCACCGGAGCCGGCGCGGCCACTGAACGGCGGCGGCTGGGCAATACCATCGCCACCATCGACCTGGGAGAGCTGGAAACATCTCCGGTCTCGAACATGTCCGAGATCCTGGGTGGGCGGGAGCCCGGGGTCATGGGTCTCACTTCAGGGGGGATGGCCGGGGAAGGCTCTCGGATCCGGATCCGGGGCTCAGCCTCCCTCTCCCAGTCCAATGAACCCGTCATCTACGTGGACGGGGTCCGTGTGGATGCGGCCGGGGGCTTTGGTCCCGGAATCGGTGCGGGCGGAGGTGGCGCACCTTCCAGGCTTGACGATATCAACCCCGAGTCCATCGAACGGATCGAGATCCTGAAGGGAGCGGCGGCAGCCACCCTCTACGGGACCCAGGCCTCCAACGGGGTGATCCAGATCTTCACCAAGCGCGGACAGAGTGGGGAGGCCCGATACAGCGTAAGCATGGACCAGGGATTCACCCGCTTCCCCCTCAGCCGCCTCCAGAACCACGCCGGCTTCGTCACCACCCAGGAGGGGAGCAACCGGGACGTAGGGGTCCAGGGCATTCGAGACTTCTGGGGGATCGACGTGCAGCCCTACGAGGTCTTCGAGGTCAACATGTATCCCCAGTTCTTCGGGACGGGGCACACCCAGACCTACTCGGGTTCCGTCACCGGTGGCGGACAGGCCATTACCTACTACATCTCCGGTCGATACCACGCCGAGGACGGCCCGTACGACGGGTCCCCCTTCGCGGCCCCTGGGTTCAGAGTTGCCAATGACGAGAACTGGCGAGCCCAGTTCAACGCCAATGTGGAGCTCTTCCCCATGGACGACCTCCGGGTCCGGGTGTCGTCCAGCTACACCGAGGGATTCCACTCCACCGTAGACAACAACAACAACATCTATGGTGTCCTCTCCAGCGTTCTCAACAGCCGGCCGGAGCGAGCCCACACCGGAAACATCACCGGCTCACCCGCCTTCGCCACCACCCGGGAGAACTTCCACCGCCTGACAGACCAGGACCTGCAGCGCTTCGGTGGGGCCCTGACGGCCGCCTACCAGGCCACCTCGAGCCTGGCGCTGGACGCTACCATCGGCATCGACTTCGTGAACCAGCGAGCCACCCGTTTCTTCCCCTTCGGCTGGAATGTGGATGGATTCAGCAACTCGAATGTGCTGGGCTCTCGCTCCGTCAGCGACCGGAATCATCGGGAGGTGACCCTGGATGTGAAGGGTCGGTGGAGCACCGCCTTCGGCCAGGACTGGACTTCTGAACTGGTGGTGGGTGGACAGGGCTTCCTGACGCAAACCAAGAGCCAGGTCGGAAGCGGGAACGAGTTTCCGGGCCCGGGGCTGGAGGTTGCCGGAGCCGGTGCCCTCCAGTCCGTCTCGGAAAACTTCTCTGAGGAGTCCAACGTGGGTCTCCTGGCTGAGAACCAGTTCGGATTCCGCGATTTCGCCTTCTTTACCGCAGGAGGCCGGTACGATCAACACTCGGCCTTCGGTGAGACGGCGGGAGGCGCATTCTACCCCAAGGTGAGCACCTCCATCATCCCCAGTCAGCTGGACTGGTGGGCAGGAGACCGGATCTCCACCCTCCGGCTCCGCGCCGCCCTGGGACAATCGGGTCTCCAGCCCGGTGCCTTCGATCAGTTCACAACCTTCTCCCCCCTGGCCTCCCTGGAAGGATCAGGGGTGTCCCCGGACAATCTGGGGAACCCTGATCTGCGTCCCGAGGTGGCCGTTGAGTGGGAGATGGGCGCGGAGGTGGGTGTCTTCCAGGATCGGGCATCCCTGGACTTCACGTACTGGAACCGGACCGTCACCGACGTCCTGGTGGACCGGCAGTTCTCCCCCTCCGGTGGCTTCCGCTTCCCCCAGTTGGACAACATCGGAGAGATGAAGTCCTGGGGGGTGGAGATCGGAGTGGACATGGTGGGGATCAATCGCCCCAACTTCTCCGCCAACGTCTTCGCCAACGGAGCCTTCATCCGGGAGGAGATCACGGATCTGGGTGGGGCGCCGGCACTGAAGGTGGGAGGCTCCTACGCTCGCTACCGGCAATTCACCCAGGAAGGATACCACCCAGGCGCCTTCTTTGGGCCCTTTCTGGATGAGAGTGTAGAGATCCCGGTCCACCTGGGCGACTGCCAGCCCTTGTCCCGAGCCGAGCTCACCTCGCTGCTGGCCAGCCCGCTCAGCCCCGACGCCCTGGAGCCCTACGTCCTGGACTGTGGCACCCCCGATGCCCTCCTCCACTACATCGGGAAGCCCGTACCGGACTGGCAGGGGTCCTTCGGGGCCAACATGACCTTCTACAACAATTTCTCGCTGAACACCTCCTTCGAGTATCGCTTCGGCAACTTCCACATCCACGACCTGGACGGAGCTTTCCGGCGCCAACATCCCCTCATCGGTCGCAACAACGTGGAGGCCGCCGAGGTGGAGGCCATCCTCACCAACCCTGCCTCCACCACGGAGGACCGGGTGGCTGCGGCAGAGAAGTGGGTCCGTGAGCTTCAGGGACTCTCCCCCTATGACGGACTGAATGAAATCCACGAAGCCGACTGGCTCCGTCTCCGGGAAGTCAGTCTCACCTACCGCTTCCCTTCCCAATGGGCCGAGCGGTTCGGGGCCGACAACCTCTCCTTCACCGCAGCCGGCCGGAACCTGGCCCTCTGGACCAAGTTCCCCGGAAGTGACCCTGAGTTGAACTACACCTCCAGAGGAGACGGAGGGGGACTGACCAACAACTTCGGAGAAGGAACCGTGGCCTGGGGCGTTCCCCTCCCGCGCCGCCTCTCTTTCTCCATACGGGCAGGCTTCTGATGCGCGCCGACACCTGCATACATTCAGTCCGGAGAGATGGAACCATGACCCGAAGTGCCGAGCACACACCGAGTCCTGTCCCTTCCAACCGGTTCCCGCGTCGAAGGGGTGGGACCCCACTCCTTGTCCTCCCCCTCGTCCTCTTACTGGGCGTGGTCGGGTGTGACGGCCTCCTGGACGTGGAGAACCCCAACAGTCTGGTCCAGGAGGATCTGGAATCACCTGCAGCCGCCGGGGCCCTGGTGAACGGAGCCCTGGCCACGATGAGCCGGGCGTGGGGGCACATGACCCTGCTTCATGCGTCGGCTTCCGACGAACTCCAGTTCACCGGCTCGCGGAACGCTTGGATCCAGCTCCAGCAAGGAGGACTCCGGGATGCCTCCAATGAGTTCACCGACGCCGCCTGGCCCTTCATCACCGAAGGACGCTGGATGACGGATGAAGCCATCCGCCAGCTGACGGCCTTCGATCAAGAAGGCGTCCTGACCGATCGATCCCTCCTGGCCCGGTCCTACCTCTACTCGGGCATGATCTACACTCAGGTAGCCGACCTCTGGGAGGACTTCGTCATCTCCGACAGGATCGAGACCGGTCCACCTCTGGGCCCCGGGAACATGACCAGCCTCTATGATCAGGCCATCTCCCGCCTGGATCAGGGACTGGAGATCGCACAGGCCGAGGGGAACGCGTCTCTGGCCAACACCATCCGGGCTCAGCGGGCTCGGACCTACCATGCCCGTGCCGTCCGGGCCACTTTCACCCCGGCAGGCTCAACCCCCAGCGCCCCGCTCATCAACGATCCCCAGGCGGTGGCTGACGCCCGTGCGGTCCTGGCGGCTGTGGATCCAGGTTGGCGCTTCCAATTGGGATTCAGCAGCGCCACCGTCTCCAACGAGTGGGGCCAATGGGTCAATGAGCGGTTGGAGTTGCGGCCCTCCGACCTCTACGTGAGTCCCACCGAAGATGACAAGCAGGTAGCCGCCGTCACCCTCCTGGATCCCATCGATGAGGTGGTAAGTCCCATTGCCCAGGAGATCATCACCGACGCCGCCGGGGCTCGGCAGTATGGCTCCATCACCGTGGTCTCGGCCCGGGAGCTCCGACTGATCCTGGCCGAAGCGGCGCTTGCGGCGGGAGACGAGGAAGGCTTCGCCGAAGAGATCAACCATCTGCGTGCCATGGACGACCTGACGCCCTATGATGGACAGATGGATGCGCTTGAGCTTCTGAAGCACAGCCGGAAGGCGAACCTCTACCTGACCGGTCGCCGGCTGGGCGATCACTATCGCTTCGGCACCCAGTCCTTCCTCTGGAGCTCAAGTCAGGAAGCAGCGACTCGGCCTGGGACGCTCTTCCCCATCGCTCAGATTGAACGGAACTCGAACTGCTACATCATCGGCACGTGCTGACGGAGGATCGCACTGCTCCTGTTTCCCACAGCCCCACCCCATGGCGGGTGGGGCTGTGGCTGATCCTCCCTCTCGTTTTTTCCGGGTGCTTCAGCTATGCGCCCATCCACGAGGAGGGGCTCACCCCTGAGTCCGAGGTCAGAGTCCGTCTATCTGCGACGGCATCGGACCAGCTCTCCACCACCACGGGTCGTTCGGTTCGGACTCTGGAGGGCCGGGTGGTGGCCCTCCCGTCCGACTCTCTCAGGTTGGATGTGGCCTGGGGTGCCGTCTACGCCGGCACGCCCTTCGAAGGACGAAGGGACACCCTCTCACTGCATCGCTCACAGGTCCTCGAAGTGGAGGAGCGACAGTTCTCCAGGACACGGACCGGCGTGGTAGCCGGAGGCTTGGTTGCAGGGGTTCTTCTCGTCCTTCGTTCCCTCACCGGAAGCGGGACCGATACGGGGCCCGTAGGGCCTGGTCCCGGCGACCCGCTCTGAATCTGCGCCCTTGCGACGTCACCCCAACCCCCTCCTCCTGAGCGTACTCGTGACATCCGTGCTCCTCATGGGGTGCGGAGACGCTTCGTCCGGTCCTCCGGTGGCTTCGGACCCCGGCATGATGGACCGACACCTGGGTTCCCTGGATCCGGGATATGTGGGGGACGCCACCTGTGAATCCTGCCACCGGGAGATCTTCCAGGAATACCGACGGACCAACCACGGCCGCTCCCTCTCCCAACTCTCACCGGAAGAAGATCCTGCAGACTGGAGGCAAATACCACCAGGCCCCGAATGGAAGCGGGATGCCCGAGTTTCAAGCCCTGCCGATGGGCTCCTCTACAACGTCTCACCCGGGCCCGACGAGCCTCGCCAACAAGAAACGTTGGACGGTCCCGATGGCTCCACCCTCCACGAGTTATCCAGAGAAGCCCACCTGGTCATCGGTTCGGGGAACCAGACCCGCTCCTTCCTCACCATTGAGAACGGACGCATCACTCAGCTCCCCCTTACCTGGTACTCCACCGACCAACGATGGGGCATGAGCCCTGGGTTCGCTGAGATCAACGATCGTTTCAGTCGCCCCCTCATCCTCCAGTGCCTGGCCTGCCACACCGACCTTCCCGTGTTGGAGCCGCACACGCAGAACGCCTACGCCGAATCACCTGGTCCCATCTCCTGCGAGCGCTGCCATGGACCCGGGCGAGCCCACGTGGAGGGCCACCAGAAAGAGGCTGATGAAAGAGAGACGGGGTTGGTCTCCCGCCAAGGGTCCGATCCTTGGATCATCACACCGACGCGCCTGGATCGGGAGCGTGAGATGGCCATCTGTCTCCAGTGCCACCTTGCCGGAATCGTGACCCATCCAGAGGGCGAGGACCCCACCACCTTCCGGCCCGGCATGGCCCTGGCTGAGAACCGAACGGTCCACGTTCCAACCCTCCAGTTCCAGGACCCGGAATGGGTAGGGATCGATTCCCATCCCATTCGCCTGGCCCGGAGCGCATGTTACCAGGAAAGCGAGATGACCTGTCTTTCCTGCCATGCGGCCCACACTCCGGACCAGGAGTTGCCACCGGAACACTTTGCGCGACAATGCGGCGCATGTCATACCGGGAATGGGGAGCATTCCGCAGGCGACGGCACGGCAAGTCCCCTCTGCTCCCGACACGGGAGGGACGGTTTAGCTCAGGAGGGCAGCTCCGGCGACTGCGTCTCGTGCCACATGAGCCGGGGAGGCACCAGCGACGTGCCCCATGTCCGGTTCACCGACCACTGGATTCAGCGTGAACCCGGTCCGCCCCTGGACCCGGAGGGAGGTCGGTCAGTCATTGAATCGCCTGACCCTCTGGCCCTGGTGGAGGTGAGCCCCCTGGCCCGTCCGGTGGACCCAAGCGATCCCGATCACCGCACGGAAGCCGAGCAGGCAGCCCACCGGGCCGACGCCCTCTTCCAGCTCTACGAGACCATGCATCGCCACCCCGGCTATCTACCTCAGGTCATGACGGCAGGGAGAACAGCCCAACGCAGTCCAGGTGAACCCACCCCGGCAGGACAGTTGGCCTTCGCCCGCGCCCTCATGGAAACGGGAGCCACCACGGAAGCCCGCTCCATCCTCCTCCAAGCGCTGGAACGGTTTCCTGACGATCCATGGGTCCACCTCCTCCTGGGTGCCCTCATGGAAGAGCGCCTGGGAGATCCAGAGGGTGCACTCCACCACCTGGAGCAGGCTCTGCAGATCCAACCCAGGCTTCTGGAGGCCCGAGGGAAGCGGGCCCAGGTCCTCTTCGGTCTGGGTCGCGTGGATGAAGCAAAGGCCGACCTTCGGCGGCTGGTCCAGGAGGCCCCCCTGCAGCGTCCCCAGGCATGGTTCAACCTGGGGGTCATCCACCTGACTCTGGGCGAGGAGGAAGCGGCGGAGGCCGCCTTCCGGGAGGCGGTCCGCCTGGATCCCCTGGCCGGAGACGCCGCCGTCCAGCTCGGGTCACTCCAGATGGCCCGAGGCGACCTGGTGGAGGCCGAGCGGTCGTTTCAGTTGGCCGTCCACGGCGACCCGTCCAATCCCTCCGGCCACGGCAGTCTGGCCCTCCTGCAACTGGAGCAGGGGCGTGTGGCAGAGGCCATCTCAAGCCTGGAAACGGTTCTTGAACTGGAACCAGATCACCCGGAAGCCCAGGCGCTCCTGGAGGCCCTGGGCCGAACGCCTGGCAGTTAACGTTCCTGGCGGTCACCCCATCCCCTTTCTGCGAATGGGGCCTGACCATCGAACGACGCGCCCTCATCTCGAACACGGTCTCGGGACAGGATCTCCTTGATCCCCGACGAATCTCTGAATCAAAGCCCAGGGAGTGCTGCCATGGACGACATGATCAACCGACCCATCACCCGCCGCAGAGCCCTTCAGGTAGGGCTGGGAATTGGAGCCGGCCTGGCACTGGGGCGTCTTCCTGCTCATGCCTCGAGTCACGGCCTCCTGCCTCAGCGGTCCCGCGATGGGCTCTACACCAAGCCCATCCCCTCCACAGGAGAGGAGATCCCCATCATCGGGATCGGGACGGCCCGGCGCTACGACGTAGGTACCTCGGAGGCGGAGCTGGCCCCCCTCCGGGAGGTCATCCGGGCCCTTCCCGAGCTGGGAGGCCGATTGGTGGACACTGCCCCCTCCTACGGGAATGCCGAGACCGTCCTGGGGGCTATCATGTCCGAGCTGGGGAACCGGGACCAGATCTTTCTGGCTACCAAGGTCCGGCAGGAGGAGCCAGAGGACGCTCTTGCTGAGATCGAAGGGTCCTTCCAGCGCCTCCAGACCGACCACTTCGACCTCCTCATGGTCCACAACCTGGTGGGCATCGA
>PWWP01000340.1 GCA_003562075.1 Gemmatimonadota bacterium
CTTGATCCGCTGGGCGGCGGATGAAGGTTTCGCCCGTATTGCGTGGACCACCGGAGAGCAGCAATCGGCGCGTTGGGGTAAGGACGACCGTCTGATCCCGGTCTACGACCAGCAGGTGCCCAAGGCGCTTCAGAAAGCCGTCCGCGCTATGGGCGGCGACGCGAAGCTGGTGACGACCCTCTTGCCGGGTGAGCAGGAGTTTATCGTCCGTGATGAGTATGGGCGCAAACAGCGGGATCAGATCACAGACAGGACGGAAGCTGAAGAGATCGTCAGCGCACATCCGGGGTGGACGTATTCCGAGATCGTCGCGGAGGAACTGGAGCAGCCGTCCATAGAACTCTCCGACGCTGTCCGTGAGCAGGCCATCGAGAAGGGCGTGTCCATGTTCTCCGTCGCGGGCGCTGCGGTCAGTGCCAACCCGCTCATTCGCCAGATGCCCAAGTCCACCCAGTGGTGGTGGAAGGACCTGCAGGGCAAGCTGCTCAAGGCCGCTGGCGTGACGTCGTTCAGTCGAGAGATCGTGGACTGGGTGAAGCGCCATGGGCTGACCGCTGCCGAGCCGTACTTCAACATGCTGACCGGCAAGATTGCGATCCGCAGTGGGTACCTGACGCAAATCCAGCACATCGTGGCCCCCACGAAGAAGTGGGATCGCAAGCACCGCAAGGCGTTCAACGACTTCCTGTACATGTCCGCGTACCGGGAGGAGTGGGGATTCGAGCCGACGTGGCTGCAGAAGCACAACTACGACCCCAACAGCAGGACCGCCGAAGCGTTCGAGAAGATGGTTGCGAGCTTCCCGGCAAACCAGCAGGAGACTGTCCGCCGCACCGCCATTGCGATGTTCCAGCATGCGCACACCATGCACAGCAACCTGCAGAAGCACATCCGTGGCGAGATCGAAACCTCGTACGCCCGCCTGATCGCTGCCGCCAAGACGCCCAACCAGCGCAAGGTGCAGGAAGCCGAGCGCGATGCTGCACTGCGGGACCACGACACCAAGCAGCAGGGATTCCGTAACGCGTACCTGCCCCTGCGCCGTTGGGGTGAGTGGGCCGTGGTGTACAAGTCGCCGCAGTTGCGGGAAGCCGAGGCCGCTGGGGACCGTACGCGCATCCGCCAGTTGAAGGGTGACTTCAAGCACTACGTCGTGCTGTTCGAGGAGAACGAGCGCACCGCGCTGCGCACCCGTGAGACGTTCCAAGAGCTACTGCGGCGCGAGACAGGTGACTCGACAATCGAGTTCCCCGCGCCGTACCCACGGGAGCGTCAGCAGGAGATGCTGAACGAGGAAATCCCGTTCGACATGATTAACAAGCTGAAGCAGCAGGTTGACTTGGGTCCCGACGTCGCCAAGGGCGTCAAGGACAAGATCATGGGCGCGCTGGACCGCATGTACATCACGGCTTTGGCTGAGTCCAGTTCGCGCAAGTCCGAGCTTGAGCGCATGAGTGTACGTGGAGCCAACCCTGACATGCTGCGCGCGTTCATCGAGCAGGGTACGGGTATCGCTGCGTTGTCTGCGGCACTGGACACCAACGCGAGTACGCGTGAGTTGATCCAGCAGATGAAGGAGCAGGCGCACAAGGCAGGTCCCGGTCGCCGCGAGCGCATGATGGCGCTGAACGAGTTGCTGTCCCGCCACGCGCAGGCACTGGACTACCAAGATCACCCGGTCATCGCGCAGGCCATGGGCACCACGTCGGTGTGGATGCTGATGTCCAACCCGGCGTACTACATCCAGAACAGCACGCAGCCGTTCATGCTGACCTACCCCATGCTCGCGGGTAAGTTTGGTGGGGCCAAGGCCATGGCGAAGATGGCGCAGGCCTACCCGCGCATCCTGAAGCTGTACCGTGCGACCAAGGACGGCGGGTTGCTTGACCCAGAGCAGCTGATCCAGATCGAGAACGACCCGTCCAAGAAGCAGCTGTTTGAAGACCTGCAGATGCGCGGCCTGCTCGACGTGGGTATCGCCATGGACCTTGGCACGTTCAAGGACGCCAAAACCAGAGCAGGACGTACGGTAAACGCAGTGCACACCAAGATGGTTGGTGCCGTGCGAACGGTGGAACTGTTCAACCGTGGCGTCACCGCCATGGTGTCGTACGAACTGGAGCTTGAGCGTTTGCGCAAGAGCGCGCCGAGCATGTCGGAAGATGCGCGCATGGCTGAGGCACGTGAGTTCGCCATCCACACGGTTGCCACCACGCAGGGCGATTACTCCGGGGTCAACGCACCGCGCCTGATCTCCATGATCCCTGCGGGCAAGCTGGTTACGCAGTTCAGGAAGTTCCAGCTAATCCAGATCGGCCTTCTGACCCGCGTGATGTATCAGGCGTTCAAGGGTGCGAACCCCGCTGAGCGTAAGCTGGCACGCGCACAGTTCGGCTACCTGATGATGATGCACGGCACCGTGGGCGGCATGCTGGGCCTGCCAATCCCGATGGTCATGTGGTGGGCGGTGGCGCACGCCTTCGGTGACGAGGACGAGCCTGCGGACATCGAGATGCTCCTGCGCCGGGAGATCGGGAACAAGGAGGTCGCGGACCTGCTACTGCGCGGCCTGCCTGC
>PWWP01000122.1 GCA_003562075.1 Gemmatimonadota bacterium
GTCGTACTATTTCGTGTAGTAAACCTTATGGTTTATTAAATCTTATTATAATCTTTCTCCCAATACAGAATCGGCATGGTAGGATATCTTCTGTATTTTTCCGTTTCCATTTGGATGGGGTGGTACGGCTTCCCCTGTGTATTAATGGCAATATAGCAATATTTTGCGTATTGTCAATAGTTGTGCGGGGACCACGAATAACACGAAGAGGCACCGGGACTGTATTTATTGGTGCCCCTTCGTGAACTAAGCGGATATGAAGTTCTTGGTTTAATATCCGGCTGCCTGACCGTCTTTTCTTGACTCCGAAGCGCCGTAATACACACCGTTTTCACGGTCGTACTTGATTGCCTGATACCCGCCGAAACCGCCGAGATTCCACTGGATGGTGTGTCCTTTTTGTATGAGCGATCTGATCTCTTCCCAGTCGAAGCCGGTCTCGAGATAAACCCTGCCGCCGTCGGTCATTCGCTGTCCGGTCGGTTCGGATGATCCGACGTGGTGCAGGCGGGGTGCATCGCCGGCTTCCTGCAGATTCATACCGAAGTCGATGATGTTTATGGCTATCTGCGCGTGTCCCTGCGGTTGAAAGCCGCCCCCCATCACACCGAAGCTGATGTATGGTTCGCCGTCTTTTGTAATAAAACCTGGTATGATTGTGTGGAAGGGACGTTTGCCCGGCTCGAAGGTGTTTAAGTATCCCTCTTCAAGGTTAAATGCTTCGCCGCGATTTTGCAGAACAAATCCCAATCCGTACGGTGTCATACCTGATCCCATCCCACGGTAATTACTCTGAATGAGGGAGATCATATTGCCGTCCTTATCGGCAGTGGTAAGGTAGATAGTGTTTTGCGCATCGGGGTCGCCGGGATCCACTCGCCGTGCTGCACGATCGGGATCGATTAGTTCTCTCCGTTCGTCGGCGTATTCTTTTGAGATGAGCCAGTCGACGGGTACATCTTCAAAGTCCATATCCGCATAGTACCGTGCCCGGTCCTCGAATGCAAGTTTCTTTGCCTCTACAAAATGATGGATGTACTCGGCACTGCCGAATCCCATATTCTCAATATCATATCCCTCGAGGATATTCAGGATTTGCAGGCCGGCAATACCCTGGGTGTTCGGCGGTAATTGCCATACATCGTATCCACGGTAATTTACTGAAACAGGATCGACCCAATCGGATGTGTGAGCTGCAAGGTCATCATATGACAAAAAGCCGCCGTGCTTTTGCATATACTCGTCGATTGTGTGTGCGATATCGCCTTTATAAAATGCGTCGCGTCCTTCACGGGCGAGGGTTTCGTATGTGTTTGCAAGATCGGGATTTTTAAATATCTCACCCTTCGCCGGCATACGGCCGTCGGGCATGTAGGTCTCTTTGAAATTGGGATATTCACCGAGAATCCTCCCCGAAAGTTCGAGATAATATGCGATGAGCTCGTGGACCGGATGTCCTTCACGAGCGTAGTGTATTGCGGGAGCGAGGATGTCTTCCATAGCAAGCGTGCCGAACTTACCGTGCAGCTCGAACCATCCGTCGACTGCGCCGGGCACGCTTACCGGAAGCAGACCGCGCTGGGGTATCATATCGTATCCGTTCTCGATGAAGTATTCACGCGTGAGTGATTTGGGTGAGCGTCCGCTTGCGTTGAGTCCGTAAAGTTGTCCGGTCTCCGCATCCCAAACGATGGCAAACAGATCGCCGCCGATACCGCAGCCGGTCGGTTCTGCGAGACCGAGCATCGAGTTCGCGGCAATCGCTGCATCGACGGCACTGCCGCCCTGTTTGAGAATATCGATTGCAACCTGTGTGGCAAGCGGGTGACTGGTTGCAGCCATGCCGTTTTGTGCGATGACTTCAGAGCGGGTAGCGAAATTGTATCCTGTTATCCGGTCCTGGGAAAAAACAACGACCGGGAGGAAAAACAAAATCAGCAGGGGAGTAAACGATGTTTTCATGGTGGACCTCTCTGTTTGAGATGAAACAAAAGTGTTTGTGGGGAATAATCAATCAATTATTCGCTGTTGAGTCTACCGGTATCTGAAATAAATTTAATAGTAATTTTCTTTCATGCAAAAAATGTAGAAGAAAATTGGTTTTTTCCTTTATCCGATAGGATTTTTGTAATGGGATGATATGTATTGTACATAGGATAGAGAAATTTGTGAAAGAATTCAAGATTATTATTATGCAAAAAATCTCTGCGTTCCTCTCCGTCCTTTGCGTTTTTGGGATTGTGTAGACTTTTAGCGTTGTGCTGAATACAATGTTACTATTCACCGCAAAGAACGCAAAGGTCGGGGAGCAAATATTAAAATAAACGAAATAATAATTTACAAATTTAGTGAGAACTATGTGCGCAGTCGTGAGAATCCGGTGTACGGATGAAGAGTCATAATATCGAACGAAATATATCCACCGGTAACGAGCGGCAATCCGTTCAGAAGAGCTTGTGCTGTTTCACTGTTTTCAGAGTTGAAGATTACTACCGCATCGTGGTTATCGTTGAAGTATATGTTTTCGATTATACCCGATTCGAAGTATTCAAGCACTTTGCGGGCTTCTTCTTTGA
>PWWP01000307.1 GCA_003562075.1 Gemmatimonadota bacterium
AACTTCCCTATCCCCCTCCCCCCCCTCCCCGAACAACAGGCCATCACCGCCTACCTTGACCGCGAAACCGCCAAAATCGACACCCTCAAGTCCAAGATCCAACGGGCCATCGATCTGCTGAAGGAGTACCGCACCGCCCTCATTTCGGCGGCGGTGACGGGGAAGATCGACGTCCGAGACGAGGTCGCCGCATGACACCCGTCATTTCCGAGAAAGCGTTCGAAGAGGCCATTGAGTGCGCACTCCTGGCCGGTGGGGAGGACGAGTGTCCCCAGGGGCCTTCCCGCATCCGGGAACCCCGGCCCCAGTACGGCGAAGGAGTCCCCGGGGGATACCGCCGGCGTCTTCCAACCGAATGCGACCGCAACCGGTGCTTGATCCCCCGGGATCTCCTGGACTTCGTCCTGGCCACACAGCCCAAGACCTGGACCAGGTACCAGGAGCATTTTGGCGCGGAGTCGAAGGAGAAGCTGGTCGCTCGAATATCCAAAGAGATCGAGAAGCGCGGAGCCTTGGATGTCCTCCGCAGGGGGGTGAAGGACCGCGGCTGCAGGTTCGAGCTGGCCTTCTTCCGCCCTTCCTCCGGACTCAACCGGGAGCTTCAAAGGCTCTATCAGGGGAACCTCTTCTCAGTGGTGCGCCAGCTTCACTACAGCGACAAACACAAGAACACCCTGGATCTCACCCTCTTTCTCAACGGCATCCCCCTCTTCACGGCCGAGTTGAAGACCGCCCTCACGGGCCAGACCGTAGAGGACGCCATCAAGCAGTACAAGTTCAACCGGGATCCCAGGGAACCGCTCTTCTCCTTCGGACGGTGCCTGGCCCATTTCGCGGTGGATCCGGATCTGGTCTACGTCACGACGCAGCTTGCCGGGCCACGCACTCGCTTTCTTCCGTTCAACCAGGGGAAGTTCGGAGGAGCCGGGAACCCCGAGGTCTCACCGACCAAGGGAGGGTACGCCACCTCGTATCTCTGGGAACGGATCTGGGCTCCTGACAGCGTCCTGAACCTCATCCAGCACTTCATCCATCCCTTCGAGGAGATGGATGAGGACGGCAAGAAGACGGGCCGGCGCTTCCTCATCTTTCCTCGTTATCATCAGCTTGACTCCGTCCGCCGACTGGTGGACCACGCCCAGAAGGAGGGCGTGGGCCGACGCTACCTGATCCAGCATTCGGCAGGAAGCGGAAAGTCCAACTCCATCGCCTGGCTTGCCCATCAGCTCTCGGTCCTCCATGACGATCAGGACCGGCGAGTGTTCGACTCCATCGTCGTCATAACCGACCGGCGGGTGCTGGACCGGCAGCTCCAGAACACGGTCCTTCAGTTCCAGCAGACGGCAGGGGTGGTGGAGAACATCGACACCACTTCCCGGAAACTGAAAGAAGCCCTGGAGAGCGGTAAGACCATCATCGTCACCACGCTTCAGAAGTTTCCCGTCATCGCCGACGAGATCGGAGCCCTCCCCGGCCAGCGCTTCGCCGTCATCATCGACGAAGCCCATTCGTCCCAGTCCGGAGAGAGCAAGAAGCATCTCAACACCGTCCTTTCCGCCACCACGCTCGAGGAGGCGGAAGAGGCGGATGCCACGGAGCCCGAGGACACGGAGGATCGGATTCTCAAGGAGATGGCTCAGCGGGGACCCCTGCCCAACGTCTCCACCTTCGCCTTCACCGCCACGCCCAAGCCGAAGACCCTGGAATTGTTCGGGGTCCGCAGGGACGACGGCTCCTACGATCCCTTCAGCCTCTACTCCATGCGGCAAGCCATCGAGGAGAAGTTCATTCTCGATGTCCTTGAGAACTACACCACTTTCCATACCTACTGGAGGCTGCAGAAGATCATCGAGGATGATCCAAGGTATGAGAAGAGCAAGGCAAGTTACCTGCTGAGGTCCTTCGTGGACCTGCATGAACACGCCATCGCCCAGAAGGTGGAGATCATGGTGGAGCACTTCCACGACCAGGTGGCCCACCGGATTGCCGGCAAGGCCAAGGCCATGATCGTAACCCGCTCCCGGCTCCACGCCGTCCGGTACAAGCTGGCCCTGGATGCCTGCCTCGCCGAAAAGGGCCACCCCTACAAGACATTGGTGGCCTTCTCCGGAACGGTGCATGACGAAGGGAAGGATTACACCGAGCCCGGGATGAACGGGCTCCCCGAAGTCCAGACCGCTCGCACCTTCGGCACCAGCCCGTTCCGGTTCCTTGTCGTGGCCAACAAGTTCCAGACCGGCTTCGACCAGCCCCTGCTCCACACCATGTACGTGGACAAGAAGCTGGGCGGGGTGAATGCCGTCCAGACGCTCTCGCGCCTGAACCGGGTCCATCCCGACAAGTCGGAGACCATGGTTCTGGACTTCGCCAACGAAGCCGATGTCCTCAAGGAGGCCTTTGACCCCTACTACGAGACCACCATCCTCTCGGAGGGCACGGACCCCAACCTTCTCTACGATGCAGAGCGTCGCCTGCTGGACTTCGGGCTCTTTGATGAAGCCGAAGTCATCGCCTTTGCCGAGCGCTACTTCGATCCCCACGCCACCCAGGACCAACTCTATGCCGCCCTG
>PWWP01000060.1 GCA_003562075.1 Gemmatimonadota bacterium
CGGATGAGGTGGAGGTCATGGCCCAGGAGGTGGCCATACTCCGCTTGATCGGCGAAATCCACCCGCACATTGTGCAGGCCGGGACGCATCCGATCCTCGGCCTCGATTCCGGTGGAGGCCACCGTCACCTGGGCGGTTCCCCGGGGTTCAGGGGTAGGGGAGGTCACGCTGCCATCCACCTCCAGGAGATGGATCATCCCCCGGGCCGAGTGGAATTGCCCGTCGGCGTCCTTCACGTAGCACTCCACGATGTAGAGGCCCTCTTCCAGGTAGACGGTGGTCCGGGTGCTCTCCAACCCGGCCACGAATCCTGGACCTCCGGCCGGGGTGGGACCGGGGTCAAAGAACCAGCCAGCGGCGGATCCGATGAATTCACCGAATAATTCGTCCATATCGCGCTGGTCCAGGATCCCATCCATGAGGCCCTGGAACGGGACGGTCACATTCTCGATCCAGTAGTCCAGGAGTTCCTGGTCCGCATCCTCGGCCCCTCGGATGGCCTGATCGGGCACCTTGGCGAAGAAGGCGAAGTGGGTGGACTCGGAATGGTTGTCCAGCTCAAAGGTAGTCCATCCGGTAGGAAGGGTCTCGGGCATCTCGAAGACGTAGTCGTCGCCGTGATGGGTGGCGATGATCTCCACCACATTGGCGTCGCTGATGGCTGCCGGGCCCGGCTGGGCTTGTTGCTCGGTGACGCTCTCCTGCGGAGCGACCACGTCCTGGCGGTCGCAGGCTGCCAGGGCCAGCGCGACCACCATGGCCACGGCCGGGTATCTCAGGATCCTGCTGACTGGGTTGGTATTTCGCATGGAATGACTCCTTTTCGGTTGGGGTAAACATGTCCCAATGCGAACGGTTGTCATACGTTAGTCGGGGCGGGTCACCCGGCACTTTCGTCAGAATCACATCTCCGTCACATGGGATTGCCATGCTTCACCTCAGGCTGCTGGGCGGTGCGGTGGTGGAGGAGGACGGCACCCCCGTGGGGGGAGCTGCCGCCCATCGCCACTCCCTGGCCCTCCTGGCAGTCCTGGCCGCGGCGGCACCGGCCGGCGTCACCCGTGGGCGTCTGGTGGGGCTCCTCTGGCCCGAATCACCGGAGAAGGTGGCCCGGAACCGGTTGAATACCTGTCTGCATCGGCTGCGACGGGCCCTGGATCCCGACGTCGTCACCTCGATTGGGGACCATCTGGCCTTGGCGACTGACCGGCTCCCCTGTGATCTCCTGGACCTCCGGAATGCGCTGTCCCATGGGGACCCGGCCCAGGCGGTCTCCCTCTACCGGGGTCCCTTCCTCGATGGTTTCTGGATCCGGGGATCCTCGGCCTTCGACCACTGGATGGACCGGGAGCGAGACCAGGTCCAGACCCTCTATCGGGAAGCATTGGAGTCGTTGGCCCATGACGCTGTGGTCCAGGGGAACCGGGAAGAGGCGGTCCGCTGGTGGGCAAGGCGATCTCAGGACGAGCCGGCCAACTCCCATCTGGTCATGGCCTGGATGGAGGCGCTGAGGGCGGCCGACAACGTGCCTGGAGCCCTGGAGGTAGGCCAGGGCCACATCCGCTTCCTGGAGAATGAGCTGGGAATTGGGCCCGGCCGGGAGCTTCGATCACTGCTGGAAGAACTGAAGAGCCCGGTCCACGAAGGGGGGACCGACCCTGGGGCGCAGTCCACCTCCAGGCCCCCCGACCTTTACCGCATCGCGATTCTCCCCTTCGTGGAGCTGGGGGGGGAACCGGGCGCCAGCGCCTTCGCCTCGGGGCTCCATCATGACCTCCTGACCCGCCTTTCCCGCATCCGGGCCTTTACTGTTATCTGCCGGACCTCCGTTCTGCCATATGTGGGTGGCGCGGCGTCGGTGGCGGAGATTGCCCAGGAGCTGGACGTAGGGACTATCGTGGAGGGGGGCGTACAACAGGTCGGGGATCGGATCCGCTTGAATGTCCAGCTCATCGAGGTGTCGGGGGATCGACACCTCTGGGCCGAAACCTACGACCGGGAGTTCTCGGAGGCCGCCACCTTCGAACTCCAGAGTGAGTTGGCTGACCGGATCGCCTCCACCCTGCAGGCAGAGTTGACCGGAGGAGAGAGAAAGGCCGTGGCCGGGCGCCCGGCTGCTGACCTGGATACCTACCTCCTCTACGTGCAGGGCCGAACCCACATGTCCCGGCGCAGTCTGGAGGAGCTTCGGCGAGCTGAGGAATATTTCCGACGGGCCATCGCGGCTGACGGAAACTACGCTCCAGCCTGGGCCGGCCTGGGTCAGACCCTGGGCCTGTCCCGATGGTATGGCCACCCTGAACAGGTGAGCGATCAGGATCCGCTGGAACCCACCCGGATGGCCCTGGAGTTGGATCCGGAGCTGAGTGAGGCGCACACCGCCCTGGGGCTCATCCATGTCACCCAATGCGAGGGGCCCGGCGCCCTTGGCGCCTTCGCACGGGCCGTTGAGCTGAACCCATCGGACCCGGATGCGCAGAACTGGCTGGGCTGGGTGCAGATGATCCTGGGTCGGCCCGACCTGGGCGTGGGCCCTGCCCAGCGATCGGTGGGGCTCAGCC
>PWWP01000137.1 GCA_003562075.1 Gemmatimonadota bacterium
AAAACTACCCACGGCTGGCCCGGATCAAGGCCCGCTACGATCCAGGCAACCTCTTCAACCGGAACCAGAACGTGGGTCCCCGATGACCGGGAGCGGGCCTGGAACCCGATGAGCTCGAGGCCCGCGACCAGAGGGGATCAAAGATGAGACGAGACGCCCACGATAGTTGACTTAGTCAACTATCGTGGGCTGGGGCCGGGGTTACGGGCTCTTCCCTGAGAGGCCCTTCCGATGAAGGGGGCCTTGAAGCCCCGTAGATAGTTGACTCAGTCAACTATCTACGGGGTGTCCTCCGCTAAAAGGCTGTTGAAGAACAGGAGCGACCGCCGCGTCGGGGTCTTGCGGCCCTGGGCGAGGCGGAGCCTTGAAGGCGATGCCGCAGCGCATCGGCAAAGGGATCGATCGGTCTACCGGACCCGGTTCCCCGCCGTCCAGACGCCGTAGATCTCCCGGGCATTCCGGATGTCCTCCCGAGGATCGGCATCCAGGACCACGACGTCACCCCAGACCCCGGGTTCGATGGTCCCCAGGATACCCTCCAGCCCGATGCACCGGGCCGCAGTTCCCGTTGCGGAAAGCAGAACAGCTTCCGGGGACATGCCGGCATCCACCATCATCTCCATCTCCAGGTGTTCGAAGTAGCCCTGGAACCGTCCACTGGGCCCGGAGTCGGTGCCCATGCCGATGCCCACCCCGGCATCGTGGAGGCGGACCATGTTCTCCTTGGCCAGGGGAAGCTGGGCCTCCCAGTAGCGGGCACCGTCGCTGGTGGCCTGGGCCTGGCGCTGGGGTGTGATGAAGTCGTCCAGATCCTCAGGGGCGGATCGCTCCAGGAAGAAGGGATCGTCAAAGAAATCGGGCCGCTCAGCATAGACGAAGGTAGAGAGCTCTCGGGTCAGAGTGGGCACCAGGCAGACGTCCCGCTCCAGCATGCCCTGGATCAGTTCATCATCCACCGGCTCATCCCGGACGCTGTGGGCCAGGAGGGTTGCCCCGGCCTCCAGCACCCCCTTGGCGTCCTCCAGCTCCTCGATGTGGATGGCCACCGGGAGGAGGCGCTCCCGGGCTGTGGCGATGAGGGCGGGATAGGTGTCCCGGTTCCGGGCGGCATTCACGTGCATCTTGATCCAGTCGGCCCCCATCTCCACGGCCCGTTCCACTTCGGCTTCGGCGTCGGCAGGATCCGGGCTCTCGGGACTCAGGCTGGGACCAGAGACGAAGAGTCGGGCCCGGTTCAGCTCCGGACTCCACCGTTCCCCTTGAGGCACCTCCGCCTCATCGCCCAGGCTCAGAACCGTGGTCACGCCGTAATGAGCGTAGATTTCAAGCTGCTCTCCGACGTCGGAACGATCCCCTCCCGGTCCCACGTGCCCGTGGGTGTTGATGAACCCCGGCATGAGGAAGCGCCCGCCCAGCTCCACCACCTCAGCGTCCTCCGGAATCGACACCTGGTCCGCCGAGCCCACCTGGGAGATGACGCCCCCCCGGACCACCACCACACCGTTGTCCATGACAGGGGCACCGGTGCCATCGAAGATCCGGGCATCGGTGAAGGCCTGAACGCGCACCTCCCGTTCTGCGGTCAGGGCCGCCTCCGGCGCCTCTGCCGAGCCATCCTGGCCATCCTCCGGCGGGGCATCCTGTCCGCAGGCGGAGAGAGCCACGAGGAGGGCGGCGACGAGAGCGGAGGTGCGGGATCGGATCCGCATGGGAGTCATCCTGGGATAGAGACCGAACGAGGGGAGAGGACACAGTCCTGCGCCCGGAACCCGAGGGCTGCTCGAGACCAGGGCTCCGGAAGGACCATGGGGTTGAACTTGGGGAATCGGCCAGGCTGGGGCCAGCACTTGCGCCACTGGGCCGGAGGTAGTCCCATGATCCAGAAGTTGCGTCAAATTGTCAGGGGAACGACCAGTACCGGGCGAGCCAGGATCGCTCCGGCGCCATCCGTCCCCGACAGCGTCCACCCGGTCCCTCGTTCAGGAGACTTGCCCATGGCCACCCGGCACCCCGACTCACCGGCATCCCCTTCCTTCCTGCGGCGACTCCTCCCTCTCCTTCTCTGGGCAAGTCTGCCCCTGAGCAGCGCCCAGGGACTCCAGGCACAACTGCCGGCACCGGGAAGTTCGGCCTTCACCCCAGAGTTGACGGAGCATCCCCGGGTCGCCCAGGCCCTGGAGTGGCTGGAGGAGAACTTTGAGGCGCAGGTGGAGGAGTGGATCCTCATCAATGAGATCCCTGCCCCCTCAGGGATGGAGGAGGAGCGAGGCCGCTACGTGGCCCAGCAGATGGAGGCAGAGGGACTGGAGGTCTCGGCAGACGGGATCGGCAACGTCATCGGCGTCCGCCCCGGCGTGGGCGACGGGCCCACCCTGGTCTTCGCCGCTCACCTGGATACGGTCCATCCCATGGAGACCGATGTGACGGTGACCCGGGACGGGGACGTCCTCCGGGCCCCCGGCATCTTCGACAATTCAGCGTCAGTGGCCAACATGCTGGCCATGATCCGAGCCCTGGAACGGCACGACGTGGAGACGGAAGGGGACATGATCTTCATCGG
>PWWP01000161.1 GCA_003562075.1 Gemmatimonadota bacterium
ACGTACGTGATCCCCAATGGGGTGTCCCAGTTCGACCTGGAGCTGGATGAGTCCGAGTTGGAGCTGGAGTTGGACAACGGCGACGGTGGCCTGGAGGAACAGGAAGGCGACGGCGGTCACGACATGAGTGACAGCCAGGACCAGGAGGACGACCAATGATCATCCGGATCCTCCCTCTCCTCGCTCTCCTGGTGCTCGTTCCCCTGGGATTGGACGCCCGACAGGACGCGCCCGACCCCCAGGCTCCCCTTCCTGAGGATCCGGACACGGTTCAACTCGTCTTCGAGCGGGAGGTGTTCAACTATCCCTCTCACGTCCGCCGGAATCCGTTTCGCCCCCTCACCGGGGTGAGTGACGCCGGGCCCCGATTCGAGGAGCTTCGCCTCCTGGGGGTCATCGTCTCCTCCGAGCCTGGCGGTTCGGTGGCCCTGGTGGGCGTGGCTGGTACCACGGAGCCAGGGGCCGCCACCCAGCGGCTTCGGGTAGGCCAGACCCTGGGGAATATCCGGGTCCTGGAGATCCGGCCCCGGGAGATGGATGTGGAGGTAGAGGAATTCGGCCTCCGGGAACGGGTCACCATGCGGCTACAACGGACGGCGCCGGAAGCGGCCGGAGACCCGGGTACGGACCCACCGCCGCCTGATCCGGATGATGATGATGACGACGGGGACGGCGACGGAGATGAGGAAGAGGATGGCGAGGAAGATGGGGACTGATACCGGCGGTGGTGAGGGATGGTACTCCGGCAATCGTGCCGGCGATGTACTGGACTTGAACGGGAATGGAGGAAACTGATGTTACGTTTCATCGCCTCACAGGCCTTGGCGCTGGCCCTCTTGGTGGCCGTGGCGTCTCCATTGCCCGGAGCCCCCTCACCGGAGGTGTCGGGGGTCGTCACCGGGATCCAGCTCCTTCCCGCACCTGAGCGGACCGAGTTGCTCATCGGGGTGGAAGGTGCCGTGGAAACCCGGGACTTCACCATGGAAGGACCCCACCGGCTGGTGGTGGACCTCATGGGCGCCCGCTTCACCGGCGACGGCGACGGCTTCCCGGCCGTGGATCGAGGCGGGGTCCGGAGCGTTCGGGCCTCCCAGTACGACGCCGAAGTCGTGCGGGTGGTCCTGGAGCTGGAGGAACCGGTGGGTCATAGCGTGATCCATGGCGACGGATTCGTCCGGGTCACCCTGGACACCCGCACGGACACCTTCCAGCCCTGGTCGGTGGAGGCATCATCCCCCTCCCAGGCGCCCACTCAGGTGACCTCTCCCACGGCGGGGAATGGGGGAGCTCTGGCGGAGCGAGCGGCCCCGGCCGAGGCTCGCAGGCGCCCGGCCGGCTGGAGCGGGATCGCCTCCGACGAGTTCTCTCGGAGGATCACCGTCTCCTTCACCGACACCCCCATGCGGGACGTCCTTTTCACCTTCGCCGAGTTCTCAGGCCGTTCCATCGTGCCAGGCTCCGGGGTGACCGGAGCAGTGAGTGCCGACATCCGGGACCAGCCCTGGGACGTGGCGCTTCAGACCATCCTGGAGTCCCACGGTCTGGCGGCCCGGGAGTACGATTCAGGGATCATCCGGGTGGACCGCCTCCAGGACCTGACGGAACGGACGGAGGTGGAGCAGCTCGTCACCCGGCCCTTCCGGGTGAACTACGGGAGCGCCTCGGACCTGCAGGGCTCCATCGAGAGCCTTCTGAGCAGCCGAGGCCGCCTCTCGGTGAACGCCTCCACCAACTCCCTGGTGGTCACTGACGTGCCTGGGGTTCTGGAGGCCGTGGAAGAGCTTCTGGAGGGGCTGGACCTGGAGACGCCGGAGATCTCCATCGCCGCCAAGATCATCTTCGTGAACCGGACGGATCTGGCCGAGTTCGGGGTGGTCTACGATCTGAAGGACACCCAGGGGAACCAGCTCAACCTCCTGACCCCGGGAGGGATCGACCTGGACGGAGATGGGAACATCGATGAGGTGGTGGACGAGGGTACCAATGTGGTCTCCCTTCGAGGCAACTCCATCGCCGCCCTGGGCAATGCCCGGGAACGGGTGGCCCAGCCCAGCCTCCAGTTCCTCACCTCCATCGTCATGGGGCGGATGACCCTCCTCTCCTTCGTGGAAGCCCTGGAGTCGGTCCAGCTCTCCGACATCCAGGCCGCCCCACAGGTGAAGGTCCTGGACAACCGTCCCGCTCGGATCCAGGTGGGTGAGCGGACGCCGGTCCGGGGGGTCCAGCAGCAGCAGCAGGACGATGGCGGGCTCTTCATCGGTGCTCCCCAGATCGAGTTCGTGGAGACGGGGATCATCCTGGAGGTGACCCCCACGGTCACCGCCGGCGATCTCATCTTCATGGATCTCCGGGCCGAACGCTCCGGCGTCGAGGAGGTGGGAATCGAGCTGGGCTACCGCTTCAACACCCAGGAAGCCCAGACCCAGGTCCTGGTGGAAGACGGGGAGACGGTGGTCATCGGTGGCCTGACCGTCACCGAGGTGGATGAGACCCGGGTGGGGATCCCCATCCTCCAGAGCATCCCCTACCTGGGCCGGGCCTTCCGGTACACCTCGGAATCCCGGACCCAGCAGGATCTCATCATCCTGGTGACCCCCCAGATCACCCGCCGCTGACGTCCCGGCCAACCGCCACCCACGCCCCGGTCGTCTGCCGCCCTCGGTCGTCCGCCACGGACGCCGGCGTGCTCACGGAGGCCCGCCTCCGCCCTTTCCGGCGCGTGTGTTTCGGCAGATGACCGTCATGCCAACGGACGCCCGGTCTGGACATGCTCCGGACCGGGCGTCAGGTTTCACCCCTCCACCACAACCTGATCCGTCGAGGGGTCGGCCATGTCCTATCTGCGCGTCCTGAGCTTCCACACTGCCGGTGAGTCCCATGGGAAGGGCCTGACGGCCCTCATGGAAGGTCTTCCGGCAGGCCTCTCCCTCCAGATGGAGCGGGATGTGGACCCGGAGCTGGCCCGGCGGCAGGGAGGGTACGGCCGCGGCCGGCGCATGCAGATCGAGTCGGACCGGGCCGAGCTCCTGAGCGGCGTCCGGCTGGGCGAGACCCTGGGCTCCCCTCTGAGTATGATCATCTGGAATCGGGACTGGGAGAACTGGACCACGGCCATGAGCCATCTCCCGCCGGCGGAGGACGAGAACCCCAAGGCCCTCCGGCCCATGTATCTGCCCCGTCCGGGCCACGCCGACCTGGTCGGCGTCCTCAAGTATGCCCGCCGAGACACCCGGGACATCCTGGAGCGGGCCAGCGCACGGGAGACGGCGGCCCGGGTCGCCTGCGGTGCCGTAGCCAAGCGGCTTCTGGCTCAGTTTGGGATCCAGGTGGGGAGCTTCGTCCGTTCCATAGGCCAGGTGAAGGCCCGGTCCCCTGAGACCCTCCCTGAGGATCTGAACCAGGTCACCGACGCCTCGCCGGTCCGGACCCTGGATTCGGAGGCCGCCCAGGAGATGATTGCGGCCATCGACCAGGCCCGGGAGGATGGTGACACCCTGGGCGGGGTCTTCGAGGTAGTGGCCACCGGGATCCCGGTGGGGTTGGGCAGCCACATCGCCTGGGACCGGAAGCTGGACGGGCGGTTCGCCGCTGCCCTCATGTCCATCCAGGCCATCAAGGGGGTGGAGATCGGACTGGGCTTCGAAGGTGCTCGGCGGGAGGGATCCCAGGTCCACGACCCCATCGTCCGGGACGACGAGGAGACCCGGGCCGGTGGGTTCGTCCGTTCCTCCAATGGTGCCGGCGGACTGGAAGGGGGGGTCACCACCGGCGAACCCCTGGTCATTCGGGGGGCCATGAAGCCCATCTCCACCCTTCTGAAACGGCGTCTACCCTCGGTGGACCTCCGGGACGGGAGCAACCGGGAGGCGGCCACCGAGCGGAGCGACGTCTGCGCCGTTCCCGCTGCCGCCGTGGTGGGGGAGGCCATGGTGGCGCTGGTCCTGGCCGACGCCTTCATGGAGAAGTTCGGCGGCGACTCGGTGGCGGAGATCCGCCGGAACTTCGATGGCTACCTGTCGTACCTTTCCGAACGCGGCTGGGGGGAGCGCTGAGTTCGACCCCTCCACCGGCCCGTCAGCCAGGGCTGCGCCCCTTCCGCCTTCGTCCCGGATCCAGTGATCTGGAGCGGATCCTACTGGTTGGATTCATGGGCAGTGGGAAGAGTGCCGTAGGTCGCCGGTTGGCTCGGCTCCTGGGATGGCGCTTCCTGGACATGGACCGGGAGATCGAGCGGGATACCGGTCGGAAGGTCGCCCGGATCTTTGACGAGGACGGGGAAACCCGCTTCCGGGAGTTGGAGCATCGCACCGCCTGCCGTCTCCTTCGGGAGGAGCAGGCGGTTATCGCTTCCGGCGGGGGTTGGCCCTGCTTTCCGGACCGGATGTCGGAGCTGGGGGCGGGGACCCTGGCCATCTGGCTCGTGGTATCGGCGGAGACGGCGGTGGCCCGGGCTGAGGCCAGTTGGACCCGCCGGCCCCTTCTGGAGGTTGAGGATCCACTGGAGGCGGCCAGGGAACTCCTGGCCCGCAGGGAACCCTTCTACAGGAAGGCCCACTGGCAACTCCGGGCCGACGATCGATCCCCGGACTCCCTGGCCCGGGAACTCCGGTCTCGACTCCTGGCAGAGTCCGAGACCACCTGAACACAGCAGAGAACACGGAACGTTATGGCGAAGGCAAACGGATCGAACGGACGTCACCTGGTCATCGTGGAGTCGCCGGCCAAGGCCCGGACCATCGGCAGATACCTGGGTCCCCGCTTCAAGGTGGCGGCCTCGGTGGGTCACGTCCGCGATCTGCCCAAGAAGGACCTGGGGGTGGACGTGGAGGGCGATTTCGAGCCCAAGTACGTCACCATCCGGGGGAAGGGGAAGGTCCTCACTGAGCTGAAGAAGAAAGCGAAGGATGTGGACTCGGTCATCCTGGCCACCGACCCGGACCGGGAGGGAGAGGCCATCGCCTATCACGTGGCCGAGCAGTTGGGGCTGGAGAAGTCACCGGAGCGGTTCCAGCGGGTGGAATTCCGGGAGATCACAAAGCGGGCCGTCAAGGCGGCGTTGGAGACACCCGGTGATCTGGACATGAAGAAGGTGGAGGCCCAGCAAGCCCGCCGAATCCTGGATCGCCTGGTGGGCTACCAGGTCTCGCCCTTCCTCTGGAAACCCATCCGCCCCGGGCTCTCGGCGGGCCGGGTCCAGACCGTGGCCCTTCGACTCATCTGTGAGCGGGAAGACGAGATCTCCCGCTTCGAGCCCGAGGAGTACTGGTCCATCACCGCCCCCCTCCTCCGAGACGACCAGCCCTTCGAAGCCAAGCTCCACAAGATCGAGGGCGAGTCCTTCAAACTCCCGGACGAGGCCACCACCAAGGGCGTTCTGGCGTCGGTGGAGGACGTCCCCTTCCAGGCCACCTCGGTAAGGCGACGGGAGCGGCGGAAGAACCCACCGGCTCCTTTCACCACCTCCACCCTCCAGCAGGAGGCGGCCAAGCGCCTCCGCTTCTCGGCTCGGCGCACCATGTCCAACGCCCAACGCCTCTACGAGGGTCAGGAGATCGGCTCCCGGGGCACGGTGGGGCTCATCACCTACATGCGGACGGACTCCACCCGGGTTTCGGGTCAGGCCGCCGCCGGAGCCCAGAGCTGGGTGAAGCGGGAGTTCGGGGAGCGCTACACCCCGTCGGGCCCGCGCCTCTGGGGTGGGAAGAAGTCCAAGGGGGCCCAGGAGGCCCACGAAGCCATCCGGCCCACCGACCCCCACCTCCACCCTGATGAGGCCAAGAAGTATCTGGAGCGGGACCAGGCTCGCCTCTACGAGGTCATCTGGCTCCGCTTCGTGGCCAGTCAGATGTCGCCCACCGTCTACGATACCACCACGGTGGACTTCCAGCTTCCGGGCAAGGACGGCCGGACCTTCACCTTCCGGGCTACCGGTTCGGTGGTGAAGTTCGACGGCTTCACCCGTCTGTACCGGGAGGCCACCGAAGCCGGAGACCACCGGCGCCTGGACGACCTGGACCCCCTTCCGGAGCTGAACGAAGGAGAGGAGGCCGAGCTGAAGGAGCTGGAGCCCAAACAGCACTTCACCCAGCCCCCGGCTCGCTTCTCCGAGGCATCGCTGGTGAAAGAGCTGGAGAAGCTGGGGATCGGCCGGCCCTCCACCTACGCCGACATCATCTCCAAGATCCTGGACCGGGACTACGTGGAGATGGAGGAACGGCGATTCGTCCCCACGGCCCTGGGCGACACCGTCTCCAAGCTCCTGATCCGGGTCTTCCCCAACCTCTTCGACGTGGCGTTCACCTCCCGGATGGAGGGGGAGCTGGACAAGGTGGAGGAGGGAGAAGTGAACTGGCGAGAGCTCCTGAAGGAGTTCTATCCCCCCTTCCAGGACCGGCTCCAGAAAGGGAAGGCCGAGTCCGACGAGATCGTCCGGGAGATCCTGGCCGCCGAGGGGGAGACCTGCGAGAAGTGCGGGAGCCCCATGCTGGTGAAGTGGAACAAGTTCGGGCGCTTCCTGGGCTGTTCCGCCTACCCCGAGTGCAAGAGCACCCGCTCCATGGACGGGCCCGGTGAGCTGGCTGACGACCAGGAACTGGGCAGCGATCCCGATTCAGGCAAGCCCGTCTATCTGAAGAGCGGCCCCTATGGCCCCTACGTCCAATTGGGCGAGAAGGAAGAGGGTTCCAAGCCGCCCCGGGCCTCCCTTCCCAAAGGCGTCAAGCCCGAGGAGGTGGAGCTGGAGCTGGCCCTGAAGCTCCTCTCCCTCCCCCGGGAGCTGGGGAAGGATCCGGATACAGGCAAGCCGGTGGTGGCCGGTCTGGGTCGCTACGGCCCCTACGTGAACCGGGAGCGAGAGTACCGGAACCTGGGCTCCTTCCAGAAGATCTTCCAGGTCACCCTGGAAGAGGCGCTGGAACTCCTGAAGCAGAAACCTGGACCTGCCGTCATCAAGGAATTCGGGAAGCACCCGGACACGGGGCGGACCGTGGAACTCCGGGACGGCCGGTACGGCCCCTATGTGACCGACGGCGACCTGAACGCCAGCCTGAAGAAGGGTGACGACCCCGACGCCCTGGACCTGGAGAGCGCCATCGAGCTCCTGGAGCGGTCCGGGAAGCGCCCCCGGAGTCGACGGGGGCGGAAGAAGGGGAGCGGGAAGAAGAAGAGTGGAAAGAAGGGAGGGGCGAAGAAGACGAGTGCCGGCAAGGGAGGGACCAAGAAGGCGAGTGGCAAGAAGGCAGGCGGGACCAAGGGGGGCGGGAAGGCCGCCTCGGCCAAGGGAAAGAGCTCTGGTGACTGACACGACCCGGGCCCAGGGGGCCGTGTCGCCATCTACCCTGGATGGGGGAGGAAACACCCCGGACGGGAGTGGGGATGCTCCGGTCACCGTGGTCGGCGGCGGGTTGGCCGGGTGCGAGGCGGCCCTCCAACTGGCCAAGCGGGGCCATCCCGTCCGCCTGGTGGAGATGCGACCGGTCCAGGCCACACCGGCCCACCAGACGGATCGGTTGGGAGAGCTGGTCTGCACCAACTCCTTCAAGAGTGAGGACCCGGCCAACGCCCACGGGGCCCTGAAGCAGGAGATGCAGTTCCTGGGTTCGGTCCTCCTCCAGGCGGCTCGCCGGGCCCGGGTTCCGGCCGGAGCCGCCCTGGCGGTGGACCGAACACTCTTCGGCCAGGCCATGACGGAGGCCGTGGAGGCCCATCCGAACATCCAACTGGTCCGGAAGGAGGCGACAGCTCTCCCCCAGGGCCCGGCCATCATCGCCACCGGCCCCCTCACCTCCGACGCTCTCTCGGTGGCCATCCGCCGGGAGCTGGGAGACGAGGGGTTGGCCTTCTTCGATGCCATCGCCCCCATCGTGGACCGGGATTCCCTGGACGCCGACGTGGTCTTCGCCCAGGGGCGTTGGAGCCAGGATGCCGACTACCTGAACTGTCCCATGACGGAGGCCGAGTACCAGGCGTTCATCGACGCCGTCTCCGATGCCGATGTCCATCAGAGCCCCGAGTGGGAGGGCGTCCCCTACTTTGAAGGGTGTCTGCCCATCGAGGTCATGGTGGAGCGGGGTCCGGAAACCCTCCGCTTCGGTCCCATGAAACCGGTGGGACTCACGGATCCCCGGACCGGGGAGCGGCCCCATGCCGTGGTCCAGCTTCGACGGGAGGACCGGGCCGGGCAGATGTGGAACCTGGTCGGGTTCCAGACCCGCCTGAAGCTCGGTGAGCAGAAGCGGGTCTTTCGCATGATCCCCGGGTTGGAGGAGGCCGAATTCCTCCGCTTTGGCTCCATCCACCGGAACGCGTACCTGAACTTCCCCAGCCGGCTCAGCCCCCACGGGGCACTCCCCCATCGCCCGGACCTCATCTTTGCCGGGCAGCTCACCGGGGTGGAAGGCTACACCGAATCGGCGTCGTCTGGGATCCTGGCCGGGATCAACCTGGATCGGGTGATCCGGGGGGAGGAGCCCATCCTGCCGCCGCCCACCACCATGCTGGGGGCTCTCTACCGGTATCTCCGGGAGGCCGACCCGGAGCATTTTCAGCCCATGAACTCCAACTGGGGGCTGGTGGATCCGCTGGAGACGCGGATCCGAGACAAGCGGGAGAAGCGGGCCATGCTGGGAGAGCGGGCCACCCGTGAGTTTCTGGAATGGATGGCCGGAGCGGGGATGGAGCCGGTCACTCATTCGTCACCGACCTCCCCAGGCTAGGGCGTCATCGTGTCCGCCCCCGCCACCCTGGAGGTCCGGGACTACCTTCGCCACCTGGCCGACGAGCGTCAGCTCTCGCCCCACACGGTGGCGGCCTATCGCCGGGACCTGGCCGACCTGGAGGAGTTCCTCACCAGCTACTACGGCACCCCCGACTGGGCCTGGTCCCACGTGGACCGCCTCACCCTCCGGAGCTTCCTGGGGTGGGGGCGTCGCCGGGATCTGGCCCGTTCCACCCTGGCCCGGAAGCTGGCCGCCGCCCGAGGGTTCTTCCGGTATCTTCACCGGGAGGAGATCCTGGAGGGGAACCCGGCCCGGTCCATCCGGGCGCCTCGGAAGGAGCACAACCTCCCGGTCTACATCCGGGCCCAGGGGGTGAAGGCCCTCTTCGATCTGGCCGAGACCCGGGCTGGCGAGAACACCCTTCAGGGGACCCGGCTCCTGGCTGCCCTGGAGCTCCTCTACGGGAGCGGTCTCCGGCTGGGGGAGCTCCACACCCTGGATCTGCCCCACCTGGACCTGGTGGGGGATCAGGTGAAGGTCCTGGGGAAGGGAAGGAAGGAGCGGATCGTACCCCTGACCCGGGCGGCCGCCGTCGCCGTTCGGAGGTATCTGCCTCGTCGGGCCGAGACCGGGGTATCAGGCGAAGGTGGCCCCCTCCTGGTGAACGCTCGGGGCGGGCGCCTGGGTCGACGCTCCATCCAGCGGATGGTCCGGGAGCTCCTGGAAGCGTGCGGAGAGGATGACCGGGCCAGCGTCCACTCCCTCCGTCACTCCTTCGCCACCCATCTCCTGAACAAGGGCGCCGATCTCATGGCTGTAAAGGAACTCCTGGGTCACGCTTCGCTGAGCACGACCCAGATCTACACCCACACCTCCATGGACCGGCTGAAGAAGGTGTACCGGGATGCACATCCCCGGTCGTGACAGTGTTTATGACCCGGGATTGGAGATGGGGCGGAGATCCGGAGCCGAGACGGCGCGGAGGTCCGGCCGTGGAGGCGGACTGGAAGCGGATCTGGACGACGACCGATGACTTCAAGTGATGACCCAAGCGATGATCCAAGCGATGATCCAAGAACCGATGCCCCTGCACCGGGGCGTTCAGGAGGACGATGAGTCAAGATAGAAAGACCCGGGCCACCACCGTGGTGGCTGTTCGACGGGATGGGGCCGTGGCCATGGGGGCCGACGGCCAGGTCACCATGGGAGACACGGTGGTGAAGGG